>CAXPOA010000197.1:0-10853 GCA_964218505.1 Luminiphilus sp.
CAAACAGCCTCGAAGCCGAGAGCATTCGCGATGAAAAGGTGAAGATTGTAAAGGCGCTGCGCCGCGTCACAGCTGCATCGGTCAACGACCATGTGGTGCGCGGCCAATACAGTGACGGGTGGTCAAAAGGCGAGGCCGTGCCGGGCTATCTTCAGGAACCCGGCTGCGCAAAAAATGCCAGTGACACCGAAACCTTTGTCGCCATAAAAGCTCATGTCGACAACTGGCGGTGGGCAGGAGTGCCTTTTTACCTGCGCACCGGTAAACGCATGCCCGAGAAGGTGACCGAAATCATCATTCAGTACAAGGAGTTGCCCCACAACATTTTCGGCGACGGCGCGAATATCCCCAACAAACTCATTATTCGACTGCAGCCCAACGAGGGCATTGAACTCACCATGGTATCGAAACGACAGAGCCTGAAAGACAAGCTATCTCTGCAAAGTCATACGCTGGATCTCGACTTTCGAGAGGCCGATGGATTCGATCGCATCCCGGATGCCTACGAGCGACTGTTCCTCGATGCGATCAACGGCGACCAGTCGCTGTTCGTGGGCCGTGAAGAAATCGAGGAAAGCTGGCGTTGGTGCGATGAATTAATGGCAGCGTGTCAGTCCGCGGGCGTCGAACCAAAACCCTACCACGCTGGAACCTGGGGTCCGTCGAAAGCAGAAATCCTGATAGAGCGGGATGGCAGGAGCTGGCATGCCTGACCTGCTGTTTGAGCGCGCCGATGAGCTAAACGAGGCTTTTGCTGAGGAAATCGTCACTCATCTTAAGGAGGCGATTACCGAGCGAGGGAAGGCCAGCCTAGTCGTATCTGGGGGAAGCACGCCGGCCCCTCTGTTTGACCTTCTTGCTGAGACCGAGATCGACTGGGCCCAGGTGACGATCCTGTTGGCCGATGAGCGCTGGGTGGCTTCTGACCACCCTGACTCAAATGAGGGTCTTCTAAAACGAACCCTGTTACAAGGCCACGCAAGTCAGGCGAAGTTTGTTTCTTTGATTTCCGCATTCCCGGATGAAGAACTCACGCTGAAAGAAGTAAACGCCGCGTTGAAAGACATTGATTGTTTCGACGTCGTGATTCTTGGAATGGGTAATGACGGTCATACCGCGTCATTATTTCCCTGCAGTGCAAAGTTGGAAGAGGGACTTACCACGGCGGCTGCCGCACTCATGGTGCAACCCACCACCGCACCGCACCAGCGCATTTCCCTATCGGCTCAACGACTCAAAAAAACCAAGTTAGGGTTTGTGCATACGGTGGGCGCGGATAAGGCCGCAACCTATGAGGCCGCCGCGGCCAAGGATGACGTTTACGCCACGCCCGTTCTGACTTTTCTACCACCTCACAGCAACTTCGCTCGGCGTCACGCTACTGCGCGCTGACCTAGAGAAGCACCAACCTCAACAACTGCAAGCGCATAAAAAAGGGGGAGCAGAGCTCCCCCTTGGATCAACCGTCTCCCCCCCCGGGGTCCGGCTGATTCTTTAAGCAGCGCAATCAACGCCCTGCTTTGCAACCGCTGCCATGTGACACGCCGTATCCAGCATGCGATTGGAGAAACCCCACTCGTTGTCATACCAGGACAGCACCTTGACCAAACGGCCCGATACCCGGGTATGGTTTGCATCAAAATTGCTGGACGCACTGTTGTGATTGAAGTCGATCGATACCAGCGGCTGTGTGTTGCAGCTGAGCACACCGAAACGATCCTGTTGAGCGGCAGCCTCCATGATGTGGTTGATTTCTTCAACAGAGGTGTCGCGAGAGGCTACAAAAGACAAATCGACCAGTGACACATTCAGGGTCGGCACTCGTACTGCCAAGCCGTCCAGCCGGCCTTTGAGTTCAGGCATAACTAAGCCAATCGCACTCGCAGCACCTGTTTTAGTCGGAATCATGCTGTGCGCTGCCGCTCTCGCGCGGTAGAGGTCGGAGTGGTAGACGTCACTCAGGTTTTGATCGTTGGTATAGGCATGAATGGTTGTCATCAAACCGCTTTCAAGGCCCACCTTCGCATGCAGCGGTGCCACCAAAGGAGCCAGGCAATTGGTGGTGCAGGACGCATTGGATACTACCGTGTGCTCAATCGACAACGACTCGTGATTCACGCCGTAAACAACAGTGGCATCGACATCCTTGGCTGGGGCTGAAATGAGAACCCGACGGGCGCCAGCACGAAGATGCTTCGAGGCCGATGCCTTGTCGGTAAAGAAGCCTGTGCACTCCAGAACTACATCGATATCAAGGTCAGCCCAAGGCAACGCCTCGGGATCACGCTCACTAAAAACGCGTATGGTGTCGTCGCCAACCCGCAGGCAATCGTCGCCGGCTGATACTGACAAGGGAAAGCGCCCATGAGTGGTGTCGTATTGGGTGAGGTGAGCATTGATTTCAGGAGAACCTAAGTCGTTGATCGCAACAATACGGATCTTGTCACCGAACGAAGGCCGCTCATAAAAAGCGCGCAGGATATTTCTGCCGATTCGTCCATAACCGTTGATAGCAATATTGATCATACGTGCCTCCTGGTTAGCTCAGAAGAACACCATAAGTAATTTAATTACATTTTGAAAGTCTTTTTGTGTAAAATATGTAACTAATTTGCGGAAAAGGCCCTACATGGAGCACTCGCAGACCGATCTAGAGGCACCTCTGGATTGCCAACCCATATGGGGATGCTCAAGATACGGTCACAGAACAGCTGGAGACAGGGGATGAATCCAAAACCTAATCTACTGACCCAGGTGGCAGCCGCCTTACCTGGACTCAGTAAATCAGAGACAAAAGTCGCACAAGCTATCCTCGCAGATCCCGAGGCAGCTACCCAATCGAGCATTGCCAATCTTGCTAAGTCAGCCGGTGTCAGCGAACCCTCGGTGAACCGGTTCAGCAAGCGCTTTGGGGCGAAAGGCTTTCCCGACTTTAAAATTCAGCTAGCGACATCCCTTGTTTCAGGGGTGCGTTACATGTCCCAAGCAGTAGAACCTTCCGATGATATTGCCAGCTATCCCTTTAAGCTGTTCGACAACACCATCAGTGCGTTGATACTGGCACGCGATGCGCTGCCAACAGAGGCCATCGCCGAGGCCGTGAACCTGCTGTCTGAAGCTAAGCGGATTATGTTTTTGGGACTGGGCACCTCCGCCGCTGTAGCCAAAGACGCGGAACATAAGTTTTTCCGATTTAACACCCCCGTCACCACCCAAACGGACCCGCTTATGCTCCGAATGCTGGCAGCAGGGGGCCTACCGGGTGACGTGTTCTTTTTTATCTCCCACACAGGACGAACGAAATCAATTGTAGAAGCCGCCGAGCTAGCGCGCGCTTCGGGCGCGACTGTCATTGGACTAACCTCGGCCAAATCACCGTTGGCAAAGGCCTGCGACTGCGTTCTTGAGGTCAACGTCACTGAAAACACAGACGACTATTTGCCTATGACATCACGCATTGTGCAACTGGTGTTCATTGATACGCTGGTAACCGGTGTGATGCTGCGTGGAGGAAGTACTCTGGTTGAACACGTGGCACGCATCAAAGACAGCCTCCGCGCAACACGATATCCCGTGAAGAAATAATCCAGACAGATAGGTAATTGCCGCTCACAATGAATGCACCTTTTGAGACAACCAGCTTACGCAAACAAGTCAGACTGCTTGGGGATACCCTTGGGGACGTTATCCGTTCCTCGGCGGGTGACGCCCTGTTCAATAAGATTGAAGAAATCCGACAAACATCCAAGGACGCGCAGGACTCCGGGGATTTTGAGGGGTTGCATGCCCTTCTCCGCTCACTGGACGACGACACGATCCTGTTAATCGCCAAAGCGTTCAGCCAATTTCTAAATTTGACCAATATCGCTGAGCAACACCACACAACCATTGCCGAAACATCGCAGCAGTTCTCAGCGGCTGCCACCATGGATAGGGCCATCACACGGCTACAGGAAACCCATACATCCCGCTCAATCGCGGACGGGTTAGACAGCTTACATATTGATCTCGTGCTCACAGCGCACCCAACAGAAATTACCCGCAGAACTCTCATTCACAAATTTGCAGAGATAAATCGCTGCCTCGGCGCGCTAGATCGATCTCTTCTCAATCAAACCGAGTCCAAGCGGATTGCTGAGCGCCTGGCAGACCTGGTTTCCCAGATCTGGCATACCGAGGAATTTCGTGAATCCCGACCAAGTCCGGTCGATGAAGCTCGCTGGGGATTTGCCGTCATAGAGAACTCTCTCTGGGATGCGGTGCCAGCATTTCAGCGTGACATTGATGAGCTGTGTCGCCGGTATCAATTGCGCTCGCGATCCCTCGATTGGAAGCCCGTACAGATTTCAAGCTGGATTGGTGGCGACCGGGACGGCAACCCAAATGTCACCGCCGATATCACGCGACAGGTCATCCTTTTAGCCCAGTGGCAAGCCTGCGATTTACTGATTCGAGACTTAAGCTTGTTGCAGGAAGAATTGTCTCTGGCAACAGCAACCCCCGAAATCTTCGAGGAAGCCGGCCATGTGCGTGAGCCTTACCGCACGATCATAAGACGCCTGAAAGACAAAGTGGTTGCCCAGCGCGCAGCCCTCCAAGCTGCAATCAACCAGCACGAGCAAAGTCCTGCCGCCCTTACCCTCGAGGAGCTTTTGGATCCCCTCACACGCTGTTATGACTCACTGACCGCTGTCGGCATCGCCACCATCGCCAACGGCCAGTTGCTTGACACCATGCGGCGCCTTCGTTGCTTTGGGCCACACCTGATTACGTTGGATATCCGTCAGGAAAGCAGCCGACATACCGCCGCCTTGAGTGAACTTACCCAACATCTAAAGTTGGGTGATTACGCCTCTTGGGGTGAGGAGAAGCGTCTTGAATGGTTACAAACAGAACTGGACAACCCAAGGCCCCTCCTCCCAGATAACTGGCAATGCTCCACTGAGGTGCGCGAAGTCATCAATACTTTTCAGGAGATCGCGCGCACGCCACGCGCGGCGCTGGGTTGCTACGTCATTTCGATGGCAGGGTCTTCATCCGACGTGCTGGCTGTCCAACTTCTGCTGAAAGCCACCGGTGGGCATCTGGATATTCCGGTGGCACCTCTTTTCGAAACCCTAGACGACCTGAACCGGGCACCCGAGGTTATAAACACCTTGCTGCAAGATGCACGCTTCCGAGACCGCACCGCTCGCAAACTCACTGTAATGATTGGCTACTCAGATAGCGCCAAAGATGCGGGCATGCTGGCGGCAGGCTGGGCCCAATATCGTGCGCAGGAGGAGCTGTTGGAAGTGTGTCAGGAGTATGGAGTATCGCTCACATTGTTTCACGGCCGCGGTGGCACTATCGGTAGAGGCGGCGCGCCAGCCCACGACGCCCTGCTCTCGCAGCCCCCGGGTTCTCTCCACAATGGCCTCCGAGTTACTGAACAGGGCGAGATGATTCGCACAAAACTCGGTCTGACGCCCCTCGCGGTAAATACATTCGGTCAATACGCGAGCGCAATATTGCAGGCGAATCTGCTACCGCCCCCTACGCCCAGACAGCCGTGGCGGGAGCTGATGGACAAGCTATCGCAAGAATCATGCGACCACTACCGGTCCTGGGTGCGCGATGATCCCCAGTTCGTGCCCTACTTCCGTCAGGCAACCCCGGAACAGGAGCTGGCAAAGCTTCCCTTGGGGTCCCGACCTGCGCGACGCCGATCGGATGGCGGTATCGCCAGCCTTCGTGCTATCCCGTGGATATTTGCCTGGTCTCAGAACAGACTAATGCTCCCAGCCTGGCTGGGCGCCGGCGCGGCACTCCATAAAGTCATGGAAGAAGGCCACCTTGAGTCTCTGCGGGACATGGAACGAGATTGGCCTTTCTTTCGCTCGCGTCTATCGATGCTAGAGATGGTGTTGACCAAGACTGATCTGTCAGTTGCGACCTTTTATGACCAGCTTTTGGTGGAGGAATCTCTGAGAAGCATAGGGTCTAAACTCCGAAACCAGCTACGCGAAGACATGGAGTCCCTCAAAGAGCTCCTCAGCAGCGACGTCCTGTTGGCGCACAATCCTTGGGGGCGGGAATCTATCCAGCTACGGAATATCTATACAACGCCGCTCAACCTTTTACAGGCGGAACTTCTTCGCCGGGAACGAGAAGCGCCGGATCCGGAAGTCGAGAAAGCGCTGATGGTTACCATCGCGGGAGTCGCTGCAGGCATGCGAAACACGGGCTAGAGCCGAATAGCAGCTTGCCTGTCAGTCCATCCCATAGCAGGATGCACCCAAGGCGTAGGCATTGCCACACAGCTATTCGTCTGTAATGGCGATCTCTAACCCTGCTAACGCACCCCAACAGGCTGATTTTTTGAGATGAATACCACGACAAGTCAACAGCCCAGCGAGAACGCGGCGCTGTCGGACATTCACCTGACACTCCAGCAAGCAGCCGAGCGACTGAGCCAAACACGAATCACTGAACTGTTCGATCGCGAACAAGACCGCATCACCTTTTTCACCACGGCGAGTGACCATTTACAGCTCGATTTCAGCAAGCACCGGCTTGATCAGACCACACTGGCTGTCCTGCACAAGCTTGCCGCTGAAAAAGATTTAAGTGGGGCATTTGCTCGACTGACCTCAGGTGAGACCAGCAACACCACCGAAGGTCGTTCCGCCCTTCACACCCTTTTGCGCGGGACCAAGGCAGCACAGCTTTCAGACTGGCACCAAGGCGTAGCGAGCACGCTTGAGCGAATGAAAGCGGTGACCGACGGCATCCACTCGGGAGATCGTCGTGGCTTTGGCGGTGACAAATTTACCGATGTAGTCAATATTGGCATTGGAGGATCGGACTTGGGGCCTCGCTTTATTTGTCGCGCCCTGAAAAATCCGAATGACCCAATCAACGCTCACTTTGTGGCAAACGTCGATCCTCAGGACCTTGATGAAACCTTGGCGACGCTCAACCCAAAGACCACACTGTTCATCGTCTGCTCGAAAACCTTTACCACCGAAGAGACCCTGACCAATGCACTGCGTGCTCGCGAGTGGCTCCTCGCAGGTGGCGCAAGCCAAGCCAGTATCGCTGACCACGTGCTCGCAGTGACCACCAACATCGACGGCGCAGAAGCGTTTGGCATCGCTCACGATGCCTGCTTTCCACTCTGGGACTGGGTTGGAGGTCGTTATTCCGTGTGGTCTGCGATTGGACTCTCAATTGCCGTGAATCAAGGCTGGGAGGCCTTCGCTGACTTTCTTAAGGGCGGCCACTCAATGGATCGCCATACCCTGAACACTACCGACTCCGGCAACCTTCCCCTGACGATGGCGCTGCTGGAATACTGGAACACGACGTACTTAGAAACCGAGACGCATCTCGTCCTCCCCTATTCTCAGCGACTCGAGTACCTGGCAGATTTCTTACAGCAGCTGACCATGGAAAGTAACGGCAAGTCAGTCACTCTCGAGGGCGCAACAATTACTGAGAAAACCGCACCGGTGCTGTGGGGATCACCGGGCACAATTGGTCAACACAGTTATTATCAGATGCTGCATCAGGGAAACCGGTCATTTACAGCAGATATCGTGCTACCACTTAAAAACGGCGACGTCGATATCGATGCTCACCGTAAACTAGCCGCCAATGCCTTGGCTCAGAGTCGTGCCTTCATGCTAGGACGAGATAAGCGAGCCGCCGCCGATCTTGCTCGATCTCGAGGCCAGCCGGAAGCAATGGGTCCCCACTATGAAATGCCGGGCAATCATCCACACTCCACGCTGCTTATGTCCGAGGTTAATCCAAACTCCCTAGGGGAACTTGTCGCCGCATACGAGCACAAGACGTTTTTCCTTTCAAAACTGTTTGGACTAAACGCTTTTGATCAGTGGGGTGTAGAACTGGGAAAGGAAATTGGACGCCAGATCCGAGGGGTACTCGAGACCAACACCGGCTGGGAGTCACTCGATGCCTCAACCCGCTTTGTGGCGAGCGCCTGGTTAACCGCTAATACCTCCGGATCTAATCCAGAAAAATGAGCGGCCAGAGAAAGGCGAAAAAAAGACCCGTCAGATAAACCATCACTGACAGTCCCATCGTCCAGCGATTGATGCGTCGAAGGCGCATACATGCCGCAGCCTTCACCGGATCTAGGGGGCAGGGTGCATTGCGCTGCTGCCACTGCAAAAACGCCGCAATGCTCAGCACGATCCCCGAGGCGATAAACAATGGAACCTTGTGTGCGCTGAGCCAGATAATACCGGGAATGGCGGTCGTAAGACCCACCATAACCGCTCCAGCACCAATGGAAATGAGTAGCGCGGGCAGCGCACAGCAAACCAGCGTCGAGGAGCTGGCAAAAAGAGATAGTGTCGGACCTAGCAGGTCTCGCCAGTCACCACGCATAAGGGCTAGCTACCCAGGGCCGCCGCGCCCCGGCGCACTGCGGCAACACGATATCCAGCCTGTTCCGCCAGGGAGCCGATGTCCTCATCGGACAGTGAACCTTGCTCATGGGTCACAATACTAAGAGCCTTGGTATCCAAGTCGACATAGATCGCTGCAACTTCCTCTCGTTTACCAAAAATCTTATTCATGGCCGTCGCGCAGAAATCGCACACCACCCCGAGAACGTCAGCGACGATGGGCTCACCACCCTCGGCAAGGGCCGCATCAATCTCTGGCGTGTGCGTTAAGGTGACGGCCCCCGTTACAGGTGCCTCCTGCTCTGAGTCATCCAAGCTGTCCTCACCCTCGTCATGCTGGTGCATGTGATCGTGCATCTCATCATGACCCCCATGGTCCATCATGGCGCTAGCGCCATGGGTGTCTCCATGCTGATGGCCCGCATGGGAACCACCGGAATGATTATCTGCCGCAGAACCAAAGGCTAAAACGGTCAGACATAGCGCAATAAAGTCTCTTTTAATGATCACAGAAAATTCCTCCTAAAACCGAAAGGTAAAATTCGCGAGGGGTTGATGCTCTGATATGTTGTAGCCAACCTCTACCAATATCGTGTTTTTAAAAAATCGAATCAGCGGCGTGACACCTACCGACTCACGGGCTTCTGGTCGGTGATCGACTTCAACCATAAGCCACGTGTGTAAATCACCGGTATCTCCTTGGTAAGGCGCCCAGCCCACTCGACCTGCCTGCATGAAGTTATCGCCAAAATGCCCCGCATCGAGGTAGCGGGCCTCATAGCTCACGAAGTGACGACGGGTTTCCCAGTCAGCCATAACGCCCGCAAAATAAGCTTCATCCGACCCCAGAGGATTGCTGTCGACCCCAGTCGCCATACCAATTCCACCGGTCAGATAAATATTGGCTTGATAGTCCCGGCCGAACCAGCGTTTCGCCAGCCATGTGGGCTGCACTGCAGTCAGCATAAAATCAGCTTTTCTGTCCCAGTGTATTCGACCACCTACCGATAGCTTTGGCGTCGCCGTGTAGTGAACCAGCGCAGCGGTTGACTGCCGATTAGAGGTTTCGATTATTGTCCAGCCGCCCACGTAAGAGACCGGCCGAGCCTTAGCCTCTTGGGCAAGTACTAGCCCTAACAGCAGTGGTGCGAAGAGGGACAAAGCCCCCGCTTTAAACACTCCTAAAGGAGACTCGATCATTTTTTGGTGCCACCCAACACCGCAACGAGCTCTTCGACCCGCTCTTTCCTGAGAGCGACATCATCACCAGTTAAGGCATGGGTGACGCAGGTGTCTACGTGCTCCCGCAGCATCACCTGCTCAAGGCTCGACAGGGCAGCCTTTGCGGCGCGCACCTGCCGAATAACATCGATGCAGTATCGATCATCATCGACCATGCGCGAGACCGCATTGATTTGCCCGGCGATCTTTGCGAGCCGGGTTTGCACTGCCTGTTTTGATTTTTGCTTCATACGTATACCCTAGGGGGGGTATGGGTATATTGTCAAGCCTCAGGCACAAGCCATTTGCCACAGATTGCGATCGACTGCGGACAGTCAGGAAGTAGGGTTATTCGGATGACTCGTGCAAGGCTGCTGACGCGGGAGTACGGGCCTCAGAGACCATGCGACCCACATCGGCTAATAGTGCCTTGGCATCGTACACAATGCCCCGACTGATGGTTGTGTCTACACCGCCCACACGACTTAGCTCCCCCGTCTCACGATCCAGATACATGTGGCCCGTCCCGTAAAGCCTCTTAAAATTGGCCACAGGATTACCATCCACCAACAGGATATCCGCACTCTTGCCGGGGGCGATTGAGCCGACAGTATCAGCCAACCCAAGTAACTCAGCACCATTGCGTGTAGCCGCTTGAATGACTTCAAGGGGATGAAAACCAGCCTCCTGCAGTAGTTCTAGTTCTCGGATGAAAGCAAAACCGTAGACTTTATAAATGAAGCCCGCATCGGATCCGGCTGCCACGCGCCCGCCGGCGTTCTTGAAATCATTCACGAAGCGCATCCACCGCGAGAAATTATGACGCCACGCAACCTCATGGCCGGTCGTCCAATCAAAATGGTAAGACCCATGTAAATGTGGATCGGGCTGGAAAAACGTGGCGAGCGCCGGCCAGGTGTATTGCTCATGCCACTCCGCAGTCCGGGCGCGCATCACATCACGATTCGCCTCATAGATCGTGAAGGTAGGAACCAACGTGAAGTCCAAAGCGACCAACTCATCGATGGTGTCGTTCCAGGTGGTAGAGCCGGGATCGGCACTTTGTAGCCAGAGGTTGCCTGCCTCCCCAAATCGCCACTGTTCATCGGAGTAATTGTAATCGGCCGGATAATGCTGGATGGTCCTGTCGGTGAACATGGCCTCGGGCAATCCGTACCAGTGCTCCATACTGTCCAGACCCAGTCGCGCGCTATC
>CAXPOA010000198.1:0-6698 GCA_964218505.1 Luminiphilus sp.
GATTGCAGTCAGTATCGTCTGGGAGTCTGGTCAGTTGGTGCGTGCAGCAACTCGTGGTGATGGGGCGTCTGGTGAAGACATTACCCTGAATATTCGAACCATTGAGTGCATTCCGCTTGAGTTGAGAGGAGCGGGTATCCCTGATGTTTTGGAAGTCAGGGGCGAGGTTTACATGCCTCGAGATGGCTTTGAATCATTTAACGCTCGGGCGAGACGAGAGGGTGGCAAGCCGTTTGTTAACCCAAGAAATGCCGCTGCCGGCAGTCTCCGGCAGCTAGATTCCAGTATCACTCGGCGTCGACCCTTAGCATTTTGTGCTTACTCTCTTGGCCGGGTTGAAGGGGGCGAGACGCTACCTAACGAGCATAGTGCATCGATGCACAGGCTCGATCTTTGGGGAATTCCTGTTTCAGGTTTGGCTCGAGTGGTGACAGGGGTATCTGGCTGTGAGCAATATTATCGGGATATTGCCGCTCAACGTGATGACCTTGCGTTTGATATCGACGGTATCGTTTACAAGGTGGACGACCTGTCTTTGCAGCAGCGCTTGGGCGCTGTGTCGAGAGCCCCTCGGTGGGCGATTGCGCGAAAATTTCCGGCACAAGAAGAGTCTACGCAGTTACTTGCCGTGGAATTTCAGGTAGGCCGCACTGGCGCGGTGACACCGGTTGCCAGACTCGAGCCGGTGTTCGTTGGCGGGGTGACAGTGTCTAACGCGACCTTGCACAACGCAGATGAAATGCAGCGCCTTGATGTGCGCCTTGGTGACACCGTTATTGTTCGTCGGGCAGGGGATGTCATCCCGCAAGTGGCTGCGGTGATCAGCGAGCGAAGGCCGAAGAACGCGCAGACAATTGCCTTTCCAAGCAAATGCCCTGCCTGTGGTGGTGTCCTCGAGCGTCAAGAGGGTGAGGCAGTCTGGCGCTGTATTGATAGCCTGGGCTGTCAGGCTCAGAAGCGTGGCGCACTGGCACACTTTGTGTCCCGGAGAGCCATGGACATAGATGGTCTCGGTGAGAAGGTCATTGATCAGCTGGTGGAGCGGGCATTGGTGTCAGATGTGGCCGACCTCTATGCACTCACCGTCGATCAATTTGCATCGCTGGAACGGATGGGAGAAAAGTCTGCCGACAACGTTTGCCGAGCTATCGAGAGAAGCAAAACAACCACCTTGCCCCGGCTTCTTTACGCTATTGGCATCAGGGAGGTTGGCGAGGTGACCGCAAGGCAGCTGGCGACTTATTTCGGGACCCTTGATTCGATCATGGAAGCTTCTGAGATGCAATTAATGGAGGTTGACGATGTTGGTGCTGTTGTCGCGCGTCAGGTTCACCGTTTTTTTTCCGAGCCGGCAAATCGCACCATCATGACTAAACTGCGGGCTGCTGGGGTTCATTGGCCAGACTTGGATCACCAGCCTATCGGTGATCTTCCACTCGACTCCCAGATTTGGGTGGTAACCGGTAAGCTTGAAAGCATGACCAGAGAGGATGCACAGGACAGGCTCCGGAGGTTGGGGGCAAAGGTTGGCAATAGCGTGAGTGGCAAAACTCACTGTCTGGTAGCAGGTCCCGGTGCGGGTTCAAAGCTGAAAAAGGCGCAGGACCTAGGGGTCGAAATCATCGACGAGGAACAGCTGCTTGATCGCTTGACGGAGATAGAGGGTTGACCGGAACGATTCGGGTTATCTCGGCAGTTATTTTGCCGATGATACTTGTTGCGGGCTGTGCCACTTCCCCCCCAAGTCAGACCGACAATATTTGTGAGATTTTCAGGGAGAAGTCTGGTTGGTACGAGGACGCCCGAAAGTCTAGGAGTCAGTGGGGTGTGCCGATCTCGGTCATGATGGCAATCATGCACCAGGAATCCCGCTTTGTTGCCACGGCAAAACCTCCACGCAAAAAGATTTTTGGCTTTATACCCGGGCCTAGACCATCGGACGCCTATGGCTACTCACAGGCAAAAGACGATACCTGGACATGGTATCAGCGCAGCTCAGGTAACTATGGTGCTGACAGGGATGACTTCGGCGATGCCATTGACTTTGTCGGCTGGTACAACGATATGAGTAATAAGCAGAATGGGATCGCAAAGGACGACACCTTTCGGCTGTATCTCGCGTATCACGAAGGGCATGGAGGGTACGCTGCCAAGTCTTACCAAAGCAAAGGCTGGTTGGTCGACGTTGCCCGAAAGGTTGACCGACGGGCTAATACCTACAATACCCAGCTTCGCGGGTGTGTCGAGGAGCTTGAGGAAGAGAAGTGGTGGGATTTTTGGTAAGACCCACCTGTCATCGTACTGTCATATTCGTGTCACAAACTCTCGCGTGAGTAGAGGAGGTGCAATGACAGAAGAGACCATTCTGGTTGTTGATGACGAGGAATCAATCCGTGACATGTTAGTCATGGCGCTAGAAATTTCTGGCTATCGATGTATTCAGGCTGGAGACATTTTCGAGGCCCATCAGCTTATAGTAGATGAGCAGCCATCGCTGGTCGTGCTCGACTGGATGTTGCCAAATGGAAGTGGGGTTGAGCTTCTTCGGCGGCTTCGTCGGGCAGATGCCACAGAACAACTGCCGGTAATCATGCTTACCGCAAAAACCGCTGAAGCTAACGTCATTCAGGCATTAGAAGTAGGTGCTGATGACTATATTACGAAGCCTTTTGCTCCCAAAGAATTGATCGCGCGAATAAGGGCGCTGCTGCGCCGAACGCCGGCAGGGCGGCAAAGGGATCAACTTGTCGTCGGCGATTTGGTCTTGGATAAACGCAGTCACCGGGTGTATGTGGCCGATACTGCAATTGCTATGGGCCCCACCGAATTCAAACTCCTTCTTTTTTTTATGTCTAATCCAGACCGGGCATACACTCGCAGTCAAGTACTTGATCATGTTTGGGGTGGCAATGTCTATGTAGAAGAGAGGACGGTTGATGTCCACATTCGGCGCTTGAGAAAGGCCTTACAGTCACCTGGCGGAGACTTCAGTCATCTGATTGAGACCGTTCGTGGCACGGGCTACCGATTTGCGCCGATAGCCAAAACAAACGCATGACTACGCCCAAGGCTTGGCGAAGAGAGCTGTTCTGGGTGGCTTGCGTAATCGTGGGCGGCGCCTTTCTGGGCTTTCTTTATGGGCACATGCTTGTGGGATTTTCACTAGCTTCGTTTCTTATTCTTGCCTACTGGGGCTGGTATCTGCGTCTAATACAGAGCTGGCTGGATGATCCCGAAAAAGACCCTCCAAGCGGTCGTGGAGTCTGGGGGCTGTTGCTGGACAGTATCTTCAGATTGCAGCGTCGAAACAGAGAAACTCAATTTCGTTTGGAGTCAGCGCTGGATTATTTGCAGGACTCGCTCGCTTCGATGCGTGACGGTGCCATCATCGTGGATAGCCGGGATACCATCGCTTGGGCGAATGAGTCGACGCACTACTTGACCGGCATCCGCTTCCCGGAAGATCGTAATCAATCACTGCTCAACTTGATTCGCACCCCGCAGTTCCAGGCTTACTATGAGTCAGGGGATTATGTGGAGCCACTTCGCGTATTGGCGGGCGTTGACGAGGAGCGTGACCTGCAGTTTGAGATCACCCGATTTGGGCGAGGAGACCGACTTGTTTTTGTCAGGGACATCTCAGGGACAGTAAGACTAGAACAAATGCGGCGCGATTTTGTTGGCAATGTTTCTCACGAGTTGCGCACCCCACTTACCGTGTTAAAGGGCTATATCGATACGCTTCAGGACCTAGAAGCGTTCTCATCACCCCAATACCGAAAGCCATTAAGTCAGATGCAGCAGCAAACTATCCGGATGGAGAACTTGTTGCGAGACCTATTGTGGCTGTCGAAGATTGAAACCTTTGAGAGTCGTCAGAAAACTGAAGTGGTCAATATCGGCAACATGCTATCCGAAATGATTGGTGAGCTCCGCGCTGGCTATCCTGACAGGAAAATTTCGCTAAAAATTGACGGTAGCACTACCATACTAGGGGACGAGCCTGAGTTGCGTAGTGCGTTTAGTAACCTTGTTGTCAACGCGTTGAAGTACAGCGAGCGGGAGGTTCTAGTTCGGTGGCACTCGTCTGACGCTTTCTCGGAATTTTCAGTGACTGATAAGGGGGCGGGTATCGCAGCAAAGCACATTCCCCGGCTGACCGAGCGGTTTTATCGAGTCGATAAAAGTCGAAGCCTCGCGGGTGGCGGCACGGGGCTGGGCTTAGCCATAGTGAAGCATGTTGCGGCGGCACATCAGGCAGAGCTTCAGATAAGGTCTGAGCTTGGTGTCGGCAGTGAATTTACGATCCGGTTTGGCTCCATGAGGTCAGCCAGAGGGTGATTCTTCGGCGACGGCTGTCTCTGCTCATAGTGCAGTGCATTTTGGTGATGGGTCCATCAATAACGACAGCCCAAGAGGTGCTCACTTTTGTAGGTAGCGATACGATGTCACGTCTCATTACCGCATGGAGTGAGGGATTCCGCCAAATGTACCCTGATGTTGTCGTGGATATTCAGGTGACCGGCTCTGCAGCAGCCCCCCCAGCGCTTGCGGAGCGAGTGACGAACTTTGGGGTGATGAGTCGACAGCTTGGCGAGGGCGAACTTGTGGAATTTGCAGGTCGACTGGGCTTTGCCCCCCAAGGGTTAATTGTTGCGAGGGATTCCCTTGCCGTAATTGTGAATCACCGAAATCCCATTTCGTCACTGTCGCTTGAGCAGCTGGACCGGATTTTTTCACAGGGCAGGCTATGTTCAGGTTTGTCTTCGCTCACCCATTGGTACCAGATTAGTAGCGGCATGACTGAACAAGAGGATGCTAATTTCGATCAACCGATCGCTCCGATGGGTCGCACAGCTATCAGTGGTAGTTACGGATTTTTTAAAAACAGGGTGCTTTGTGGAGGTGACTTTCATCCGAGGGTCGCTGAATTACCGGGTTTCGCTGCCATCGTTCGGGCGGTGTCGCAAGATTCAAGAGCCATTGGGTATGTCGGTAGTGGTTTCGTGGATTCCTCGGTGAAGGCGGTCTCAATCGATGGTTGGAGTAATGGCCTCCAGATTAGAGCGGTGAGTCCGTCGGCGTCTGTATCTAGTCCTTTAAAACGCGATCTCTATCTTTATCTTGCTGTTGCCCCGGAGGAGACGGCGACGGACGCCGAGTGTGCCTTCTTACGGTTTATTACATCAATTGCCGGGCAAGAGATACTCACCCAACAAGGCTTTGCGCCGGGTGATCCGGAGATCTCAGGGATTATCAACAATGTCTGCTCGTAATTATCGAACTTGGCTGGACTTGGGTTCCGAATGGTTTATCCGGGCGACAAGTATTGTAATTCTTTTGGTAATTGCAGGACTGTTTTTGCAAATAGCGTCGACGGCATTACCACTATTTGAGGATCCTCGTATTGCTCCTGCCCAGGAGAAGTCAGCGGCGGTAACGCCACCTTATAGCTTTATACAGTTGCCTGAGATTCAGAACGACGAAAACAGTGTCGCTCCGGCTTCTACCGTCCTACTCGTCACGTCTGACCTGAGTATCACCCGCATTGAAGATGGCGTCGTTCATGGTTTTCTGAAGGCTTCGGCAGGTTCCGGGGAGCAGTTCCGCCTCGATAATGACGCGTTAACACCATTTTCCGTGGCTACCAGCTTGCCTTCTATCTCCTATGCGTCAACGGTAGCTAACGGAAGGTATCTGGCTTTTTTTGGTGGAGACGGTTTTTTTCAGCTTGGAAGCATGAATGAATCAGACAGCGCCACAGTTTTCCCTGTGGTGGATATTCCGCAGCATGATGCCGTATTGCCTACCCCCGGCAAGCGATCTTGGCTTCTACTTGCGGAGCGTAAAATCCATCAAATTCACCTTCAGGCAAGTGACGATGGATTGATAGCGGTGCCTTTACTTACGTATCCGCTGGACAGCGCTGTATCGGTTGTAAGCAATGTTGGCTTAACGAGGCATTTTGTTGTGTCCGATGAGGCGGGACAGCTTTCACTCTACAAACTAGGGCAGTCCAAGCCGAGGGCGACTTACAGTGCAGGAGCGTCTTTGTCGGAGGTTAAGAAGATCGAATGGCACGGTCCCGACCGTGTTGATGTTTCTCGTGTCGATGGAGGGATTGAGCACTATCGGATAGATAATTTTCTCAACACTCTTGATGTTGCCGACTTGTTTTTGCCCAAGCGCTACGAGGGATATTCAGAGTCGACCAACACATGGCAGCCGAAGGGGATCGCGGACGGTGTTGAGTCTAAATATTCCCTGCTGCCACTACTTTGGGGCACAGTAAGTTCTGCTTTTTTTGCATTGATCCTATCGGTGCCTATTGCGTTAGGTGCTGCCATCTACGTGGGTTATTTCATGACGCCGGCCTATCGAGAGGTTGTAAAACCGGTAATCGAAATGCTGGCTGCTTTTCCGGGGGTGGTGATAGCGGGTCTAGCCATGTTGTGGCTGGCCCCAAGGCTGCAAGGTTTTGTGGCGGAGCTGATTGGCATTTTAGTTATGATTCCCGTCACCGTCAGCGGTTTGGCGTTATTGCTGGGCAGCCGAGTGCGCTCTCGTCCCGGCCGGTATTTCTCTAGACAACTTCCGCTTTTGCTTGTTCCCGTCTTGTGTGGGACGGTTTATGCCGGCGCGTGGCAGATCGGAAGAGCACACGTCTGAACTCCAGTCACAAGTCCATATCTCGTATG
>CAXPOA010000199.1:0-9574 GCA_964218505.1 Luminiphilus sp.
CAGGATTCAGGCACCAGGATTCCCTGCCAATACATCTCGTCGCAAAGCCGTTGCCAGAGCTCTCCGTCGAAACCATCGGATGACACCATGGCAGCTCGAACTGCCGCACTGTCAGATACCGCCGCCAAAAAAGACTTGGCAGTATCTCTCAACATGCACTGCTCGTCTGTGAAGCTAAAATTCACGACCGCGCCCTCAGCTGCCCCAGACTTTCTGCGCCGGAATTTCTTCCTTGAGCAGCTGCTCAAAGGCGCCACCCACATCGGCAGGCGCCCAGCGTGCTCCTTTGTCCACGCCGTCGGTGCTACGCCACCCGTCAGCGATAGCAATTCTGCCGCCCTCTGCTTCGATGATCTTGCCACTGACGTGACCACTCCCCTCAGAACACAGCCACACCACAACCGAGGAGACATTTTCAGGAGCAAAGTGGTCAAAACTCCCATCCTCCGGGGCCGCCATTCGCTCTGCCATCTCGGGAACTGCAGTCGTCATGCCGGTTCTTGCGACGGGGCAAATCGCATTGGCGGTGATGCCGTACCGTCCGAGCTCTGCCGCTTGATTCAAGGTTAGTGCGGCGATCCCTGCCTTGGCCGCGGCGTAATTGCTTTGCCCAATGGACCCCTGAAGCCCTGCACCCGATGTTGTATTGATGAGACGACCCGAGACAGGGTTGCCTGCTTTGGCCTGATGGCGCCAGTACTGCACGGCATGACTTGACAGGCAAAAATGACCTTTCAAATGCACCGCCATGACCGCATCCCAATCCGCTTCACTTAATGAGGCAAACATCCTGTCCCGGTTATTGCCTGCGTTGTTAACCACCCCATGCAAGTCGCCAAAGGTACTGATCGCCTGCTGGATGGCCTCTCCCGAACTCTCATAGTTCGTGATGTCAGATTGATTGATGACCGCTATGCCTCCTGTGGATGTAATGTCCTCAACCACCGCCTCCGCGGCCTCCCGGTTGATGTCATTAACCAAGACCGCAGCCCCCTCCGCGGCCAAACATCGCGCATGGGCCGCCCCCAGGCCTCCACCTGCGCCCGTCACAATCACTACTCGGTCTTTACAAATCCCGCTCAACACACCGTTCCTTATAATCGCTCGAGGATAGTCACGTTAGCTTGCCCACCCCCTTCACACATTGTCTGCAAGCCGTAACGCACCTGACGACGCTCCATCTCATGAAGAAGTGTGGTCATCAACTTGGTGCCCGTCGCACCCAGAGGGTGCCCAAGGGCGATCGCACCACCGTTCACGTTGGTCTGCTCATGGGGATATCCGGTCTCCGCCAGCCACGCCATTGGCACTGAGGCAAAAGCTTCATTAATCTCGACCAAATCGATGTCGCTCAGCGCTATGCCCGACTTAGCCACCGCCCGCGCGGTGGCCGGGATTGGCGCCGTCAGCATCCAAATAGGGTCCTCGCCACGGACTGTCATATGCGCAATTCGAGCCCGCGGGGTCAGGTTGTACCGCTTCAAGGCTGCTTCAGAGACCACCAGTACCGCTGAGGCACCATCACAGGTTTGACTGGAGACTGCGGCGGTGATCGACCCTCCCTCTTGAAGCGGCTCAAGTTCTGCCATCGCCTCGAATGACGTATTCCGGATCGTTTCGTCCGCAGTGAGGTTGCCTACGGGAATAATTTCACGCTGGAAATAGCCGGCGTCGGTTGCCGCCTGTGCGCGCCGGTGGGACTCAAGAGAAAAGATCTCCATCGCCTCCCGGGACAACTGCCACTTATCCGCAATCATCTGCGCAGAGTTGAATTGGGTTACCAGGCCATCACCATAACGTTCTACCCAGCCCGTACTTCCGGTAAAAGGGTCATTGAATCCAAGAGGCTGCCCGGCCAGCATTGCCGAAGAGATAGGAATACTGCTCATGGTTTGCAGACCCCCGGCAACGATGACATCCATCGTGCCCGACATTACCGCCTGCGCTGCAAAGTGAACCGACTGCTGGGACGAACCACACTGTCGATCGATTGTGGTGCCCGGCACTTCCTCACTCAGTCCCGCAGCCAGCCAGCAGGTGCGAGCGATGTCTCCGGCGAGAGGCCCGATGGTGTCAACGCAACCGAAGATGACATCGTCGTACTCGTTGTCAGGTATTTCGTTCCTCTCAACGATCGCCTTGAGCACAGTGGCCCCCAGATCGGCTCCGTGTATGTGCGCAAGTGACCCCCGACGACGGCCTGTCGGCGTTCTTACCGCATCAACGATATAAGCTTGTGGATGTTGTGCCATAGCACTTCCTCTCGATTAACAACGAGTCCCGATCAGGCCGCCACGGTGTCTGTCAGCGAGCGACGGCCAAAAGTAAATTCAGGACCCAGCAGCGCATTGGGCTGCAACAACCATTCATGGATGCGATTCTTGTGGAAGCCCTCGTCACCCCACTCCCGCGCTAATGCCCAGGCTCGCTTCACCCAAATCTGCAAATCGCACTCCCAGGTATATCCCATAGCACCATGTACCTGAATACAGTGCCGCGCCGCCATCAGCGCAGCACGGGATGCAGCAACCTTGGCGTGGGATACGGCAAAATCAGCTCGGCTGGGGGACACTTCCACGGTATAAGCAGCCCGATAGATAACGGGCTTTGCATATTCAATCTGCACAGCGACATCGGCAAGCAAATGCTTGACCGCTTGGTTCACGCCAATTGCGCGGCCAAATTGATTGCGATCACTGGTGTAGCGAACACTTTGGCCAACCATTGCCTCGGCAAGACCCAATAGCTGGGCTGCACTGCTCAGTGCGCCTCTGTTGAGAGTCCGACGCCACAGATCAGCGCCCACATCGCCGGTGGCGAGGGAAGTCGCACCGCTGATGTTAACGTCAAGTTCTGCAATACGTCGCGAGGGGTCAACGCTGGATTGAGATCTGAGCTCCACCTCAGCCCTCGGTATCAGACAAACATCCTCGCCCTGCCCGACCAACAACCAGTCTGCCTGGTCTGCAAAGTTAACGAACGGATTAATGGGATGGGCGACCGCCGCCGATATTTTGCCACCCACCAAATCATCCACCATGGACTGGATCGACTCTCCACCCAAGCCGCACTCAAGAATATCGGTCAGTAGCGGGCCAACAACAGCGGCCTGCTCAACCACCGGCTCCGGTAGCGCCACTTCGCCAGCGGCCTGAGCCAGCATAACGAAGTCGGTTTGGCCCAACCCCAGACCACCGAGAGTCTCAGGCACCAGCATACCCATAACCCCGAGGTCGGCGATCTGCTCTAGTAACGCCGCGTCGATGCCAGTGTCGTTATCCCAGCGAGCACGAATACGGTCTGGTGTCACCTCCGATGTCAGCATACTTCGTACTGCGTCAACAAAGGTGTGTTGATCTTCGCTAAAGGTAAAGTCCATGCCCATGACTACTTCCTCGGCATGCCGAGCATTCGCTCCGCAATAATGTTGCGCTGAATTTCGTTAGTCCCCGCATAAATGGGACCCGACTGGGCAAACATAAAGCCATCCAGCCAGGTGCCGAGTTCCGCAACCTGGGGAGCGGTAGTGGGCTCCAACTCTCCCCGGGCACCCAGTAATTTCATGGCGGTCTCGTGAATGAGCAAATCGAGCTCAGACCAGAAAATTTTGTTACAGCTTGCCTCGGGACCAATGCTGCCACCCGCGACGAGCTTGGACGCCGTTTGATAGGTGGATAGCGCATAGGCCTCCGCATCCATGTAACAGCGCAGGACAGCATCTTCCACAGAAGGATCCAGCAACTCCCCGGCGCGCTCTCGGTAAAGATTCACAAGACGTTTCGCTGCCTGCTGGAACCGGGCCGGACTTCTCAGCATGAGACCCCGCTCGAACCCTGCCGTCGCCATCGCGATTCGCCAGCCTTCACCCTCACCACCAAGCACATTGAAACTGGGCACCCTGACATCATCAAAGAAAATTTCAGCAAAGCCCGGCAGTCCATTCAGCTGACGGATGGGCCGCACGGTCACCCCTTCGGCTGTGAGCGGTACCAGTATTTTCGAGAGCCCGTGGTGTCGCTCGGATTCTGGATCCGTCCGAAACAACCCAAACCCCCAGTCCGCATACACGGCGCGGGTCGACCAGATTTTTTGGCCGCTGATGATGTAATCGTCTCCATCTCGGGTAGCGCGACACCGGATTGCCGCCATGTCGGAACCGGCGTTAGGCTCTGACCAAGCCTGAGCCCATATTTCGTCGCCGCTGGCCATGGCTGGAATGAACCGCGCTTTCTGCTCTTCGGTTCCGTATTCCATCAGTGTAGGGCCCAGCAGAAAGATGCCGTTTTGATTGACACGCAGCGGTGCCCCCGCCCGGTAGTATTCCTCTTCAAAAATCAACCACTCGATCAGGTCGCAGCCGCGACCCCCGTATGCTTCAGGCCAGGTGACCATGCCCCAATTACCCTCGGCGAGGGTTCGCTCCCAATCCCGATGGGCCTCAAACCCCTCTGCGGTGTCAAAAGAGGGAAGCGGGTTAGCGGGCACGTGTTGCGACAGCCACGCTCTAACCTCGGCACGAAAAGCCTGTTGGCTATCGCTGTAACGTAGATCCATGCTCAGCTTTTATCCTGCTTCTTATTGGCCTCGGCCATTTTCTTTGCGTCAAAGCCACCCAACTTATCGCCGGACACAAGATCATTGTGAGCGTGAGAAAAATGGTGCCACGCGAAGGCTGCTTCCATGCCTGCTCTCTTGCCTTGCAGATCCTCGACGTTGTTAATCGCCTGCTTTGTGAGGGCCAGACCCAATCGGGGCATCTCGGCTATTTTTTCGGCGAGTTGCTTCACGTCATCTGCAAGCGATTCCCGGGTACTGATCTGATTCACCATGCCCATCTGGTAGGCACGCTCCGCCCCCATTTTGTTGCCCGTGAATAGGAACTCCTTGGCAATGCGAGGATTCAATTCGTATGGATGTGCAAAATACTCGACCCCGGGTATGCCCATTCGAACCACGGGATCTGAAAAGTAGGCGTCATCGGTTGCCACGATCAAGTCACAAACCCAGGCCAACATTAAGCCACCAGCGATACACGCTCCCTGCACGGCGGCGATAGTGGGCTTCGGGATATCCCGCCAGCGTCGGCACATACCCAGATAGGCTTCTGCTTCTCGCACATACAGGAATTCGCCACCCTCTTTATTCGCGTGGTCATACCAGAGCGAAACCCTGTCTTGAGAGAGATGTACATCGCGACCCGGCGTGCCGATATCGTGGCCCGCCGAAAAATGCTTGCCCTCTCCCTTAAGCACAATAACCTTAACCTCATCGTCAGCCACGGCACGCTTAAAGGCATCATCCAATTCGTAGGTCATACGACCATTCTGCGCGTTGTTATATTTTGGGCGATTCATCGTAATGGTCGCCACGCCTGCTTCGACGCCGTAAAGAACAATGTCAGTCTCTTCGATTGCCTGATCTTGATGTTCGCTCATGCTTTAACCTCGGCTTTTTCCCGCACGCCCGGCGGGTTACCTTTCAACTGTTTAGACCGCACGTCTTGCGGATCGAGCGCCGCAATCACCTCTAGTTGCTCGGCGGTTGGCGCCGGGGTGTCCGAGAGGTTATCAGCGACCGCAAGATCGAAACCGGTGTTGTCCCGGACCTCCTCCAAGCTAACACCCGGATGTAAGCTGACGACGCGCATTTGGTGATTGTCACCCAGAAAATCCATCACGCATAAATTAGTGATGACCGCCCTGATATCCACATCATCGAGTTGGTATCCTCGCGGCAATCTATCCGGGTTATAGCCAATCGAGCACACCACGTCGCACTCTCCCTCAACGAATACGCGTGTCGAGTGCTGAGGCACAAAAAAGGAGTTGGCGTGGGAACTGGAGTTTCCCGGGAAGCCTCTCATCCCCAGCAACTGAACTTTAGGCTGCTCGTAACTTCCACCGAGAGCAGAGATGTTGCTCTGTCCGAATCGATCCACTTGCGACGGGCCTACCAGTGCGTGGCGGGCCCCACTCCAGAGATTGTCAAATACTCGCGAAAAACCCATCCAGTTTTCGTTGGCTTGCCCTTCATGGTTTTTCATTCCACTGACAGGATTTGGCGTCGACAGCATGAATGACTGACTGTCGGTCATCATCATATCGGGGTTGGTGGTTCGCATCGCAAGACTAGCCGCAAGACGAGGCAGCAGTCCAATGCCGGTTGCCAACACTTCTCCATCATCATCAAAAACGCGACTGGCGGCGCACACCATTAACTCTGCCAGCGAATAGTTCATGCCAGTGTCCTCTAGTAAACCGGCCGGGGCAGCGCCTGAATGGCATCAAGCCCGCCTACCGCTGATTGATAGTATTCCTCCGACTCGCCCAGGAAGACGTCTGCCCATGCGGGGTAGCCACCCTCAGCGATGAGTTCTCCATACTTTTTATAGTGGGCGACGTCGAATCCGTACAGAGGGTCGCTGGAACTGGGGTGTGCTCCCCCAGGCTGATGAACCACCGCCTGTGTGCAGTTTCTCTCCCAAAAGACACGCCGCGCCACAGTGGGATCGGCAAAATGGCTGGTCTCGACCACTTCATCGACAGAGACGATGGTGTGCTTGGCGGCACGGGCGAACCAGTCGTCCATGTAGTGATCGGGGCTTTCGATTTCACACACCCCACGACTGTCGGCACGGGTGGCATGTATCAGAGCGACATCCGGTTTGAGTGCAGGCATGGCCACCCATTCTTTTTCATCATAGGGACTGTCTATGAGAGCTATCTCGGGCGCGTTGCTGAGCAGGTCGGTACCAAGGCCAATACGGGTGGGGATAAAGGGACATCCCCATGCCGCGGCGCGAAGCCCCAACAGCATCATGCCCTCGTCGATCTCGAGTACATCAACGCTGCCTGATTCCCGTGCCTTCCTGAAGGCTGGCTCCAGGGGCATGAAGTCGAGGGAGACAAATGCAAATATAACCTTGCGAACCTTTCCCGCAGCACAGAGTCGGCCAACATCGGCACCACCATAGGCAATGACAGTGAGGTCTTTCACCTCAGTCCGAAGCAGTTCCCTGACCAAGGCCATCGGCTTTCTCCGTGGACCCCAACCTCCGATGCCTACGGTCATGCCATCCTCAATAACCGATAGGGCTTCACTGGCGCTAACCAGTTTGTCCATGGGCGCATTCCTTTGGGGAAATTCTGGGATTTCAGTATCAAATCCGCACCCTTGAGGATCATCCTCCATTGAGACTATGACAATCGTCAGGTCAAGCACTAGCGTGACGGTTCCCGCGATTGGATCGCTATTGGAGTTTTGCATGCAGCTTGTGCAGGCTGACAACCTGAAGTCTATTCCCCAGCTGCTTGCCCAGAGGGCTAATGACCTGGGTCAAAAGCCCTTTGTCATCGACGGGCCGATCACCCTGAGCTACCAAAACACGTTGCATCAGGCACGCGCCATGGGTGCGTGGCTCATTTCACGCGGGTTTAACTACGGAGACCGGATTGGTATCTGGGCTCCAAACTGCGCCCAATGGATTGTCGCCGCCTTGGGCACCCAGCTTATCGGCGGCACCCTGGTGACGCTGAATACCCGATATAAAAGTAGCGAAGCGGCTGAGATTCTCAACCAGAGTGGCTGCCGTTGGCTCTTTTGTGTTGATAACTTTCTTGGCGTGGACTATCCGGCACAGCTCGAATCACAATCAATACCCGAACTGGAAGACGTGGTTACGCTGACAGTGCAGGACCAAAATGACGCGTTTCACCACTGCCTTAGAGAAGGCGAGAAACTGCTTGGCTATGCCGATCACGCTGAGGCCCTCGCCGCCGCAGAGGCGCGGGTATCCGGGGACACCACCTCGGACATTCTGTTCACCTCTGGCACCACTGGGCGACCCAAAGGGGTGATAACGGCTCATCAGCAGAATCTCAGAGCCTTCTCTGAGTTTGCACGCATCTTAGGATTGGCAAGCACAGATCGCTACCTGATCATTAACCCGTTCTTTCATAGTTTCGGCTATAAGGCGGGCTGGCTCGCGACCCTCATTGCAGGAGCCACTGCCTACCCTCTGGCTCTGTTCGATGTTCCTGAAGTCATGACACAAGTGGAGCGTAACGCCATCAACGTCATGCCAGGCCCCCCCACCCTGTTTCGCTCCATCATCGATCATCCCGACTTTGATGCTTCACGATTGGCGTCCCTGCAAAAAGCGACAACAGGAGCCGCTGTGATCCCGACCAAACTCGTTGAGGATATGTGGCATGTGCTGGGGCTTGAGACGGTCATCACCGCCTATGGCCTTTCAGAGACCTGCGGCCTGGTCACGATGTGTCGGCAAGGCGATACCGCCGAAACCATTGCGACAACTTCGGGCCGCGCCATTCCTGATATTGAACTGGCTATTGTCGATTCAGACAATCGACAGGTGCCCGCCGGCCAGACAGGCGAGATCGTAGTGAGGGGCTTCAATGTCATGCAAGGCTACTTCAACAACCCGGAGGCTACTGCGGAGACCATCGATTCTGAAGGCTGGCTGCATACGGGAGACATCGGCCACCTTGATGAGGATGGCAACTTATCCATTACCGACCGTCCGAAAGACATGTATATCAGTGGAGGCTTTAATTGCTACCCCGCCGAAATCGAGCAGCAACTGTTGACCCACCCGTCGATCGCACAAGCCGCCGTGGTGGGCATGCCCGACGAGCGACTGGGAGAAGTGGGGGCAGCATTCCTCATAGCCCAGCATCAAAAAGAGCAAGCCTCGCGAGTAACCGACGACGAACTCATTGCCTGGTGCAGAACCACCATGGCTAACTACAAGGTGCCGAGAAAAATTGTTTGGGTCGACAACCTTCCTCTCAATGCTACCGGCAAGGTCATGAAGCAAGAGCTCAGGAACCGCCTTGGCTGACGTTTACGATAGATAGAAGGAAAAATAACGATGGCAATTAAAAGTCTGGGATACGTAGGAGTTATCAGCCAACAGCTAAATGCCTGGCAGCAATTCGCCTGCGAGGTCATGGGGCTAGAAGACGTGTCTGAACGGTGTGGCGCGGGTCCGGATGCGCGCTATTTCAAGATGGATGACCACCCTTACCGACTGTTTGTCGAGTCAGGTCAGGCAGAGTCTCTGGGGGTCTGCGGCTGGGAGACCAACTCTGAGCAAGGCCTGCAAGAAGTCGCCGATGCATTGTCCGCGGCGAAGATCGAGTTCACTTGGGGATCAGAGGAACTGATTGGCCGCCGGAAGGTGCAAAATCTCCTGAGCTTCACCGACCCTTCGGGCAACAACCATGAAGCCTACTGGGGTGTTGTCTCAGACTTCGCCACCTTCAACTCCACAACCGGCGTCAGCGGTTTTATGACCGGGGATCAAGGCCTGGGGCACATCGTACTCCCCGCGCCTGACTTTGATGCAACATCAACATTTTTCACCGAGGTGCTCGGATTTGGCCTTTCGGATTTGATGAAGATTCGGTTTACACCGGACCCCACCGAACCAGTCAAACGGCTTTGGTTTATGCACTGCAATCGACGGCACCACAGCCTGGGGCTTTTTGAAATGCCAATGCCTGCTGGCTGTGTTCACATGATGATTGAAGCTCAGAACGTCGACGAGGTG
>CAXPOA010000200.1:0-3902 GCA_964218505.1 Luminiphilus sp.
CACCAACGTCACCGATCGCATGGACCTCGCCCGGGACAGAGAGGACGTGCAGACCATTGTCGACTACTGGATGAAAATATGGCGCTACCCAAAGCCCATTATCGCCAAGGTCCAAGGAGACTGCCTGTCGGGAGCAGGAGAACTTCTGGGGGTTTGCGATTTGGCAATTGTCAGCGAGCAGGCACGCTTCGGGCATCCCGCCGGCAGGGATCTTGGAATACCTCCATCAATTATGTTCTGGCCTATGCTTATTGGTTATCGTAAAACTAAAGAACTGCTCTACACCGGAAAGCTTATTAGCGCCCATGAAGCTGAAAAAATTGGTCTCGTTAACGAAGTTGTGCCCCACGAGACGCTCGACGACCGGGTGGCATCCATTGCAGCGCACATTGCCAGATCCCCCGCAGAAAATTTGTCCATATTAAAGGAAGTCTCCAACACCTGGTTTGAGAACATGGGCATGGAGTCATCGGTGAGACGAGGCGCAGACCTTGACGCTATCTATCACCAATTTGATAGTTTCAAGGATTTTTTCAGCACGCTCAAAAAAGATGGCGTGAAGGCCGCCTTCAAGCGACGGCGGCACTTATACGGCTAACGCACCTCTCTCTATCCGAAAGAGCACCATCTGGAGCAGCTATGGATCTTCCAAAAGGCAGCAGTTACGAAGAAATCTGCGACAAGTTTGAGTGGCAGATCCCTGAGTTTTTCAACATTGCAGATGCGGTTTGCGACCGGTGGGCGAACGACGAAAACCGTATCGCAATAACCCATCAATCTTTGGATGGAACCGCAACGAATTTCACGTTTGCAGCGATCAGATCCAACGCGAATCAACTCGCCAACCTTCTAGGCAGGCTTGGATTGATCCGAGGGGATCGGGTATTAGTCATGCTAACCCAGTCACCTGCGTGTGCCATATCACACATAGCCTGCTTCAAATCTGGGATTGTGTCCTGTTTGGCATCCGTACTCTTCGGTCCAGATGGTGTCAACCATCGACTGCAGAGTAGCGGCTCAAAGGTTTGTATTACTGACGCCAACAATCTTGCGAAAGTGCTGGAAATCAAAGAGCAGTGCCCAACACTCCAGCATGTTCTAGTCGTTACCGAGGACAAATCCGGGGCTGAAATTAACGGTGTGCTGCCTTTTTGGTCGTCTCTGTCTGCCGAATCTGCGGACTATCAGAATGTGAAAACCCGTGCTGAGGATACTGCATGGATAAGTTACACCTCGGGCACCACGGGAAATCCCAAAGGGGTGCTCATGTCCCACCGGGTTTTACTCGGCAACAAGCCGCTGTTTGAGTACTACTACGACTACGGACCAAAACCCAGCGACGTTCTGTGGTCCCCCGCGGACTGGGCGTGGATTGCAGGACTGATAAACATTCTGCTCATCGGCTGGTACTCGGGGTGTCGAGTCGTTTCAACCGAGATGCAGGGTTTTGATGCGAAGCTGGCGTATCGAATTTTAGAACACCATCAGATTACCGTGTCACTACTCACTCCAACGGTACTCAAGCTGATGCGGCAAATTGACGCCGAGGAAGCCTACGACATACAGCTTCGGGTTGTTCTAAGTGGTGGCGAAGCTGTCGGACGAGAGCTCGCGCTGTGGGCTGATGATCGCTTCGGTCTTACGATCAGCGAAGGCTTTGGGCAAACCGAATGCAACGGCATGATCGGAACAAACCCGCGGTTGATGACAACCCGACATGGTTCTCTTGGCAAGGCAATGCCGGGCTCGATATGCGCCATTGTTGACGATGAGGGGGTCGAAGTCCCAACAGGTACCACAGGCAATATCGCGATCAAGCGGCCACACCCGGCCATGTTCAGCGGCTACCTAGATAACCCCGAGGCCAATTCCGCCAAATTTATTGGTGACTGGATGATCACAGGAGACCTGGGTGAGGAGGACGAAGACGGCTACCTATGGTTTCATGGCCGGACTGACGATGTCATCACCAGCTCGGGCTATCGAATCGGACCAACGGAAATCGAGGATTGCTTGCTCAAAAGTGATGCGGTTCAACTAGCCGCCGTCATTGGAGTACCCGATGAAGAACGCACAGAAATTATCAAGGCATTTGTGGTTCTCGCTGAAGGTTTCGCAGCCGATGACGCGCTGGCAGAGGCGTTGAAGCAACTGGTCAGAGATAACTTGGCAAAACATGAGGTGCCGCGGCTGATTGAATTTGTGGCCTCCTTGCCTCTCACAACCACAGGGAAGATTATGCGGCGCACCTTGCGGGATCTGGAGATAGCAAACCTAAGATTCCGCAGCACATAGATTGATCTTCAATTTTTTTAAGAGCCCCAGCGATTTAAATTAAAGACAATAACTGCGTGAGTTTGTCGGGGGTAAATTTAGGCTACCAAGATGCGGTTCTCATCCGGAAATCTATCGACAAGTTAGTCCGTCGGAGTATCCCATGAGTTGCAGGGCGTCTTTGCAAGACACTGAGTAGCGACTGTCGCACCTGTTTGGCCAGTTGAGTAGCGAGGTAAACGCAAGCGAAATAGCACCATCTGGCTCTTCAACGGGGCATGCTCCGCCCCCTTCAAAAACGGACAGCAATCCGCTAGCCTCGACTTCAATATCCCCGCTCAAGACAGTTGGCGAGCCTAAAATTGTCACCTCGCTCCCCGTGCCTATGGTCATTAAATCATTACCAGCGGTTTGCCATGAGGTGCCTTCTGACCACACACGAGCACCCTGAAACAAGTTAAGCCCACGTCCCGCGTCTACCACCGTTAATACCTCGCTTGCGGCCGCATAAACGATTCCATTGAAGGCAACTTGCATGCCCCCGCACCCACTGAGTGACGACCCTATAAAATACAGCTGACTTCCGTATACCCAGATTCCATGTTCGAGCGGATTAGTGATCGAGGAGCAATCGACATCCACGTTGGTAAGCCCTAAAAACCCTACCGCGGTTCTCACGGATCCTCGTAGCACAAGATTTTTTAACCCAATCAGACTTGCACTTGAGTTAAACCGCCCACCGTTAGTATCAAGAACCGGTTTGACGCCATTGGTCTCCACACCAACTATGCCGAGCCGTCGACCGTTGATATCAATATCGTCGGTGTTTGCGTCACACGTACCGGCCAAGACGGTAATGGCAGAATGCCCTCCTGCGATGGCATTTTTTAAGGCCTGATCGTCTTCAGTACAGTCCACCTCGAAGCGCTCCGCTGGCTGCGTGGAGCGCCCTGCGCTTTCCGCGGACTCGGGCTCGTTCAGGGGCCGAAGACTCTCTGAAAAAAGCTGCCTTAAGGTCTCGAAGTTTTCATTGATCTTTTCTGCATCCGCGATATCACCATTCGTAAAAGTATGGGGTATCTGCGCAAAAGACAGGGCTGGGAGTAAGAGAATAAGAAGGAGCGAGCGCATGTGCCAGATGGTATATGAATGAATGGTAGTGGCCAAGAAAAAGAGACATGCACTTCGGAACAAGACACCGTAAACCACTAAGCCGGTTGGCAAAATTCTTGCGGTAATCGCTGGAAAAGTTAGCAAAAAGCGTCAAATTAAGCCCCAGCTCTCGATTTAATGCTGCTTTTGGTTTGTTATGGACTAATAAAATCTATATCTCGCTCTTTTTTACACCCAAAGGAGTTTGGAAATGAAGATAGCTATGATGTTTGTCTCATTGACTCTGTCGGCAAGCCTTGCTTTCGCTGACAGCCATCCGACACGCGCCTACTTTGGTGACACCCATCTCCACACCTCCTATTCACCGGACGCAGGAATGGCCGGCACCAAGGTTGGGCCCAACGACGCCTATCGTTTTGTACTTGGTGAGACGGTAACCAGTAGCACCGGACAGGCCGCGACGATTTCAAAACCGCTCGATTTCGTCGTAATCGCCGATCATGCAGAAAACCTCG
>CAXPOA010000201.1:0-3644 GCA_964218505.1 Luminiphilus sp.
CTGAATGATGATTTCGGTCACCTTTTCGGGCATGCGTTTACCAGTGCGTAGGTAAAATGGCACTCCTGCCCAGCGCCAGTTGTCGACATGAGCTTTTATGGCAACAAAGGTTTCGGTGTCACTGGCAGTTTTCGCACAGCCCGGTTCCTGCAGATAACCTGGTACCGCCTCGCCTTTTGACCAGCCGTCACTGTATTGGCCACGCACCACATGGTCATTGACCGATGCAGCTGTCACGCGGCGCAGCGCCTTTACGATCTTGACCTTTTCATCGCGGATGCTCTCGGCTTCGAGGCTGTTTGGGGGCTCCATGGCAACAAGGCAAAGAAGCTGCATCAGGTGGTTTTGAACCATATCCCGCAGCTGGCCTACTTTGTCGTAGTAAGACCATCGGCCTTCGATGCCAACCACCTCGCCGACGGTAATCTGCACGTGATCAATACAGCTATGATCCCACTGACTGTTAATGAAGCGGTTGGCGAAGCGCAGCACTAGAAGGTTCTGAACGGTCTCTTTGCCAAGATAATGATCAATTCGATAGATGGACTTCTCATCAAAGTAGCGAGCAATCGTGTCATTGACCGTCCTGGAGGACTCCAAGCACTCACCGATAGGTTTCTCTAAAACGATGCGGCAGTCCCCTGTTAGGCAGTTTGTCTTAGCCAGGTGATCGCAGATGGGAGAGAACAGGGCGGGGGGAGTCGCCAAATAAAACAGGCTTACTCGCTGATCATCTAGCCATGATTTGAGGGATTTAAAATCCTCGACCGACGAAAAATCGGCCGCTATGTGGGATAAGCGATTCTGGAATTCGGGCCACTCCATGTCGGTCGGGGCTGAGTCCGCCATCGCAACGTTTAGCCGGTCACGCAGTCTGCTGCCAAACGCGTTGGAATCCTCGTTCTCTCTTGACACTGCTGCGATCCGGAGATCGGAGGGAAGCAGCCCGGCACGATGCAATTGAAACAACGCTGGGAATAGTTTCCGTGCGGAAAGATCGCCATTAGCGCCAAAGATAATCAGGTCGACCGCGGCCACGTTTAATTCTCCTTCGAAGTCTGGAGGCTGCTTGCTAGATTGCATGCCTCAGCAGCTAATTTGGTGATGCCATCCCAGTCTTTATCGCGAATCAGCGCAGTAGGTAACATCCAAGAGCCACCAACTGCGACAACATTTGTCAGCGACAGGTAAGACGATAGGTTGTCCGGACTAACGCCACCGGTTGGAATAAAGTTGACTCCGGGGAAGGGGCCTTGGAAGGCTTTGATGGCTTGATGCCCTCCCGAGGTTGCCGCTGGAAAAAACTTCACGATCGGAAATCCTGCGTCGGCCACCCGCATGATTTCAGACGCGGTGACCGCGCCGGGCAGAAGTGGAATTGCCGTGTCCAAGCTCGCTTGAAAAAGAGCCTCGTTGTGGCCCGGCGACACCACAAACTGCGCACCTGCGCTTACTGTGCTTGCAAATTGTTGACTAGTCGTCACTGTGCCTGCACCGAGGGTGGCTCCAGTCACCTTATTTGCGATTAACTCCATGGCGGCAATAGCACACTCTGTTCTAAGTGTTACCTCGAGGTGGGTTAGACCCCCAGAAACCAGTGCTTTAGCCAGCGGAATAGCATCCTCCAGCTGCTCAATGGCAATGACTGGAATGATCGGGGTTTGAGTGAGTACGAGGTATGAATCATCCATGATTGTGTCAGTCCTCGAGAGACAGCGCCGCACCCACCAGTCCAATGCTTGGGTGGGTGATAATAAAAGTAGGTATTTCAGCCAGGTAGTCAGCAAACCGCCCCTTGGCAAGGAAGCGCGCGCGAAAGTCGCTTCGGCGGAGGATGTCAATGTAGCGGGGCGCTATCCCACCGGCGATGTAGACCCCGCCCCTCGCGCCAAAAGTGAGCGCAAAATTTCCGGCGGCGGCACCAAGAATGGCGAAAAACATGCTGAGTGTTTCCTGCGCCAGTGAGTCACCTTCACCCTGAGCCGCGCTGCCGACAGAGGCGGCATTCGTGTACACGGGATGCTCGCCTCGATATTTGCAGAGGGCTTCATAAATATTGAGAATCCCATGGCCGCAGCAAAGGCGCTCGATGGAAACTCGACCAAATCGTCCACGCAGCACCTTCAATACCTGTGCTTCTGTGTCTGTCACAGGTGCGAAGTCGACGTGGCCCCCTTCACCGGATATGACCAGCGGGGATCCATTTGGGCAATTAACGAGGGCTGCGACACCCAATCCAGTGCCAGGACCGATGGCTAGTTTCGGAAATGTGGCTTTGATCTCACCGCCCCCGATTCTTATAAGATCGTCAGCGCCGAGTTTTGGTAAACCCCTGGCGACTGCGGCGAAGTCATTAATGATAGTGACCTGCTGAATTTGGGTTCGTTCCTGAATTAGGCTTGTCGTAAATTGCCAGGGGCTGTTGGTGAAGCTCACGACGGGCTGATCTGGCATGGCGGCGACTGCGAGGCAGGCTTTCTTGGCATTGGCAGGCAGCAAACCGCGCTCTGCGGTATCTTTCATTAACTGGTCCAGCACATCGCCGAAGGTAGGGAAATCTGCAACCTGATAGGTAGCAATAAGGTCTGGATCTTCGCCGTTGGATCTCACCGCGCCGAAGCGGGCATTGGTGCCGCCAATATCGCCTACAAGTTGCCAGCTGTCGGAAGTCATAGCTTAATCACCGCGGGAAGAGGAAGCTGGCGCCGCTCTCCGCGTCACCAATTGCCTGTCGAGCCAGTTCAAAAAATGATCTCCCCACCGTTGTACTTGGCTGGAGCTGAGTCGCGTTTGTTCGATCAGCCAGTTCCTGTTCGGACAAATCCACCGTCACGGTTCCATTATGGGCATCTAGTTCGATGATATCCCCCGATTCCAGCCGTGCTATGGGACCGTTCAGCTTGGCTTCGGGAGTCAAGTGGATTGCGGCCGGAACTTTACCCGAGGCCCCACTCATTCTGCCGTCAGTAATTAACGCGACGCGATGCCCTCGATCCTGAAGAATGCCCAAAATGGGGGTAAGTTTATGCAATTCGGGCATGCCGTTAGCGGATGGTCCCTGAAAGCGCACGACAACAACACAGTCTTTATCGAGTGCACCTGATTCAAATAGCTGCTGCAGTTCATGTTGGGACTCGATGACAACTGCAGGGGCTTTGATGTGCCAGTAGGCTTCATCGACTGCAGAAGTTTTAATAACACTTCTGCCTAAATTGCCCGATAGCACCCTGATACCTCCCTCTTTTGCAAAGGGTTGATCCACCGTCGTCAGTACCGTGTTATCCAGCGACTTCGCTGCAACGTCTTTCCAGACAAGGTCGGACCCCTCGAGACTGGGCTCTTGAATAAAGTCAGCAAAAGGAACGCCCAAACAGGTCTGTGCATCGGGATGCATCAGGCCGTTCTCCGTCAGCTCTCGGAATAGGAAACCTGTGCCACCTGCCGCATGGAAGTGATTGATATCTGCACTGCCATTGGGGTACACCCTCGCGATGAGGGGAGTCGCCCCTGAGATCTGATGGAAATCATCCCAGTTCATGATGAATCCACCAGCTCGAGAGATGTCAATGAGGTGAATTAAGTTGTTCGTGGAGACTCCGGAAGACAGAAAATCTACTAGTGCGTTCACCAGAGCTTTGGCCTCA
>CAXPOA010000202.1:0-3050 GCA_964218505.1 Luminiphilus sp.
ATCGAAGCTGCTGGCGGAACGTTGCGATTAGAGAATGCTGACGGGGGCGCGTGCGCTACCATAATAGTTCCGTTGCAAGCTTAAGCGAGGCGCCTTCAGCCTATGCATGTTTTCCTGGCCAGACAAAAGCGTCGTAGCAGTAAGGGTTAATTCTCCCGCAAGCTCAGGGATATCATGACACCAACTGATTTGTAGACAGCGTGTGACCCGACACTTTCTCTAGCCGCATTTCGGTAATCTGCCACCCACTATGCAGGGTGAAAGCTACCTGATCCTGATACGTGCCGATGAAAATGTCTACTACCCCGCCTGGATCCGCATGCCAGGCTTGTACATAGCTGACCATGGATGCGCTCCCCCCCATTCCTTCGGAATTGGGCAAGCTGTCGACCGTCACCAGCTGGGTACCAATGAGGTGCTGGGTGACCGCAAAGGGCTGCAGGGCATGAACAACCACATCGACCCAGGCATCTGGACCAACCGCGTCAAAAGTAGGACCATCACCACCGTTACTGGCTGAAATTTTCACCTCTGGGGCGAAAATAGCGCGGTAGATTGCCCGCCCTTCCTCAATGCTCTCAGGCATTTTGGACCCAATCAGGTCTGTCGCTAGGCCGTACTGCTTTCGCAAGTATTCGATCTGTTGGGTAGCCACACTAACAGCGACTTGCTGCCCGATTTCCACGTTAATTGCCATACTCCCCTCACACCTTCGATCCTTTAATTCAATAAGTTCCGACGCTACTCTTTAATGCACACGCCACCCGACCACCATCGGGAGGAGCAGTTGTATTCAAGCCGTCCTCTGGAACCATGCTGCCAATCCAATACCCGCAGTATCGAGGGCGTGGGTGCCATACCTGTATTGCTTTGATCCTGAAGCTCTTCCAAAGGTATAGGATAGGTGGCCCAATCACGGGGAGCACGCCAGCCGGGCGGCGGAACCAATTCCGATCGAGTGCCATTAATGGGATAGAGAGCTCGCCACTCATGAATCGCCTCGCTAAGTTGCTCAACGACCCCTGGATAAGCTGAGGCCAGATTGTTGTACTCATTCGGATCCTTTGAAATATCGAACAAATAATTGGTCACCGTCACCGAGAGCTGCTCCTGCTCCACCTCCTGCACCAGCTTCCAGTTCTCATCGAACGCCGTGAATTTAAAGCTCCCGTAAATGGGAATTTCAGAGGCAAACATCAGCGGCTTTCCCAGTGGAACCCTTTCACCCCGGGCGATGGCCGGCCACATGTTTCGCCCATCAAGCTCGAAGCTATTGCCAGCCTCGATCCCCGCGGCGGCGGCCAAGGTCGGAAAGACATCCATCACGCTCATGATCTGATCGAATTGCTGCCCACTGCCCAGCATGGCCGGCCAGCGCAACAGGGAGACGACCCGTATTCCCCCTTCGAAGGTCTCTCCCTTTCCGCCTCGAAGGGGCGCGTTGTTGGCACCGCCATAGGAATAAGCTGCACCGCCGTTATCACTGAAAAAGAGCACAATGGTGTCGTCAGCTATGCCCTCCACCTCCAAGGTCTGCAATACCCGTCCAATCGCCTGATCCATGGCGTCAACTACCGCGGCGTACATAGGCCGAGCACTGGGTTGGAGCATCATCTTTGCCATTCGGCGAGTCTCGTCGGTCTGACGCGATCGCGCCGGTGGCAAATCCGTATCGATATCCTTGTACTTATCCTGGAGTTCTTTAGGCGCATCGAGCGGGGTATGAGGAGCGATAAAAGGCATATACATAAAAAAGGGACGGTTCTTGTCTCGCTCCCTGATGTACCGAGATACTTCATCAGCCAGTAAATAGGTTTCATAACCGTCGTCATCAATGGAGACGCCATTGAGTTGAAAGTCCTTGCCTCCCTGGTTAGCAAAGGGCGGATAAAAACCTACCTCGGTATGAAGGTGGCCATAAAAATGATCAAATCCTCGGTTGTTGGGGTGATAGGTCATTTGAGCGTGACCTAAGTGCCACTTACCTACCATTGCTGTTTGATATCCCGCATCCTGAAAGGATTGCGGCATAAAATGTTCATCGGGGTGCACGCCGATATTATCCCAAGGAAGAATGACCCCATAAGCCACGCCGAGGCGAATCGGATCCCGGCCGGTCATCAGGGCGGCACGGGTCGGCGAGCAAATGGGTGTTGTGTAGAAACGATTGAGTTGGACCCCCTGCTCGGCTAGGCGATCGAGGGAAGGGGTGTCGATGTCACCGCCGTGATAGCCCACATCCGCCCAACCTAGATCATCAGCGACCATCACCAAAATATTGGGTTTTATCGTCGACTCAACGGTATCTTCCTGCGCAATAGTTTGCAGCGACATGAACATCGCAAGGAAAATCGCGAGACTATTTCTTATCATTCGCATTAGAGTCCCTCTATAAACACTGGAAAACCTATATCACTGATAGATTGCTCAAGACCAGAAGAGCCCATCTATATATCGTGAGAGGAAAATAGTTCCATAATAAGGTTTTCCGCTTCTTTTCTGGCTGCGCGGGTATCCTCTGCCTCGGCGATCATCAGCGCGGCCTCAGTAAATGCTGCCATAATAATCCGGGCAAAAAGCCCCTGCCGATAACGCCTGCGGACATTCTGCTGGGCCTCATCGACGACCAAAGCTTTGGCAGCTCGGGTCACCATACTGTCTGCCCATCGGTCGCGACCGAGGATAGCGGGACTATCTACCAACACAATTTGTCGAAATCCCGGGTCATCGCATAAATCCAGAAAAGCTCGCCAATGAGCAATTGCGTCTTTCATCTGATTTTCTGCGGTGCCCTCTCCCATGCTAGCCACAATACGCTGTTCCATTACGGCGATGACGGCCGCAAACAGCGCCTTTTTATTGCCAAAATAATGGTAGATGGGCGTAATCGTGAGGCCACAATCGGTGGCGATGTCCTCGAGCGATGTATTGGCGTAACCCTTCTCTCCAAATAATTTGCAGGCGCTACCAAGCACAGCCTGCCTGGATGTCTGCCGCCGATCCGCTTGGGTCCGTTTTAGTGGGGTTTCTGCTTTTACCGCCTTTGGCAT
>CAXPOA010000203.1:0-51966 GCA_964218505.1 Luminiphilus sp.
CGGGTGCGCGTGGGACCCGCTAATGCCCCTGTGACCCAGCCGACCAGTCGGCCCGTAAAGGACCACACACCTTACAAAAGCACCACGTTATGCGGCATTTACACTGGTTCCAGCAGGACTTGCGACTACAGGACAATCCGGCGCTTCGGAGCCACGCCGCGGCTGACTCCCTGTTGTGTGTATACCTGATGCCTCGCCCCAAACCCTGGTGCAACACGGTTGGCCTGGGACCCCAGCGGGACCGCTTTTTACGAGAGTCACTCTTGGCGCTCCAAGCGGAGCTTCAGGCACTGGGACAGAATCTGATGGTCCTTGAGGGATCACCTGAGCTTGTGCTGCCTGATCTGGTAGCCAAATTCGGTATTACCGAGATCAGTATCTCCAGATGCCATGGTTATCACGAAACCAGAACCCTAGATTTCCTGCAACGCAAGCTTGAAATCCCGATTTCGGTGCATCGAGGCAACACCTTATTTGAGCCCGAGGACTTTCCCTTCGAACTCCAGGAAATTCCTGGGGTGTTTTCCCCATTCAGGCGTCGGGTCGAGTCTCTCAAGATAAACAAGCCCTTAGCAGGGCCCGAGTATCTACCTCCGCCACCGGCGGCCCAATACGATGATATCCCGCCCTCTCTACACAGCCGCCATCCCGCACTCCCACTGCCCGGGGGCCCTGTCGCAGCAGAGCGGCGTCTGCACCAGTTTATCGAGGTGGAAAAGTCCATCACCCGCTACAAGGAGACCCGAAATTGCCTCGATGGTATGGATGGATCGAGCACCCTCTCCCCCTGGCTGGGTAACGGGAACCTGTCGGTGAGGGAGGTAGCTCATCGTATTTTTTCCTTCGAGCGTGATCACACCGCGAACGAATCAACCTACTGGCTCTACTTCGAGCTGCTCTGGCGTGAGTTCTTTCACTGGCGAGCAGTCGTTGATGACCACAAGCTGTTCCGCATTGGCGGCGTGGCCGGGAAAATCCGACAGAGTCCTTTTGAGCCCCGCCAGTTTGCCCGCTGGTGCGCGGGGGACACGGATTATCCGCTGGTGAATGCCCTCATGCGTCAACTGGTTGCGACCGGCTGGATGAGCAATCGTGGCAGGCAGATTGCTGCCAGCTGCCTAATCCATGAACTTCAGGGAGACTGGCGTTTCGGTGCCGCGTTCTTCGAAAAGCATCTGATCGATTTTGATGTAGGCAGCAATTACGGTAATTGGCAATACATCGCTGGCGTGGGTCACGATCCCCGAGGCGGTCGACAATTCAATCTGGAAAAACAGGCGCAACAACACGACCCCGAGGGGCTATTTACCCGAAAATGGGATGGCTACAGAGCACCTCAGCCGCTCTACATCAATGACGCCGCCGACTGGCCTATTACCGAGACAGACTCACGAGATGCGTAAGAAAAGTGATCTGCCAACCAAAGTGTGCCCTGTGTGCGAGAGGCCCTTTACTTGGCGGGCCCGCTGGAAAAATAACTGGGCAGAGATCGTTTACTGCTCGCGCAAATGCAGCAGCCAACGGTACAAGCTAAAGCGCCTCAAGGACTGACTCAGCCCACGCTCTGATTGACGCCTGCTCAGATGGATCTCGTTTGCGCCAATTGGCAAGAATCAGTCCCATACGCGCATTTTTGCCGAGATAATCAGCATGTCGATCGACAAAATGCCAATAGAGACTGTTGAAAGGGCATGCCCCCTCGCCAGTTGTTTTGCTCGGGTTGAAACGGCAGCTCTTACAATGGTTGCCCTGCTTCTGGATATATTTACCGCTTGCAGCATAGGGTTTGCTCGCCATGGCACCGTTGTCAGCGTGCAAGGCCATACCCGCCGTATTGGGCAGTTCTACCCACTCATAGGCATCCACGTAAACTGCTAAATACCAGGCGCACACGGCGTCCACATCGAGCCCCGCGAGCAGGGCAAAATTGCCAATCACCATCAGTCGCTGAATGTGGTGGGCATATCCCAGGTCCAGTGATTGGGTGATTGCCTTTTCCAAACAGCGGAGATCCGTGTCCCCGGTCCAAAAAAATGAGGGTAGAGGCCGGCGAGCATCAAAGGTATTGCGGGTTGCATACTCGGGCATGAGGAGCCAGTAGATACCTCGGACGTACTCACGCCACCCGAGTACCTGCCGGATAAACCCCTCGGCTGCAGAGAGCGAGCAACGCTCCCGGCGCCAGGCCTCTTCAACCTGCCGACATACCGCTAACGGCTCAAGCAAGCCACAATTCAAATACATGGAAATAAGGCTATGGAACACCCAGGGCGACTCCTCGACAAGCGCGTCCTGGTAGGTGCCAAAGTTGGCGAGAGCATGATCGCAGAACCAATCAAATTGCCTCTTTGCCTCCTCCCCAGTGACCGCAAGTCGAAACTGGCTCAGGTCACCTGGGTTATCCGGAAACTGATCGTTAACGAGTGCGATGACCTTTTGAGTGATTGCGTCTGGCTCCACGTCAGGACGTGGCGGGATATCACATTGCCCCCGCCAGCCGACGCGGTTATCACTGTCGTAATTCCATTTACCGCCACAGGGCTCACCATCATCCAGAAGCACCCCGTATTGGCGGCGCATATCCCGGTAGAAGTACTCCATACGCAGCTGTTTGCGCCCCGACGCCCATGTCTGAAACTGCTTGTGACTGGCCAAAAAACGGCTGTCCTCGAGCACCTCAACTGAAACCCCTAGATCTGAGGACCAGGTAGTCATGGCGGAGGACAATCGATGTTCACCGGGCTCACAGATGACTAGTTCACCGCAGTCGGTCGAGGCGAGCGTTACGCGACAGGCCTCTTTTAGACTGGCTACCCCCTGATCAAAGGGGATGTATCGCACCGTAAAACCCTGGGTTTCCAAATCTTTTGCAAAATGACGCATCGCCGAAAAGAGCAACACGATCTTGTGCCGATTGTGACGAACATAAGTGGCCTCCTCCGCCACTTCCGCAAGGAGGATCACATCACGAGCTTTGTCTGCAAGAGCAAGAGCCGGGTTGGCGGCGCTCAGCTGATCCGCCAGGATCAAAATCAGTCGAGGTTGTGTCATGGCTGACTTTACGGGAGCCAGGCGCGCGCGGATCGAAGCGCACGGTTTTGGAGAGGCTGATGCCCGCGCAACGCATCGCAAGCGATCGCTTGCATCATGAGCGGTAGAAGCACCATGATGCTGGTTGGTTATTCGGGAAGCTTACTCACATGTTGCGTGCCACCCTTTTCGCTCTTGGGCTCTTGTCGCTTGTAGGCCTCGCCGGGGTGTTCGGCCTTGGGCCCGGGCTTTTCGAGCAATCGATGAACCGCCTGACAACCGACGGCTATGCACCTCTCGATGCAGAGGCCCTCGCCCTTCATGGGTCGCTGCTGGTTGGCGATCTCCATGCGGACACAGCCTTGTGGCAACGACCCATTGAGGAGCGCAGTGACCGCGGCCATGTGGATCTCGAACGACTCCTTGAGGGCAAAATTACTCTGCAAATGTTCACCACAGTGACCAAATCTCCCCGGGGCCAAAACTACGAAGAGAACTCAAGCGAGGCCTTTGACAATATCTCCATGCTGGCACTGGTTCAGCGTTGGCCCGCGGCTACACGACAGTCATTGGCAGCGCGAGCCCTTTATCAAGCTGAACGAATTCACCAAGCAGCCTCCAACTCACCTCACCTACAGGTGGTGCTGGACCAGCGCGACCTCGAGGAAGTGCTGGACCGGAGAGCAGCAGGTGAACCAATCGTTGGAGCACTGATCGGCACCGAGGGGTCACATGCGCTAGACGCAAAAATTGACAATGTCGACCGCCTGTACGCCGCCGGTTTTCGCATGATGTCCCTGCAGCATTTCTTTGATAATGCTCTTGGTGGATCTCTACATGGCGAAAGCAATCAAGGGCTGACATCTTTCGGTCAGCAAGCGGTAGACCGGATGCTTTCCCTTGGCATTATGATCGACGTCGCCCACTCATCCGAAGCTGTGGTGCAGGATCTACTGGCAGACCATCTGGTTCCGCTGATCGTGAGTCATACGGGCTTTCAGGGACACTGTGACAGTCCGCGCAATATTTCAGACGACACCATGGAACTGATCACCAATGCCGGGGGCCTGATAGGCGTCGGTTTCTGGGATGGCGCTACCTGCGGCAACGACGTTGACTCGATAGTCGGCGCAATCCGCTATGGCATCGACCGATTTGGCCTCGACCACATAGCCCTTGGATCGGACTGGGATGGCGCAATCAGTGCGCCCTTTGATGCAGCCAACATAGCGCAGCTGACTCAGGGGTTACTCGATGCCCGGTTTTCAGAGGCCGAAATCCGCGCCGTGATGGGCGGCAACATGATTCGATTTCTGAAAACCCACTTACCGCCAGGCCGTTAATCCAGCCAGGGCAACACCAGCTCATAGATATTGACACGCGCCTTCAGGCGACTCGCCAGTAGAAACAATCCCGCAATCTTTCTGTGGATGTAGGCCGCGTACATGGGTGGAACTTCCCAGTATTCTTTGTTGCCCTGAATTTTTTGGCCCATCTCCGCGAGACGCATAGGCAGGGTTGACTCTCCAAAGTCGTAGGCTTCACCACAGCTGATTGGCTCCAGGACCAACTGCAATAAATCCAGAACAACCTCTCTATAAGGGGAGCCCTCGGGCCCAAGGGAGTATCCTGCTGTTTCCGCCGCCGCTGCCATTCCCATGCGATCCCCTTCGATAGCACTTGCCAAGAGATTCAGGTAAGCGGTGGTAAAGGTATCTGGAAAATATTTTGATGCACCAAAATCCAACAGAACCACCTGACCAGTTTCTGGGTTGTAGCGGTAGTTGGCAAAGTTGGGGTCGGTCTGCACTAGGCCAAGCTCGAAGAGCTCTATGAGTAAGAGCTCAAAAAGCAGTGACATCACCCGATCGCGTTCCTCCTGATCCTCGTCAACAACCTCTTCGATGGCCACTCCTTCGACATAGGTCAAGCCGAGAACACGGGAGCCACTCAGGGAGGGGATCACCCGGGGTAATAAAAATCGCTCATCGTTGCCCAGCCCTTTGACGAAGGCTCGGAGATAGTTTGCCTCCTGCTTGTAATCTGCTTCCTCGTGCAGCTGCGCTTTTACCTCGGTGAGAAGAGGACTGATGTCCATGTGCTTGGGCAGCAGACCCGATACCCTCAGAAGCGCCGCTAGATTGTCTACATCCGAGTCGATACTCTCGCGCACGCCGGGGTATTGGATTTTGAGGACAGCGGGTTGACCCCCAGCCGAGCGCAGGCGATGGACCTGGCCGATCGACGCAGCCGCAAAAGGTTTTTGCTCGAAGTCGATCAGCACCGACTGATGTTCGACGCCAAAGGCCTCGGTGAGAACTTCATCGAGCTGACGCTCTGGCATGGCATACGCCGCATTGCGAAGGGTTGCCAGAATATCCGCGAGCTCTCTGGGTAGCAGATCTCCACTGTCCATGGAGAGAATTTGACCCAGCTTCATCGCCGCCCCGCGCATCTCTGAAAGCTGGCGAGTCAGTCGACGGGCGTTCACCGGGGTGAGCAACAAATCCCTCGCCTTAGGGCGCTGACCCGAGGCTACCTGTTTGGCACCCTGTGCCAGCATGTTGCCGGCAACACCCCCAGCGAGCCGGGCAAACTTCCCGAAGCGCCGTACGCGACCCCGGGGCACGGATCGGGAGCTATCACTCATTTAGAGCACTCCCAGCGACCAAGCCAGTCATCGACAATGTCCACGCCGTTAAATTCAGCACCGACCACCGAAATAAAGGTGAAGACACCTGTCAGCTTGCGGGCCATCAAGGCGAAGTTGCCCGGGGGGATAGAGAAATCCCGGCTTGCCACCGACCCCGCCACATGGCGCCCGGTACGTTTCAGGAGGTGTGAATCAGCCCAGCGATAGGCGCCCTTTGCATTGAGTAACTCCACTGGCAACTCCTCGGGCGGTCGCAGGGGCTCCAGCAATTTTTCAACAAAGGCAACAAACGTGCGGCGTGCATAGTCACTGCTATCTGCGTCAATACAACCGAGCTTTGTTAATCCACGCTCAAGTCTGACCCCGTCCTTTTGCTGCCCCCCCGCAATGGTATCGGCAAGGGCATGCTGGGTGTCACGAGACAGCCGAACCACCGATCCAAAATCTAGAAGCGTCATGCGCCCACCCCGATCCCCAATCAGATAGTTACCAAAATTGGGATCTGCCTGCATCAGACCAAGATCAAATACTTCGAAGAAGAAGAGCTCGAGCATCGCCCTGCCCAGTTGATCACGACGTTTCTGACTGAGTGCAGCAACCGACGGATCCGTCACCAACTTGCCGCGGACAAAATCCATAACAAGCACATCACTGGAACTTAGCTCGGCGTCATAGGCGGGTACATGGAATTCGATATCCAGCTCGGCCATCCGAGAATTAGCGCCTAGGGCGTCAGCCATTTCTTGGGCCAACGCCAGCTCTCTCGGGTAGTCGACCTCGAGGATCAACTGCTCGTGAAGCACCTGCAGCCAGCTGTCAAAGTCTTTACTGGCGGGTATCCATCGGGCCAAGCGGAGCATCCTCACCACCGCGGCAAAATCCTCATCCAGTACCCCGACAAGATCCGGATACTGAATTTTGAGCACCAGGTCCCTGTTGGTTTGTCGGTGCTTCGCACGATGCACCTGAGCGAGAGACGCCGCCGCGAGAGCTTGCCGATCGACATTCAGCTGCTCGAGCTCGGCGCCCATAGTGCTCCGCAGGACGGGCTCGATGTAAGTCCAGTCCAAAGGCTGGGTTTGAGATTCCAGTCGGTGCAGCGCCCGAGTCAACGGCGCTGGTAAAAAGTGCTCTCCCAAAAGCGCCAGCAACTGGCCTATCTTGACGTAGCTTCCCTTGAGTTCGCCGAGGGTATCCGCAAATCGATCGGCCTCTCGCTGCAAGCGATCCTCATCGACGCCTGAGTCGCCCCGAAGACGTCGCAAGGCGCCATCGATGGCAAAGGCGCCGCCCGCCCTGGCACCAGCCAAAGACAAAGCGAAACCCCGGCCGAGAGCGCCGCGGCGAATAGGTGTTTTTTTGGTCATGGGTGCTCTACGAAAAAAACCCTGAGACGGACTTGCTCATTGATAGAGACAGGGGCTGTCAATCCAGCAGTAAGCTCGCCAGGCGTTTGCGATGATGGATTGCGTCCCCAAACACCTGCTGGGTCCACTGAGCCCGCCGGATAAACAAGGTCGAGTCGCAATCCCAGGTGAAACCAATACCCCCATGAAATTGAACCGCTCGATCCCCTGCAAAAACCAGCATGTCTCCCGCTGAGGTTTTCGCCATGCGGCACGCAGTTTCCGCATCAGTGCTGAGCGGACCCTCTTCAATGATGCTGGCAGCGTGATAGCAAAATGAGCGGGAATCCTCCACTGCACAATAAATATCCACCGTTGGATGCTTTAGCGCCTGATAGGAACCAATCAGTTTGCCAAACTGCTTTCTCGTTTTCAGGTAATCCACGATGACTTCCAGACATCTGGCGCCGGTCCCCGTCGCCTCAACCGCCGCAAGTAATGCGCCCATGAGCCGATAGTCACGTACGGCGGAGGCCACCTGCTCGCCGCTGATCACCTGTTCGGGCCGAACACCGGAGAAATCAACCCGGCAGGAGCGTTTGGTCAGGTCGATCAGCGTATTGGTAGTGAATGCGTCATCCGACATCGTGGATCGTGTCACCAAGGCAAGAATCGGGGATCCATTCTGATTACCAACGACCACAAAATGAGACGCCACCTGCGCGTTTCCGACGAAGGACTTGGCGCCCTGAAGAACGCCTTGATCATCAAGGGACACGCCTGTGTTTTCTGCACCCCAGTCGGCACCGTCCAGGAACGCCACAGTGGCAACTTCACCCGCAGCAATGGCCGCTAGCGTAGCTTCCTGGGCCGCGCCCCCCGCTCGCAGTAGTAACTGACCGGCTAGTGTGGTGTCCATCAATGGGGTACCCAACAAGCCATGACCCAAGGCTTCCACGACAGGAATCACGGCTGAGAATCCGAGTGCGGAACCGCCCACAGTTTCTGGCAGTGCTATGCCGGTCCAGCCCAGAGCCACCATTTCATCCCAAACCCCCTGGTCGTAACCTGCGGGCGTCTCGAGTTGAGCTCGCACCTGATCAATGGGCGACTTATCTCGGACAAAGGCTCGTGCCACATCGAGGAGCATTGACTGCTCTTCGCTGAAGTTGAGCGCAACACTTCCAACTAATGAAGACATCTCTGCCCCCCTTACTTCGGCAAGCCGAGCACGTGCTCGGCAATAATATTGGCCTGAACCTGGGTGGTACCACCCCCTATCGTCATGCCAAAGTTGGAAAAATAGGCGCGCTGCCAGAAGCCCCCGCGATGGGCATCGCTGTCCCCGATATAGAGCGAACTGCTGGCACCCTGCATAGCGGTGCCGAAGAGTTTCATCCGACGGGCCCACTCAGTACCCCGATATTTCGATGATAAAGGCAAGCCCATGGGAAAGTCGGAGGTGAGACCAGACAAACGCATACGGCGCTGCGACAAGGCGAGGGCCTTAGCCTCCATAATGAGCGTCACCGCCTGATCCCTTACGGAAGGATCCTGAAACAGGGGCTCGCCATCTCGTTCAAAACCCCGGAGATCATCAATCAAATCGTCAATTTGTATCGATACCGCCCAATGGCTGGTGCCCTGCCCGGCCTGCACGCCGCGCTCGTATTCAAGTGTCTTCATGGCCACCTGCCAACCCTTGCCCTCCTCCAGCATCAGGGTAGAGGCGGGAATACGGGCGTCAGTAAAAAACACCTGATTGAAGCCGTACTCCCCTGTCACTTTGCGGATAGGGACTGCGTCAACTCCCGGTATTTTCATGGGGGAGAGGAAGAAGGACAGTCCGTCATACTTGCGCTCGGCAGTTGGGTCGGTCCGCGCCAACAAAATCATGTGATCGGCGTAATTACCCATGGTAGTCCAGATCTTCGAGCCGTTGATGACGTAGTCATCCCCATCCCGAACCGCACGGGTCTGCACCGCACCAAGATCCGACCCGTGATCGGGCTCTGAAAATCCCTGACACCAGATTTCCTCTCCCGAGAGAATTCCTTTGAGGTACTTTGCCTTTTCTTCATCGGTGCCCATCTCCAACAACAGCGGGCCCACCCAACCGAGGCCAATGGTGTTGAACATGATTGGTGCGTTGGCTGCCCCCAACTCACGATCGACAATGCCCTGATAAGCGGGGTCAGCACCCTGACCTCCATACTCCTTTGGCCAGTGCATGCCCAAATACCCTGCCGACCAGACTTTGTGCTGCCACTCTCGCAGAAAATCCAGCTGCTGCTCGGTCCCTACTTCCAGAAAGCTTAGAGGCAATAGAAAGGGCGGTGGCTCGGGGACGTTTGCCTGCATCCAGGCCCGCACCTCTGTCTGAAACTCCCTCAGTTGGGCTTTTGAATCACTCATGGGATCACTCTCTGATTTGAATCTCTAATTAACATTCTTGGGGCGAGCGGACCGGTTATAGCCCGTACTGGCGGGAGGCAAGATCACGCATGATTTCCTCAGAGCCCCCACCAATCGCATTGACCCGGACCTCGCGATACAACCGCTCAGATCGGCAGCCACGCATGTAACCAATTCCGCCCATGATCTGCAGCGCTTCCCTGGCACAAAACTCCATGACCTCACTCGCCTGCACTTTCAAAAGGGCGATGTCTGCAGGGTCGGGATTACCCTCCTCGATAGATTCATTGCAACACCGGATGTAGGCCTGCGTTGCATTAATCTTCTGCTTCATCATGGCGATCTTGTGGCGAATCACCTGGTGATCGGCGAGCCGTTTGCCAAAGGTTTTGCGCTCACGAGCCCAGGCAACAGCTTCCTCCATACACACTCGCGCATAGGCCTCCATGCCCACGGCCATCGCCATTCGCTCAGCGTTGAAATTGGTCATGATCACCTTAAATCCCTGATTCTCCTCGCCAATCAACTGGTCGACAGGAACTCGCAGGTCATCGAAATAGAGCGTCGCGGTATCCGACGCCCACCAGCCCTGCTTCCGCTCAAGGGCGGTGCGGGAAAATCCCGGTGCATCGGTCGGAATCAATAGCATCGATACCCCTGTCGCACCCTCTCCCCCGGTGCGTACAGCGGTAGAGACCCAATTGGCGCGCATACCACCAGTAATATAGGTCTTCGAGCCGTTTACGATGAAATGATCCCCATCACGCACCGCGGTGGTTTGCAGGCTCGCCACATCAGAACCACCACCGGGCTCGGTAATACCAAGGGAGATCCAAGCCTCCCCCCGCAGCACTGGCGGTGCCACCTGTTCTTTCATGGCCTCGCTACCCCAGTTGATGACGGGAGGAAGTCCGATACCGTGAACCATAAGGCTCGCGTTGACCCCGCCTACCCCAACTCGGGACAACTCCTCGGTAGCGATTTGGGTGAGCCAAACGTCTCCAGGGATGCCACCGTACTGCTCGGGATAGCCCAACCCCAACAAACCCACCGCGGCAGCCTTTGGCCAGAGCTCTATGGGAATTTCGCCGGCCTCATCCCAATCCTCCGCGTAGGGCATGATCTCCGCGTCGACGAAACGCCGCAGCTGTGCCCGCCATGCCTCATGCTCAGAGGTCATATTCGGGTTGTAGAGGCGAGCGCTATCGAAATCCAGACTCATCGGGGTCCACCAGTTGAACTTGGAGTAGGTTTGTATACTAACCGTTCGACTCGGCGCAACCCAGTGCCCTCTCATGGGCCTGCAGAGCGTACAATAGGCATCCATGTTTGCTGGGCGCACGTATGCCCCCGCGAATCGACACGTTCAGGGACGATCCATGAGTTATCGAGGGACAACAGATTTTGATCACGGCACGCCCCCGCTGACCGGCGTGCTGTTGACCAACCTGGGAACCCCAGATGCTCCCACCAAAGGCGCGCTGCGGCCCTATCTAAAACAGTTCCTGAGCGACCCGCGAGTCGTCGAAGTCCCCAGACTGATTTGGTGGATGATCTTGCACGGTATTATTTTGAACACCCGCCCAGCGCGTTCCGCTGAGGCATATCGCGAGGTCTGGACCGATCGGGGTTCGCCGCTTCTGTATCACCTGATGGACCAGGTCAGCGGGGTGCAAAGCAGGCTTGAAGAATCACTGGGGCCTCACATCATGGTGCGAGGCGCCATGCGCTATGGAAATCCTTCGATCCCCTCTGTACTGCAAGATATGTTCTCCGCCGGGATCCAACGGCTGGTGGTTTTGCCCCTTTACCCTCAGTACGCCGCACCCACTACAGGCTCAACCTTCGACGAGGTTGCAAACGAATTTATCGGCCGCCGCTGGTTACCGGATTTCCGATTTATTGCCCAGTATGGTGACGATGATCACTATATCGCCGCCATTGCCCAGTCGATTCGTGAGCACTGGCAGGAGCATGGTCAGGCGGACAAGCTGGTCTTCAGCTACCACGGCAGTCCAAAGCGCTATCTCGATAATGGTGATCCCTATCACTGCCAGTGCCACAAAACCACCAGACTGGTTGCAGAGGTGCTGGAACTCCCTTCTGATCGTTACCTGACCACCTTCCAATCGCGCTTTGGTCGGGAAGAATGGCTGAAGCCTTACACCGATGAGACTCTCAAGGGTTTGCCAGAGACAGGAGTCAAGTCACTTCAAATAATCTGCCCCGGTTTTTCAGCGGATTGCCTTGAGACCATTGAAGAGATCGGCATGGAGAACCGTGACTACTTTCTGGAGGCCGGGGGCGAGCGCTACGAATACATCCCCTGTCTGAATGCCAGCAATGCCCACATCGATGTGCTTTCCCATCTAGTCATGCGGGAGCTCCAAGGCTGGGAACAGCCCCGTTACGATAGCAGCGTTACCTTACGGGAAGCGACCACCATGCTGGAGCAGGAGAATCCTTGAGCCCCGGGTAGTCGGATTGATCCCTCAGTGGACCCCCTCGACCAGACCAATCCCCCAGGCCAGCCCCAAGCCCAGCAAGAAAAGACCCGTCAATTTACCTCTATCGTGACTGTGAAACTGGATCTCAGGCAAAAGATCGCCAAGAGCGATACAGATAAACGCTCCGGCGGAAAACGCCAGCGCTCCCGAGAGTAAAAGAGAATCAGCCACCGCGGGATCAACCGCCGACCAGAAAACGGCGGCCGCTACGGGACACAGGGCTGAGAAACTCAGGTTTATCCATCGTCGAGAGGCCGATGACCTCCCAGCCGCAGCCATCACCGTCTCGATCGAGAGTGAATCAAGAGGTTTGTGAAGCAGAATAGCCAGAAAAACCCCAAGCCCAAGCACCCCACCCCCAGTTGGCTCAGCGCGCATAACGGCACCTAGCGCAATGCCATCAACCACGGTGTGCACGCTGAGTCCCAGCAATAAGCCGAGCCAAGTGAATGCTCCATTAGGCGACGATGTATGTCCGTGCTCATGGGCGTGATTGTGGGGATGCGCATCTGCGTGTCCATGCTCACAGTCAGCCTCCGCGAGAGCGAAATCATGCTGATGAAAATGAAACAATCGAAGTAACACCAGCATGAACACCAGACCCATCACTGCCCAGCGCATCGTAAAATCTACATCAACGGGAGGCGTCAACGTTGAGTGAGGAATAAGATGGAAAAACGCCACACCGAGCATCAAGCCCGCAACGAGACTCATGATTAATTGGGTGCGGGTGTGGGTGAGCTGAAACCGCCGGGGCAACCATCCCCCCAGCAAACTGGCAGCAAAAATAGCTGCGAGGTAGACCGTAAACAACAGTGTAGCCGTGTTCATACCCGCACCAGATTATCGCTGTGTATCATCTCAGGGTCCCCGCCGTAGCCAAGCAAGTCAGCTATTTGAGTTGACGGCACCTTGATAAGCTTGGACGCCTCGTCAGCATTGTAGTTAATCAGCCCTCGGGCGACTTCCAGTCCATCCTCACTCACGCAGCGAACCAGATCACCCCGGACGAATTGACCCTCAACCCCGACGACCCCAATAGGCAGCAAAGATTTACCCGCCTCCACCACCATTTTGGTGGCACCCGCATCAAGGGTGATCACCCCTTTGGGATGAAGCAAACTCGCCAGCCACTGTTTGCGCGCACTTTGTGGTCTCCGCTGTGTCGTGAGGAATGTACCAACCTGCTCTCCCCGAGCAACAGCCTGGATGACGTTGGGGGTTTGCCCGTTAGCAATAACCGTCAACGCCCCCGAGCGTGCCGCCAGACGAGCAGCGCGCAGCTTCGTCACCATACCCCCGCGACCAAATTTGCCCGCCTCACCGACCATGCCATCCAGGCTACTGTCTTCAACATCAGCCTCGGTGACCAACGCTGCATCATGATGTTCGAGTGGATTGCGGTCGTACAGGCCATCCTGATCCGTAAGAATGAGCAAGGCATCAGCATCGATCAAATTGGCGACCAGCGCGCCCAGCGTGTCATTGTCACCGAGACGGATTTCATCGGTGACCACGGTATCGTTCTCGTTAATGATAGGCAGTACACCTCTGGCCAACAGGGTATTCAAGGTCCCCCTGGCATTCAGGTATCGGTCCCGAGCGCGAACATCCGCGTGACTTAAAAGCACCATTGCAGATACAAGTCCCTGAGGCCCCATCGCATCCTCATAGGCCCTGATCAGCACTGATTGGCCCACTGCCGCAGCCGCCTGCAACTCGTGAATATCGGTGGGTCTCTGATCTAGTCCGAGGCGCACAATCCCTGCCGCTACCGATCCGCTGGAAACCAGCACGACTTCACAGCCACTCTCTTTGAGAGCTACCAGCTGTTGCACTAGCCCGTGGATTACGCCACGATCCAATCGACGGCCACCCGCTGTCAGTAAGGCGCTTCCAACCTTGATAACCCAGCGACGGGCAGATTGCAGAGACTGTCGTTCAGTCGCACTCAATACCGGTACTCCACATCGACTTCGTCGTCGTCTTCATCCCCTTGGGCATCTCGCTGCGCCTTTCGCATCGAGGCTCGAGTCGACCGAAGGGTTTCAATGCGATCACGCGCCTCTTGCTGCATGCGAGTCTGCGTGTCCTGTTCAATAGCCAACGCCTCCGCATCCTCGGCCTCGATAGCCTTTAACTCCTCGATGCAGGTCATCAGATCGCCACTGAGCGCACCGGTCCCGTCTTTTGAGATTGCCGCGATTTCGTATACGGGCCCGGTCCAGTTGATCGCATTCAACACCGCATGCCGTCGTGCGCTGAGTTCCTCGGGAGAGAGCAAATCGACCTTGTTGAGAATCAACCAGCGCGGACGGCTTGCCAATGTGGGACTAAATCGCTCCAGCTCGCGCACAATAGACGCGGCGGCTTCAGCGGGGTCTGACTCATCAAGTGGCGCGATGTCCACGACATGCAGCAGGATTCGATTGCGAGTCAGGTGTTTCAGAAAACGAATACCGAGGCCGGCGCCATCTGATGCGCCTTCGATTAATCCCGGTATATCCGCAACCACAAAAGACCGATAGGAATCGACCTTAACCACACCCAAGTTGGGCACCAACGTAGTGAACGGGTAATCCGCCACTTTAGGTGTGGCGGCAGAGACCGCGCGGATGAAGGTGGACTTGCCGGCGTTGGGTAAGCCCAGCAAACCCACATCGGCCAGCACCTTGAGCTCCAGCTTTAATCGACGCATCTCCCCCGAGGAGCCGGGGGTCGACTGACGGGGCGCACGGTTTACGCTGGACTTAAAACGGGTGTTGCCGAGTCCATGAAAGCCCCCCTGAGCCACCAGCAGATCCTGCCCATGCTCTCTGATGTCGCCGAGAATTTCGCCGGTATCTTCATCAAGCACCGTTGTGCCAATAGGCACCGGAAGCACCAAATCATCGCCCCCTCGACCCGTGCAATTGCGCCCCTTGCCAGACTCACCATTGTCCGCCCTGAACCGGCGGGCGTAACGGTAGTCAATCATCGTATTGAGTGCGTCATCCCCGCGAAGATAGACGCTGCCGCCATCACCGCCGTCTCCACCGTCGGGCCCGCCTTTGGGAATATATTTTTCGCGACGAAAACTGACGCAGCCGTTGCCACCGTTACCGGCGTACACTTCAATGCTTGCTTCGTCTACAAACTTCATGGTCTATCGCCTTACCGCGTCTTCCGTGCATGGATTCCCAGCGCCTTTGACAGGGCGCAAGCCACAAACAAAAAAGCCCCGTCGAGTGACGAGGCTTTCTGGTAGGGCTTCCGCTTCCTATCAGGCACTCACCACGCGCACCTGCTTACGGTTTTGCGGGCCACCAGTGTAAAACTCGACTCTACCATCGACAGTCGCGAACAGTGTGTGGTCCTTTCCGGTACGTACATTATCACCAGCGTGGAAGCGCGTGCCTCGCTGTCGGACAATAATGCTGCCCGCAGACACCTCCTGCCCCCCAAATACTTTTACGCCGAGCCGTTTACTTTCGGAATCGCGACCGTTTCGGGTACTGCCGCCAGCTTTTTTGTGTGCCATCTCAGTCTCCTCTCAGCCCTTGATGCCTGTAATTTTCACTTCGGTGTACCACTGTCTGTGGCCAGTCTCGTTGCGATAATGCTTGCGACGGTTGAACTTAACGATGCGAATCTTCTCATGGCGACCGTGTGAAACCACCTCGGCGGTTACCTTGCTGCCATCAACCACTGGCGCGCCAATCTTTACATCGCTGCCGGCGCCTACCATCAGAACGCGATCAAACTCGATTGTTTCACCGGTAGCTACTTCTAACTTCTCGAGCTTCAGGACCTCGCCTTCCTCGACGCGGTGTTGCTTACCGCCACTTTCAATTACTGCGTACATGGGTTTCTCCACTCAGTTAGCCGGCTCGCATATCAAGATCCGCGTTGCGGAGGCAGAGCATCGGCACCAGTGCCTCAGAGCCTTAGCCAGAGGTCAGGGGCGCGAATAGTAGGCGACTCGCCCCCCCAATTCAAGCCCATTTTTGCCGACTTTGCTTGGTTTTGGGGCGTCTGCGATGACAGAAGTGAGGCCAACCCACTATACTCCGCGCTGATTTTGGAGACCCCCAGTGATTGCAGATATCCGCGCCTGTGTGGCGGACGAGTTTGAACGCGTCAACCAGCTGATCATCGATCAGCTGCAGTCCAACGTCGATTTGGTTGAAAATATTGGCCACTATATCGTGGACGCTGGTGGCAAGCGGCTCCGGCCCCTACTCGCACTGTTAGCCGCCAAGGCGCTTGACGAGGCAGATGACCAGGCCATTACATTTGCTACCGTCGTCGAATTTATCCATACCGCAACTCTGCTTCATGATGATGTGGTCGATATTTCCACCTTGAGACGGGGGCGCCCCACCGCCAACGCACACTTCGGGAATGCCTCCAGCGTGTTGGTCGGTGACTTCATTTACACCCGCGCCTTTCAACTGATGGTACAGCTCGCCAACATGGAGCTGCTCGATCATATGGCCGACACCACAAATGTCATCGCCGAGGGCGAGGTATTGCAATTGGTCAGAGCGGGTAATCCCTCGGTCACCGAAGCCCAGTATCTGGAAGTCATTGAGCGGAAAACCGCCGCGCTTTTTGGGGCAGCCTGCAAAGGCCCGGCCATCCTGAAAGGCCACCCCGCCGAGATGCAGCAGGCCCTGGAAAACTATGGTCGCCATCTGGGCATTGCCTTTCAAATGGTTGATGACGTTCTCGATTACACGGGTGATCCAGAGACGACGGGTAAACAGGTTGGCGACGATCTGAACGAGGGTAAACCCACACTACCCCTCATTCACACCATGACTGCGGGCAGCGATGATGATGCAGCGCTCATCAAATCCGCGCTGAAAGAAAAAAGCAGTCAACAGCTAGATGAGGTGATTGCGGCGGTGAAGCGATCGGGGGGCATTGATTACACTCAGAGCCAGGCCCAGCTGCATAGACAGCATGCACTATCTGCCTTAAACCACCTGCCAGACTCACCCGCGAAGTCGGCTCTGGCCGCGCTTGCGGACTTGGCCGTCGATCGGCAGCGCTGAAAGACAAATGCTAGATCGGTCTCAGGCAAGCCTACAACTGATCAATAAATCCCAGGAGCTCCTCGGTTTTCTGGCGCATTAACGCCTCATCGCCACGACTCTCCACATTGAGCCTGACCACTGGCTCGGTGTTGGACATCCGCAGATTGAAGCGCCAGTCGTCCATTTCAATGCTCAAGCCATCCAGGTACTCAACCCGATTAGCACCCGACCCATAGTGTTCTTCCGCGCGGGTGATCAAGGTTTTGGGGTCATCAATTTCTCGATTGATCTCCCCTGAACAAGGAAATGCGGCAGCCCGCTCTGACACCAACTCCGCAAGACCTTTATCTCGAGTGCTTAGCAATCCCGCCACCAAAAGCCAGGGGATCATGCCACTATCGCAGTAGGCAAAATCCCTGAAGTAGTGGTGAGCGCTCATTTCGCCGCCGTAGATCGCGTCAACCTCGCGCATTCGCTCCTTGATGAACGCATGGCCTGTTTTGCTCTGTACTGCCTCACCGCCTGCCGCCTCGGCGATCGATCGGGTATTCCAGGTTAAACGGGGATCATGAACTATCCGTTGCGACCCGTGTTTCGCGAGAAACGCATCGGCAAGCAAGCCCACGATGTAATAACCCTCAACAAAATCTCCTGAGGCAGTGAAGAAAAAACACCGATCAAAATCTCCGTCCCAGGCAATGCCCAGATCCGCCTTTTCGGCCCTGACGACTGCGGCTGTGGCCTCGCGATTCTCGAGCAGTAGCGGATTTGGCACCCCGTGTGGAAACTCTCCATCGGGCTCATGATGGACTTTGGTGAAGCGAATGGGGAGCTTGCTCTCAAGCGCATCTATCACGCGACCCGCACCGCCATTACCCGCATTGCAAACGATATGAAGCGGCTTGAGTGACCCGACATCAACGTAACTGAGCAGATGGTCCACGTAAGCATCAAGGGTCGAGACAGTCTGCAAGCCACCGGACTTTGCTGCTGGAACAAAGTCATTAGCCTCCGCCAAGGCCTGTATCTCGGCTAGGCCCGACTCTCCTGAAATCGGCCGGGACTCCTCCCGCACGAACTTCATCCCGTTGTAGTCTTTTGGATTGTGACTGGCGGTCACGACGATGCCGCCGCCAGTCTTAAGATGAGTGGTCGCGAAATAAATTTCCTCGGTGCCACAAAGTCCGATATCCAAAACATCAACACCCTGCTCACGAAGCCCTTCAATCAGCGCTGCCTTCAGGGAGGGACTGGTCAACCGAATATCGTGTCCAACCACGACGCTGCCAGGTTTTATAACGGCGGCATAAGCACGCCCAATACGTCTCGCGATATCGTCATTGAGCTGGTCTGGTACCCGGCCACGGACGTCATAAGCTTTAAAACAGGTAATGGCGTTGCTCATGGTCAGTCTCTGCCATAGACGTGTTGGTATACATGGTTGGTGGCCTCGACGAAGCCAGGAATGCTGCCACAGTCAAACCGCTGGCCCTTGAATCGGTAAGCCATAACGCAACCCGCACGGGCCTGAGACTGCAAAGCATCGGTAATCTGCACTTCACCGTTAGCACCCGGGGGGGTTTCTCGCAGGATGTCAAAAATATCCGGCGTCAAAATATAGCGCCCTATAATGGCAAGATTGGATGGCGCGTCCACTGCGTCAGGTTTTTCAACCATGCGATCCACCCGATAAAGACCGTCTTTCATTGCCTCTCCAGCAATCACCCCGTACTTGTGTATCTCTGACTCGGGGACCTCCTGCACGGCAACAATCGAGCAGCGAAACTGGCGATAGAGCTCTGCCATTTGGGCAAGCACTCCCGGGCCTTCTTCGTTAAGACACAGGTCATCGGACAAAACGACTCCGAAGGCTTCGGGACCGATCAGGGACTCGCCCGTCAAAATCGCATGGCCCAAGCCCAACATCTCGCGCTGGCGAACCATAGTGAAAGTCCCCCGATCGATGACATCGCGAATACTGGTCAAGAGTGACTCTTTGTTGCTGCCCGCGATCTGATGCTCCAGCTCGTAGCTGATATCAAAATGATCAGCAATCGCGCGCTTGCCTCGGCCTGTAACGAAGGCGCAATTGGTCATCCCGGCTTCCATCGCCTCTTCCACCCCATATTGCACCAGTGGCTTGTTGACCACAGGCAGCATCTCCTTGGGCATACTTTTGGTTGCTGGTAAAAATCGGGTGCCGTAGCCGGCAACCGGGAACAGACATTTTCGAATCATTGGTTTCCTCTTTTCTGGCGGGACTCGCGGGGGCAGCGCCCTACGGCGGTATCACGAGCCCTACTGCTGTCGCCCATAGACATCCTCAAACCGCACGATGTCATCCTCACCCAGATAGGACCCCGACTGAACCTCGATCAGCTCAAGTGGGATCTGGCCGGGATTAACAAGTCTATGTACGGTGCCGAGGGGAATATAGGTCGACTGGTCTTCGGACAACGTGAACACCTCGTCTCCCCGCGTCACTTCTGCTGTTCCCCGAACGACAATCCAGTGCTCGGCACGATGAAAGTGCTTTTGTAGGGACAATTTTTGACCCGGCTGCACGATGATGCGCTTGACCTGAAAACCGTCAGACTCCACTAGGGATTCGTACGAGCCCCAAGGGCGATAGACCCGCTGATGAAGCGTGGCCTCGCTCCGGTTGGTGGCCTTGAGTGCCTCAACGATGTCTTTGACACCCTGCACCTGATCGCGGTTGGCCACCAAAACGGCATCTGGCGTCTCAACCACCACGATATTCTCAACCCCTGTGGTGGCAACCAGCCGGCTCTCGCTTCTGATATAGCTATCGCTTGTTTCATGAGCCAACACATCGCCAACCAACACATTACCACGACCGTCCGCGCTTCCCACATCCCAGAGGGCGGACCAGGCACCAATGTCGCTCCATCCGCAGTCCAGCGGCACGACGGCTCCCTGCTGGGTGTGTTCCATTACGGCATAATCGATACTGTCACTGGGACAAGCCTCAAAGGCCTTCCGATCGGGTCGCATAAAATCCATGTCCGCTGCACTCGCAGCCATTGCGGCCTGACAGGCGTCGTAAATCGCCTCACTGGAGGCTTTTAAGGCCTCCAAATACCGATCTGCCCGGAACATAAACATACCGCTGTTCCAGACAAAATCACCGGAAGCAACATAGCGCTCAGCGGTCGCCTCGTCAGGTTTCTCAACAAATTCGGCGAGTTGAAGGGCGCCGGATGTCAGCTTTTCACCACAGCGAATATACCCATACCCGGTTTCCGCGCGCGACGGCACGACACCAAAGGTGACCAGGTACCCTTCCTCTGCCGCCCGCTCTGCTGGCCCGATGGCCTCGGTAAACGCAGCGACATCCTCGATATGATGGTCTGCAGGCAACACTAACAGCACGCTATCCTTGTGCTTCTCAAGGGCGCTGAATGCGGCCAGCGCAATAGCTGGGGCCGTGTTGCGACCCTCCGGCTCAAGAATAATGGCCTGAGGGGCTGCCCCGACTTCACGTAGTTGCTCAGCCACCAAAAACCGGTGCTCTTCATTGCACACCACGATAGGCTGTCCAACCGCTACGGGTGCCACCCGATCGCAAGTCGACTGCAGCATCGACAGAGAGCCACTCATCGGCAAAAACTGTTTTGGTCTGCCCTGTCGAGATACGGGCCAGAGGCGGCTGCCAACGCCACCAGACAATAAAACGGGGACAAGCATTCCGCTCGCTTCCTGACTGATCTTAAGGGTGGCGTAGTGTACCCCAGCCCCCTACCACATTGGCACTCAGAATCTCGTTTATTTGCGGGCTGCAGCCTAGAGCGAGGGGTTTTGATGAGGTCTAGTGACACGGCACAGATCTGGGAGTTCCCCTCTATGGGAACGCACCAAGGCTTGGACAGACGGGCCTTACGCAGTACACTTCGCGCCTGAGCTCGCGTGCTAAACCTGCATCCGCGCGCCGGGCAGGCTTCACCACTCCAGCTTTACGCAACTACTGACCCCGTCAATGGACTCATATGACCGCGCCGACACATGTTCAACAGCCTAGCTACTCTAAGGAGGAACTGATTGCCTGCGGCCTGGGCCAGCTGTTCGGACCGGGAAATGCCCAGCTGCCCACCGAAAATATGCTGATGGTAGATCGAATCAGCCATATCAGCTCAGAGGGGGGCGAGTTTGGCAAGGGCGAGATCGTCGCAGAGCTAGATATTCACCCTGACCTGTGGTTTTTCGCCTGTCACTTCCCGGGGGATCCGGTTATGCCCGGGTGCCTGGGGCTTGATGCCATGTGGCAGCTTGTCGGCTTTTTTCTAGGGTGGCGTGGCAATCCCGGTCGCGGTCGCGCGCTGGGTTGTGGAGACGTCAAGTTCACCGGCCAGATTCTGCCCAGCGCAAAAAAAGTTGAATACCGAATTTCCATGAAGCGAGTCATCGAGCGCAAGTTGATAATGGGCATCGCCAACGGCTCTGTATCCGTGGATGGCGAGGTGATCTACACCGCTCAGGATCTTCGGGTCGGACTGTTTGGCTCCACGGAGACTTTTTGATGGCCCGGCGGGTTGTTGTCACGGGGATGGGCATCGTCTCCTGTCTGGGAAACGACGCCGATACCGTTGCAGCTGCGCTGAAAGCCGGCCAGTCGGGCATCAGCTTTTGTGAGGCTCATGCTGAAGCCGGGATGCGCTCCCACGTAGCGGGCCAACCGGATATCAACCTCGCCGAGCATATCGACCGCAAACAATGGCGCTTCATGGGTGATGCTGCCGGCTACGCCTATTTGAGCATGCAACAGGCGATTGCTGATGCGAGGCTCACCGAAGAACAGGTATCCAACCCTCGCACCGGCATAGTGGCGGGTTCGGGCGGTGCCTCCTCTGCGAGTCAGGTAGATGCCGCAGACACCCTGCGTGAACGGGGTTTGCGTCGAGTGGGGCCCTACCGCGTAACTCAAACCATGGGAAGCACCGTGTCTGCTTGCCTCGCGACTCCTTTCAAAATAAAGGGGGTTAACTACTCGATTTCATCAGCCTGCTCTACCAGCGCCCACTGCATTGGTAACGGCGCCGAACTTATCCAGCTCGGCAAGCAGGATGTGGTTTTCGCGGGGGGTGGCGAAGAGTTGCACTGGAGCATGAGTAGCTTGTTTGATGCCATGGGCGCACTGTCCACCAAGTATAACGAGCAACCGACGCTGGCCTCTCGCGCCTATGACGCGGATCGCGACGGATTCGTTATCGCTGGAGGTGGCGGTATGCTGGTGCTCGAGTCACTGGAGCACGCCCAGGCGCGAGGGGCGAAAATCTACGCTGAAATCGTTGGCTATGGAGCGACCAGTGACGGTCACGACATGGTGGCCCCATCCGGGGAAGGCGCGGTTCGCTGCATGCAACAGGCCATGGCCACCATCGACGGTCAAATTGACTACATCAACGCTCATGGCACGAGCACGCCCGCAGGGGACATACAGGAGTTGAAAGCCGTTCGTGAAGTCTTTGGTGAAGGTGACGACACACCATGGGTTGGCTCTACAAAGTCCCTCAGTGGCCATTCTCTCGGAGCCGCTGGGGTGCAGGAAGCCATCTATAGCCTGCTGATGATGCGCGATGATTTCATCGCTGCTTCAGCCAATATCGACAACCTCGACCCGGGTGCCGACGGTATTCGGATCGTGCAGAGTCTGATTGAAAACCCGGGGCTAAATCAGGTGATGTCCAACAGCTTTGGTTTTGGTGGCACCAACGCCACACTCATCTTCAGGCGGTTTAACGGCTGAGGCTCATCCAGCTCTCAGCAGGCGGCGCTTGGTGAGAGGAACTCACTGATTAGGACCACCTCGATCTCATCACCCACCTGAAACACATCGCCAATGGGGATGATGGCCAGACCATCCGCACGACCTATACTGCTCAGCACACCGCTACCCTGATCTCCTGCCAATTCGGCGCTCATGTCTTCGGCCAGCTTTACGCGAAGGTACTCCTCACGGCCACCAGGCCGCGGTCGATCAAAGGACGCGCGACAACGTATACGCCGATGGCGTGGCACCACCGCCCCTTGCGCCGCCAGCAACCAGGGCTTCACCACCAATCCAAAGGTGACCCACGAGGAGACCGGATTGCCGGGCAAACCGAAAATGGGGCACTCAAGCACGCGCCCAAAGGCAACAGGCTTGCCTGGTTTAATCGCCAATTTCCAGATATCAATACTGCCCAGAGACTCAATTTGCCCGCGCACATGATCCTCTTCCCCCACCGACACACCCCCGGAGGTCACAATACAGTCGGCAATTCCCGCAGCCTGCTGCAAGGCGCTTCTTATTTCGTCGGGGTCATCGCCCGGGGTATCAAGGACTATTGGCTCACAGCCCAATGCCTGCACCTGACTAGCAAGCTGAACGCTGTTGCTGTTGTAGATCTGCCAGTCCGCGGGCGCTTGTCCTGGTGCAACAAGCTCATCCCCAGTCGATAATATGGCGACTTTGAGCCGTCGATAAACGTCGATAACCGGAGCACCCGCGGAGGCCACTAACGCTAGATCTTGGGGTTGCAGCACGCGACCGGCCTCAAGGACTGATTCCCCCAACGCCACATCACTCCCGCGACGGCGGATATGCTGGCCTTGGGTGGCCGACTGCACGAAGGTGACATGCCCCGCCCCCGACTCCGCGGGGGTGGCGTCTTCCTGCATGACCACAGTATCCGCACCGGGGGGAATGAGGGCCCCGGTGAAAACTCGCGCGGCGGTACCTGGCTCGAGTTCAGTCGCGGGGGCACCGGCTGGAATGCGCTGACTGACTGGAAGTGTCCCGGGAAGATCAGAGGCACGCAGGGCATAGCCATCCATCGCACTATTGTCGAATGGCGGCACATCGCGCTCATTAATCAGGGACTTTCCAAGGACTCTGCCCAAACACTCAAAGATTGACCGGGTCTCGGTGGCGGGTGGCAGGGGCACCGCGCTCAGAATGTGATCGAGCGCCTCTTGTAGGGGTAACAGCGCCATTAGATTTAGCTGGAGCGCAGGACGCCGACGTAATTACAAGGGCGATGACGGCTGTCCAACTGCTCTCCAATAATGCCATTCCATGCTGTTTTACAGGCCCCTGTTGATCCCGGCATGCAAAAAATCACCGTGTCATTGGCAAAGCCGCCGAGGGCGCGGGATTGAATGGTGGAGGACCCTATTTCGTCATAGGAGAGTTGTCGAAATATCTCACCAAAGCCCTCAATGTTTTTATCAAACAGAGGTAGCAGTGCCTCAGGCGTGGAATCGCGTCCTGAAAATCCGGTCCCTCCCGTTACCAGGACGACTGAAACAGCATCAGCTGCTATCCACTGGGAGACCACAGCCCGGATCTGGTAGATATCATCTCTGACGATGCGCCGCTCGATAACCTGATGTCCCGCCGCTGAGGCGGCCCCGCAAAGGAAATCACCCGAGGTGTCGTTCTCTTCCGAGCGGGTATCACTCACGGTTAACACCGCAACGCCCAAGCCGATAGGACCTTCATCGCTCATGGAATTTGCTCCTGACAATAAATTTCAATATATCGTCTAACTGCCCGCTCTATAAAATCACGCCAAGGCCGTCGCTGAATACCAAAACGATGGCGGATTGCACCACAGTCCAGCGCCCGATTAACGATGGGAGTCGTAAAATCCTCCTGCAATAGTGCAGTTGATCCCGCCATGGCATCAAACTGGGACGCAACCGCCACCACGGCCTCAACAAAGGAAAAATAGCCCGTATCCCCCTCGCTGCCGTAGTGGAACAACCCACGGGCCGGCGCGCCCACATCGATCTGATCAATGATGCCGGCAATAACCCGTGCGACCTCGGCACTGTGCACGGGGCAATCCCTCCTATTATCTGAGGCGAGGATGGGTTCTTCTGCACGAAGCTGATCGAGCAAGCGCTGAAAGGGGCTGGGACCCCGGCCAGAGAAAACCCAGCCCAAACGCAAAATGAACAGGGATTCGATCAATCCCGACAGATGGCGCTCGGTATCCATCATGATCTGTCCAAGCGCATCGGTCGCATCGGGCGCGTCACTCTCACGGTAAGCGCGTCGAAGCGACCCCGAAAACACGCGGGAACTGGACAACAAAAAGTAACGACAGCCCATTTTGGCACTGGTTTCGCCAAGCCATTTGGTGCGCTCAAGGTCCTCGGGCTGCAAATCATTTTCCCGATCGATCAAGCTGATCAGACGCGCATCAAGAATGATGCCGGGGTCGGCGGACTTGAGGAGTTTTTTTGCATGACGGGAACGCTTGAGTCGTGTTGACTCAAGGGGCGCCTGAATTAATTCATGCCGCTGCAGGGGCGCGAGAAATGCCCGCAGTGAATAACCGATGGGGGTATCTGCCCCGAGTAATAAAATACGCAAGCGTCAAAACACCCCGAGACCGGCCATTGGATCAGAATGGGATATCGTCATCCATTGGGTCAAAAGAACCACCGGCGGGTGCTGCCTGGGGTGCGGCTGGCGCGCTCTGGGCGTAATCGTTACTCGCTGGTTGGCCGCCGTAACTATCGCCTCCCCGGCTATCAAGCATTTGCATTTCATTGGCCACCACCTCTGTGGTGTAACGGTCCTGGCCACTCTGATCCTGCCATTTGCGAGTCCGCAACGAACCCTCGACGTAGACTTTTGATCCCTTTCGCAAATACTCGGCGGCAATTTCCGCGAGACGATTAAAAAACACGACCCGATGCCACTCGGTGCGCTCCTGAGGCTGTCCAGTATTTTTATCCTTCCAGGTCTCGGAGGTGGCAATGCTGATGTTTGTTATCGCCGCTCCGGCTTGAGACATACGATGCTCTGGGTCCGCACCGAGATTGCCCACCAAAATGACCTTGTTAATGCCTCGGGACGCCATAACCTACTCCAGACTTGAACCCACGTTGGGGATGAACTAATGAACCAGCCTCAGACTATAACAACGCTGTGTGATGGTGGCGAGCACTGGACCGTTATTCACTGAAATTGGCCGGCTTTGCGATCAGCAGCGGTCGTATCCAGAGCAGGGCCGCCCAGAGGCACAAACAACAGACCACCAAAATCAGTACTCCGGATGCGCCCCCGGCACCGAGAATAAACCCCCCGGCTGTGCCGCCAACAAAAATGCCAAGAAACTGGCTGGTTGCGAAAAACCCCATGGCGGTACCTCGACGTCGCCCCGGCGCCAGACGGCTTACCGTCGCGGGTAACAGGGCCTCCAGAGCATTGATTCCTGTGAACAACAGAATGAAGCCTGTCACGACGAACCAGAGACCAGCTCCCTGAATAACAAGGATCACTCCCAAGCTGAATGGGACGATAGCAACCATTATCGGTACCCTGGGATCGGCCGCATCACGCCCCTTCTTCATGATTAGCAGAGCCGGGGCGACCGAGAGCATCACAGTCCCGAGATACAGAACGCTGTGCTGGGCTGGCGGGACTCCCAAGCCCTCCGCGAGGGCCTGTGGGGCTATCAGGAAAGCTGCCATCATCAAGCCATGCAGCAAAAATACACTGACGTAGAGAACAGGTAAGCCCCCCCCAAGGACATGAGACACTTCCCACTCGCCCCGCACCGTAGCCAATGGCTGGGCAGGCGCCGCAGGCAGCGCCACCAGCACGACAAACAGGCCAATCAATCCTAGGCATGCAGTTAACAAAAAGACCGCTCCAAGACCGAAACGGGACGCAATGGCGGGTCCTAGTACGATCGCAAGCACGAAAGAAACACCGACACTGGCCCCGATGATCGCCATCGCCTTGGTGCGCTGGGAATCTCGGGTGTAATCCGCGGCCAGTGCCGCAAGCGCAGCCGCGATGGCACCGCATCCCTGAATAAACCGGCCCGCGATAATTCCGTAAATGGATTCTGCAAGCGCGGCTATAAAACTGCCGCCGATAAACAGTAGGAGTCCACCAATCACCACCGGGCGGCGTCCAATCCGATCCGAGAGCCAGCCCAGTGGCAGCTGCAGAATTGCCTGAGTCAGACCGTAAGCGCCGAGGGCAATACCCAGGGTTTCAGGGGTAGCGCCGGGCATATCCACCGCATAAAGACCCAGCACCGGTAAAACCATAAACAACCCGAGCATGCGAAAGCTGTAAAGGCTGCCTAAGGTCAGGATGGCCTTCCGTTCGTCAGGCGTAAAGGAATTGGGCGTGGTCACAGCGCGATTCGATAACCAAATACGCAGTCTACCACGACACAACTGTGAACCAGGCCATCGAACCCCGTATCAGTTGCGTATACTCCGCTACCGGCAGTTCTTTCGACGCACAGGCTACATTCATGGATACCATTCAGGTCCGCGGCGCACGCACCCACAATCTCAAGAATATCGACTTGGATATTCCCAGAGACAAACTCGTGGTGATTACCGGGCTGTCCGGATCCGGCAAATCCTCTCTGGCCTTTGACACCCTTTATGCGGAAGGTCAGCGGCGTTACGTGGAATCCTTATCTACCTACGCGCGGCAATTCCTGTCGATGATGGAAAAACCGGACATCGATCATATTGAGGGACTCTCACCCGCCATTTCCATTGAGCAGAAATCCACCTCCCACAACCCCCGCTCCACGGTCGGCACAATCACCGAAATTTATGACTACCTCCGCCTCCTGTTTGCCCGGGTGGGCGATCCACGGTGTCCAACCCATGGGGTTACTCTCAAAGCACAAACCGTGAGCCAGATGGTGGATGCCGTGCTGGCCAAACCCGAGGGCAGCAAGCTGATGCTGCTTGCACCGGTGGTGCGGGACCGAAAAGGCGAGCACCTACACGTATTCGAACAGATGCGGGCTGCCGGGTTCGTTCGGGTTCGCGTCGACGGCATTTTGGTCGACCTCGATGACGTGCCTGCACTTGATAAAAAACGAAAGCACAGCATTGACGTGGTCGTGGATAGATTCAAAGTCCGCGACGATCTCGCGCTGCGTCTCGCGGAGTCTTTCGAAACCGCACTCGAATTGACCGATGGACTGGCCTCGGTAGCGCCCATGGAGGGCGAAACCGGTGAGCCGCTGTTGTTTTCGGCACGCTATGCCTGCCCCGAATGTGGCCACGCTATCGACGAGCTAGAACCTCGCCTGTTTTCCTTCAACAATCCTGCAGGCGCCTGTGACAGCTGCGATGGTCTAGGCGTCACTCAGTACTTCGATGAGAGTCGCGTGGTATCCCATCCCGAGGCAAGTCTCGCTGCTGGCGCGATTAGGGGATGGGACCGCCGTAACGTCTATTATTTTCACATCCTGAGTTCACTCGCCGATCACTATGGCTTTGATATCGACAAGCCCTTCGAAAAGCTGGCCAAAAAACACCGAGATCTCATCCTGTACGGTAACAAGGGCGAAGAAATTGAATTCGCCTACATCAATGATCGAGGCACGGTCTTTAAACGCCGGCATGCATTTGAGGGTGTCCTGCCAAACTTTGAACGCCGCTACAGGGAAACCGAGTCCCAAGGGGTACGAGAAGAACTTTCAAAGTACGTGTCCACCGCTCCCTGTCAGGCATGTGAGGGAACACGCCTATGTACCGATGCCAGAAACGTCTTTGTTGACGAGCGCACGCTGCCACAAATCACGCACCTGCCCGTCGGTGAGGCTCATGCCTATTTCGAGGATCTCAACCTCGAAGGCCGAGCAGGAGAAATTGCCGATAAGATTCTCAAGGAATTGCGGGCGAGATATCGGTTTCTCGTGGATGTTGGTCTCAACTACCTGACACTGGATCGCAGTGCGGAAACCCTCTCGGGTGGAGAAGCTCAGCGGATCCGGCTGGCGTCGCAGATAGGTGCCGGGCTGGTGGGTGTAATGTATATCCTCGACGAGCCCTCCATTGGTCTGCACCAACGGGATAACGAGCGTCTGTTACGCACCTTGACCCACCTGCGTGACTTGGGGAATACGGTGTTGGTGGTGGAACACGATGAAGACGCCATCCGCACTGCTGATCACGTTATCGATATTGGACCCGGCGCAGGAGTCCACGGCGGAGAAATTGTTGCCGAAGGGCCTATCGACAGCATCATGGCGGTGGAGGCATCGCTCACGGGTGCCTATATGTCAGGCAAACGGGCCATTGCAGTGCCCTCGCGTCGTACACCCGCCGATCCAAAGCGCCAGTTGGTTATCGAGGGAGCTACCGGCAATAATCTGAAAGGGGTCAAACTAGAGCTTCCAGTGGGGCTATTAACCTGCGTCACTGGGGTATCCGGTTCAGGGAAGTCGACTTTGATAAACGGAACTCTCTACCCGCTGGCAGCCACTGCCTTAAACGGCGCTACCACTCTCAAGGCCGCCCCTCACAAGCGCCTGAGTGGCATTGATCATTTTGATAAATGCATCGACATTGACCAGTCGCCGATTGGCCGCACGCCACGATCAAATCCAGCGACTTATACCGGGATCTTTACCCCGATACGGGAACTGTTTGCGGGAACCCAAGAAGCCCGCTCCCGAGGTTATAAGCCAGGGCGCTTCAGCTTCAACGTGCGTGGCGGACGATGCGAGGCCTGTCAGGGCGACGGGGTCACCAAGGTGGAAATGCATTTTCTACCGGATATTTACGTGCCCTGTGATGTTTGCAAGGGCAAACGCTACAACCGGGAGACACTGGAAATTCGCTACAAAGGGCAGAATATCTTTGAAGTGCTCGATATGACCGTCGAGGACGCGCTAGCCTTTTTCGAACCTGTTCCGGTAATCCACCGCAAACTGCAGACCCTTGTGGATGTGGGCCTTTCCTATATCCGCTTAGGGCAGGCAGCCACCACCCTCTCGGGTGGAGAAGCGCAGCGAGTGAAGCTGGCAAAGGAACTGTCCAAGCGAGATACCGGTAGCACGCTGTACATTCTCGACGAGCCCACCACCGGTTTGCACTTCGAGGATATCCGACAACTCCTTGAGGTGCTTCACCGATTGCGCGATGGGGGCAACACCGTCGTCATTATTGAGCACAACCTTGACGTGATAAAAACGGCTGACTGGCTCATCGATCTCGGTCCAGAGGGCGGATCAGGAGGTGGGGAGATCATTGCAACCGGGACTCCCGAAGCCGTGGCAGACAACCCGGACTCTCATACGGGACGTTTCCTCAAGACGCTCCTCGCGGGCAGCGAGTCGCCCTGCGGCAAATCCGCTGCCAAAACTAAAGCCGCTTCCCGTAGCAGAAGCAAAAAACCGAAAGCCGCCTAGACAGCCGCACTGAGTTCAAGGACCGAATTTGAGTGCGCTTGACCTAAAATGACACCCTTCTGACGGCATCAGACATCGTAACGCAGCACCCACGTGCTCTAATGCCCGTGCTCTATAACAATAATTAGGCATCGCGATGAACATGGCCCTAGCAAACCCTTCGGCAGTGCCTGTCGAGGACATCGACGTCTCCGATCCAACCCTTTACCAAACGGACAGCTGGCGACCCTGGTTTGCGCGCTTGAGGGCGGAGGATCCGGTTCACTGGACGGAGAATGAGGCTTTTGGGGGCTTCTGGTCGGTAACCCGCTTCGAAGACATCGTCGCTGTCGACAAAAATCACCATGACTTTTCGTCTGAACCTGCGATCACCATTGGAGATTATGGGGACGACCTACCGGTCAGACAGTTTATTGCCATGGACCCTCCTATTCACGATATCCAGAGAAGAGCGGTTCAAGGGGTGGTAGCGCCAAAGAATCTGGCAGATCTGGAAGCCCTGATCAGGCATCGCGTTGTTGACATGCTAGAGGGGCTGCCTGTGGGTGAGGCCTTCGACTGGGTAGAGCATGTCTCCATCAATTTGACGACCCAAATGCTCGCCACGATTTTCGACTTCCCGTTTGAAGACCGCGCGAAGCTTCCCTTCTGGTCCGACATGGCGACCTCTTTACCAGAAATAGCAGGTGGTGCGGGCAATAATGATGCGCGTACCAAGGCGCTCACCGAGTGTCTCGAGACCTTCACCGCACTCTGGCATGAGCGGAAACATAATCCGCCCGGCACCATGGACTTAATCAGCATGATGGCAACCAACCCAAACACCGCAGGGATGGTTGATGATCCTCTGGAATACTTGGGCAACATCATCTTGCTGATCGTGGGCGGCAACGACACCACCCGAAATTCAATCACCGGTGGCGTTCTTGCACTCAATGAACACCCGGATCAGTACGACAAGTTGAAAGCCCACCCGGCGTTGGTGCCCTCGCTGGTGCCTGAGATTATTCGATGGCAAACGCCGTTAATGCACATGCGCCGGCTGGCAAACAAGGATGTTGAACTGGGCGGCAAAACAATTCGCAAGGGCGACAAGGTGGTCATGTGGTACCTGTCTGGCAACCACGACGAAAGGGCTATCCATAATCCCAATAGCTTCATTATTGATCGTGATAACCCTCGGTTTCATCTTTCCTTTGGATTTGGCATTCACCGTTGTATGGGAAATCGTCTTGGAGAAATGCAGCTCAGAATTTTGTGGGAAGAACTATTGAGCCGATTCTCACATGTGGAGGTAGCGGGAAAGCCCGTCCGGGTACAGTCGAACTTTGTGCGTGGCTTTGAATCCATGCCTGTGATCTTGCACAAGTAGCCAGTTGGCATCGCACGGCTGCAGAAAACCAGTAGGGGAAAACACACCCCGTCTTGATGACGTTTCAGCACAGGAACGAGAATAATAACCATGACCTTTAAAAATAGTCCTCATACTCACTCGTCCTCTACCAACACTTTCACTCACTGGCTGGGAGTCTGCAGTGCACTCCTGCTCATCAGTCTTGCGCCTGTCGTTATGGGCGCCGTTTCAGGGAGCGAGCAGCGGGTAAATCCCGAGCTGCTGGAATTGCAACAGAAACAAAAACCAATCCTGCGAAAACTTGGAGACCGGGTTTACGCCACAGAATTTATTGGCTACTCAAACCACGGATTTATCGAAGGCGAGGACGGCATCATCGTCATCGATGGCGGCTGGTTTCCGACGACTACCCAGCGCGCGATCTCCGAACTGCGGGAATTCACCGACAAGCCAGTAGCAGCCATTATCTACACCCACCTGCATCTGGATCATTTTGGCGGGATCGGGCCAATCATGGCAGATCAGCCCACCGATATACCCGTTTACGCCCCAGCAGGATGGGAACACTGGGTTACACGCCTCTTAAGACAAGATCGAGAGTCGATCCTTCGTCGGGTCTATTTACAGATGGGAATGCTCCTACCTCAGGGAGAAGACGGGACCGTTGGAAACGGAATAGGCCCCTCCCCCATACCCGAGCCCAATGACCCACTCAGCTTCCCTCCCACAATCGACGTAGATCAGCCTCTTGATCTTGTCATTGCGGGAGTCCCCTTGCACATCATGCCCATGGAAGGCGACGTTACCGAGCATATCTGGGTATGGCTGCCAGAAGATCGCATTTTATTCAGCGGCGATTCACCACCTCACGGGGTGTTCCCGGCGGTTGAAACCGCGCGGTTTGAGATCGGTCGCAATCCAGATGAAATGTTGCGCGCGGTTGAAACCTCTCTCTCCCTGCAGCCAGAAGCGATTGTGCCGGGCCACTCCCGAATATTAAGAGGCCGGGACGAGATCGATCGCATCATGTCAGAGACCCGCGATGCCATCGGATTTTTAGTGGATCAGGTAAACCGGTTTTTCCTTGCAAACCGTTCCGCCGATGAGTTACTCGATACCGTAAGTCTCCCGCCGGCAATTGCGGCCAGCCCCGATCTACAGCCCTACTACCATCGCTGGGAATGGATGGTACGCCAGCGTTTCGTCAAGCTCGGTGGGTTTATTGACGATTCCATGGACTACCTTTCACTCAATGAACTGGAAGAGTCACGCAGGCTGGTGCCCTTATTAGGCGGGGTCGATCGTGTGCTCGCTCTTGCCGACACCAGTATCGAAGGAGACCCGCGCTGGTCTGCCCGGCTAGCCACTTACGTTCTGCACTCCGACAACGAGAACGATGCTGCCAGGGCTATTCGCCAGCGCGCCTTTCTAAAGGTTGCACAGACGACTACCAGTGCCAATGAACGAAACTACATGCTCGGACTAATTCTGGAAGAACAGGGGAAAATAAACTTTCAGCGCCAGTTGGCGCCACTCAATCAGCGCGCCTATGGACAACTAAGCAACCGTGTCTTGCTGGAAAGACTTAAGGCGCGATTGAAGGCAGAGGATGCCGATCACATGAATCAACGGCTCTCTCTTGCTGTCGGCCAGGATCGCTTTTTGCTGACCCTTAGAAACAATGTCCTTTTGATTGATGACGCCCTCGAGCAGGACGATTGGCCGGACACAGCGCGCGCAACCATGACCCGCGAAGAGCTCATAGCAGTCGTGGCTCACATCACCTCACTAAATTCCCTCGCTGGCTGGCAGCAAGCCAGCGCGCAAGCGCTTGCCAGCCTTATAGAAGACTAAAGGCGCTTACTGGTAGTAGGCGGGTGCTTTCTTCTGGGAATCGAACAAGGCGGCATCATGCTGTAGCCAAAAATCCGCGCCACGTGTGGCAACCAAGTTCTCGACCTTGGTCATGGATCGGAGAGTTTGTTCTGCATCCACATTGAACAGAGGGACAATCCGATTCTTCCGGCTATAGCGAAAGTGATAAAGGTCCCCTGACAGTATCACTGGTCCCGTTTCGGCTAACTCTACGTAAAGGACCTGGTGCCCTGGGGTGTGGCCCTCGGCCGCTATCACCCTGACGCGGCCGTCACCAAAGACATCATGGTCTCCATTGAGAACCTGCGTCGGTCGATTTTTTATCCCCGAGAGAAGCTCGGGCTGAACTGCAGGGACTCCAAGGCTGTCTTCTGCGTGGGCCGCATCGTAATCCCCCTGCTGTACCAGCCAAGTGCCGCTAGACACATCATTTGCGGCCCCCACGTGATCCCAATGGATGTGAGAAAAGGCAACATACTCAAGACCGCCCAGATCGAAACCTAAATTCAGACGCGCTAACTGAGAGGCAAGACTTTCGGTGAGGACCGAGGCGAAGCCATCCTCTCGAACCTGCCACCCCTCCTGCTGTGCCAGACTACTTGGTAAGCCTGCATCCCATAACAATTGACCCTCGGGATGGTCAATGACATAACAGGGCGCCGAGAGTTCTCGCACCTCTGTATCGGTTTGTTTCAAATTGAACCCCGCTATAGATGCGAAGCGTAGCCGCCCGCAGTCGAAGATATACAGCTTGATCGGCTGCATGGTTAATTCCCGATCGGTCACCTCGGGTCCGAATAGGCTTTCGTTTTGAGGTTGAGCCGGTTCATCCCCTTGGCAGGCGATCAAAAGAAAACTAATCAACCCCATAGACAGTAACTTGACTGATCGCATAGCACCCCTCCAATATTTTGCGGGACCATCTCGTCGATCCCTGTCTAGCCGAGCAAAGAAGCTTGGCGCAAACCGGGATTGGACGCAAACATCCACAGATAGGCATGCAAAAAAAATCCCCGGAAGCACTGCTCGCGGGGATTTTTATCGATTCAGATCAATGACGCGAAGTTACTCCTCGGTGTCATCAACCTCCACATCGTCGACGTTTTCTGGCTCAGGGCGGTCGACCAATTCAACATAGGCCATGGGCGCCTTGTCTCCAGTGCGGAATCCACACTTGAGAATACGGATATAGCCGCCGGGGCGCTCCGCGTAACGAGGACCAAGCTCATCGAATAACTTACCCACAGCTTCCTTACTGCGCGTGCGATCGAAAGCCAGTCTCCGATTAGCCACGCTGTCTTTCTTGGCCAGCGTAATCAGCGGCTCTGCGTAGCTTCGCAATTCTTTTGCCTTTGGCAGTGTTGTCTTGATCAGCTCGTGCTCAACCAGGGACACAGCCATGTTGCGGAACATGGCTTTCCGGTGGGAGCTATTGCGGTTTAGCTGACGACCGCTGTGACGATGACGCATTGTCTTTCTTCCTTGCTATGGGCTAACCCCGTAGGGAGCCCCCTTTTAATTACCGTTACTCGAGTGTCAGTCTACTTAAACGCTCAGTAACCGCTCATCATTCTTGAGACTAGCGGGTGGCCAGTTCTCTAATCGCATACCCAATGACAATCCACGGGAAGCGAGTACATCCTTGATCTCGGTGAGTGACTTCTTGCCAAGGTTAGGAGTCTTGAGCAACTCAACCTCGGTTCGCTGGACGAGATCACCGATGTAGTAGATGTTTTCCGCCTTAAGACAGTTAGCCGAACGTACCGTTAGCTCGAGATCGTCTACAGGACGCAGCAGGATAGGATCAACTTCGTCATCCGCTTCTTGAGCCGTCGCCTGCGCCTCGCTCTCAAGGTCGACAAAGACAGAAAGCTGCTGCTGCAGAATGGTCGCTGCACGACGGATCGCCTCTTCGGGATCAATGGTGCCATTGGTCTCGAGATCGATTATCAGCTTATCAAGGTCAGTGCGTTGCTCTACCCGCGCCGAGTCAACCACGTAAGAGACGCGGCGGATCGGAGAGAATGACGCGTCAAGCTGCAAACGACCAATAGCCCTGGTCTCTTCTTCGGGGTTCACGCGAGAATCGGCCGGCGAATAGCCACGGCCTCGCTCTGCAACCAAGCGGATGACCATTTCCTTATCAGCGGTCAGGGTGCAAATGACGTGTTCCGGATTGCACACCTCGACGTCATGATCGACCTGAATATCTGCTGCAGTTACCGTGCAGGGACCTTTCGCGACCAGCGAAAGCTCGGCCTCATCCTTTCCAGCCATGGTGAGAGCCACGCCTTTCAGGTTCAGCAGAACTTCGATCATGTCTTCCTGCACGCCTTCGATAGCAGAATACTCGTGCAATACCCCATCGATCTCGACTTCGGTAATGGCGGCACCGGGCATAGAAGAGAGCAGAATACGACGCAGGGCATTGCCCAGCGTGTGGCCAAAACCACGCTCGAGAGGCTCGAGGGTAACCTGCGCTCGGGTGGTCGACTTCTCATCTACCTTGATTACGCGGGGCGTCAGTAACTCATTTACAAAACTGGACATAATGCACCTATTTCCTAATCGGGTTGAAAGGGCTGATTCTTCAGGCTTTATACGGCCTTACTTGGAATACAGCTCCACAATCAGGTTCTCGTTGATTTCGCTGGGGAGATCCTGACGCTCAGGTTTTGACTTGAAGGTACCTTCAAGCTTGTCCGAATTAACCTCGATCCAAACGGGCTCGCCACGCTGCTCCGCTATGGATAGAGATGCTTGTATACGCAATTGCTTCTTTGCCTTCTCACGAACGCTCACGGTATCGCCGGGCTTCACCTGATAGGAGGGAATATTGACGACAGAGCCATTTACCAAAATACCTTTGTGAGATACCAGCTGACGGGCTTCGGCGCGTGTAGATCCAAATCCCATCCGATAAACGACGTTATCCAGGCGGCTTTCCAGCAACTGAAGCAGGTTTTCACCGGTGGCACCTTTCAGGCGCGCCGCTTCCTTATAATAGTTGCGGAACTGCTTCTCCAGCACCCCGTAAATGCGGCGTACCTTTTGCTTTTCACGAAGCTGAACGCCGTAGTCCGAGAGACGGCCTCGACGAGCACCGTGCTGTCCTGGTGCCGTTTCGGGCTTGCACTTTGCATCCAGTGAACGCACACCGCTCTTGAGCTGAAGGTCAGTGCCTTCGCGACGAGAGAGTTTGCACTTGGGTCCGATATAACGAGCCATATGAATAAATCCTCTGCGCGGGCGTTAGACGCGACGCTTCTTGGGGGGACGACAACCGTTGTGCGGGATTGGCGTCACATCAGTAATGTTGGTGATCTTGTAGCCGCAGCTGTTCAGAGCGCGCACTGCAGACTCGCGGCCTGGTCCGGGACCCTTCACTTCAACGTCCAGGTTCTTGAGGCCGTATTCCTTCGCCGCTTCCCCGGCGCGCTCCGCAGCAACCTGCGCAGCAAACGGTGTGGACTTGCGAGAACCACGAAATCCAGAGCCGCCAGCGGTGGCCCAGCTCAAGGTATTACCCTGGCGGTCGGTGATGGTCACGATCGTGTTATTAAATGAGGCGTGCACATGAGCCACCCCATCGACAACCTGCTTGGTTATCTTGCGTTTCGTTGTCTTGGCATTCTTGGCCATAATGTCCCTACTTCAATATCAGCGCTACAAATTACGATGTAGCTACACTAAACGGGTGATGTTGCAGCAATTACTTGCGTATCGGTTTACGTGGTCCCTTACGGGTACGCGCATTGGTTTTCGTACGCTGGCCGCGCAAAGGCAGCCCTTTTCTGTGTCGTAACCCACGGTTACAACCAAGGTCCATAAGACGCTTGATATTCATGGATACTTCCCGTCGCAGGTCACCTTCCACCATCATCTCGGACAAAAGGCTACGCAGCTGATCGAGCTCGCCTTCACTCAAGTCACCAACCTTGGTTTGGTGATTGATGCCAGTCGCATCGAGCAGGCGACGCGCCTGAGTGCGGCCAACGCCATAGATATAGGTCAGTGATACCACTGCATGCTTGTTGTCGGGGATGTTGACACCGGCGAGACGCGCCATCGATTTATCTCCAAACGTTCACTGCGGTGCCAAATCTTGCATGGCTGGCACCACAAAAAGCGGCTCCCTTTTCACAGGGGGCGCGCAGGTTACTGATTTTCCGAAAAAAATTCAACGGTATTAACCCTGACGCTGCTTGTGACGGGGATCACTGGAACAAATCACCCGCACCACACCGTTACGGCGTACCACCTTACAGTTTCGGCATATTTTCTTTACAGAAGCTCGTACCTTCATCTCTCGCTCCTAGAATCTAGCGCAACCGACCCGCAGGGCCGACGTTTGCCAGATTGGCTTTCTTCATCACACCTTCGTATTGATGCGACATCAAATGACTCTGAATTTGCGCCATGAAATCCATGACCACGACCACCACAATCAGCATGGAGGTGCCGCCCAGATAAAAGGGCACGTTGAACATAACGACCAGAAATTGAGGTAGCAGGCAGACCAGCGCGATATACGCCGAGCCAAAAACCGTCAAACGAGTCAGCACCCCATCAAGATAGTTCGCAGTCTGCTGGCCCGGGCGAATACCGGGTACAAATGCACCAGAGCGCTTTAGATTATCTGCCACTTCCTGAGGGTTGAACATCAACGCCGTGTAGAAGAAACAGAAGAAAACAATAAACCCAGTAAACAACATGATATTGAGTGGTTGCCCTGGTCCAATGGCGACCGCCAGATCCTGCAGCCAATCAGCGCTGTCCCCACTGCCAAACCATTGGGCGACAGAAGCAGGGAACAGCAAGATTGAGCTGGCGAAGATCGCGGGTATTACCCCGGACATATTCACTTTGAGTGGCAGATGGGATGACTGAGCCTGGTACTGCTGTCTACCCTGCTGGCGCTTTGCATAGTTAACCGTCACGCGACGCTGGCCACGCTCAATGAAGACGACGAGGTAAACCACAACGATTGCCAGAGCAACAATTGCCAGCAAAATGAGAATGTTGAGTTCACCCTGACGCGCCTGCTCCAGGCTTTGACCAACAGCCGAGGGCAAACCAGCTGCAATACCGGCAAAGATAAGTAGCGAGATACCATTACCGATACCACGCTCAGTGATTTGCTCACCCAGCCACATCATAAACACCGCACCGGTAACCAGTGAGGTGATGGCGATCACGTAAAAACTGATTGACGTATCAAAAGACAGGCCCTGATTTGCGAGACCTACGGTCATACCCGTGCCCTGCACCAGAGCCAACAAGACAGTCAGATAGCGCGTCATCTGGGAGATACGGCGGCGACCGGATTCGCCCTCTTTCTTTAGTTGCTCAAGCTGTGGCGTAACCGCAGTCATCAGCTGCATGATGATGGAGGCTGAAATATAAGGGAGAATTCCGAGAGCCAGAATACTCATCCGCTCCAGAGCGCCCCCAGAGAACACATTGGCAAGACCAAGAATAGTGCCCTGGTTTTGGTTAAACAGCGCTGCCAACTGTTCGGGATCAATACCGGGCACAGGAATATGCGTGCCGATGCGGTAAACCACCAATGCCATAAATACAAAGCGAAGACGGGCAAAAAGCTCGCCCATGCCCGCTGTATTCATTGATGGCATACCGTTAGCCATAATTACGCCTCGACACTCCCACCGGCGGCTTCGATTGCTTCACGAGCGCCTTTGGTCACAGCGAGCCCTTGTACTTTAACGGCTTTTTCAATGCTTCCCGAGAGAAACACCCGCGCACGGAGAACATCGTCTTTGATGAGATCGGCCTGCTTCAGCGCCGCCAGATCGACAACATCGCCTTCCACACGGTTGAGCTCGTGGAGGCGCACCTGCGCAGTTGTTCTTCCGATACGGGACGTGAAGCCATACTTCGGCAATCGCTTTTGAAGTGGCATCTGACCACCCTCGAAGCCAGGTTTCACAGTGCCGCCAGAGCGAGACTTCAGACCCTTGTGACCACGACCAGCGGTCTTGCCAGTACCAGAGCCTATCCCACGACCCACTCGCTTCGCAGCGCGCTTCGAGCCGGGTGCCGGACTTAGTGAATTCAAACGCATTTCGTCAGCCATTTGTCTCACCCTCTACGCGAACCAGATAGTTCACCTTGTTAATCATGCCGCGCACGGACGGGGTGTCTTCCACCTCCACCGTGTGGCCAATACGTCGCAATCCAAGACCTGCGACACAGGCCTGATGCTTTTTCAGGCGGCCGTGAATACTCTTCACCTGGGTCACCTTGATCATTTGCTTACTCATCAGTTTTATCCCCGCCTCAGCTCAGGATTTCTTCGACAGTCTTGCCGCGTTTTGCAGCAATCGCGTCGGGAGACTGCATATCACGCAGACCCTTGTATGTAGCGCGAACCACGTTCACGGGATTGGTCGAGCCGTAGCATTTCGCCAATACGTTGTGAACACCTGCCAGTTCCAATACCGCTCTCATCGCACCGCCGGCAATTACACCCGTACCTTCTGAGGCAGGTTGCATGTAAACCTTGGATGCGCCGTGAGCTGCCTTAACGGGATACTGCAGGGTGCCTTCAACCAGCTCGACCTTAACCATGTTTCGGCGAGCCGCTTCCATTGCCTTTTGAATCGCAACAGGGACTTCACGTGCCTTACCCCGACCGTAGCCGACACGGCCTTTGCCATCACCCACCACGGTCAACGCGGTAAAGCTCATGATTCGGCCACCTTTAACGGTCTTTGCTACCCGGTTTACCTGAACCAGCTTCTCTTGGAGGTCACCTTCGGTGCGCTGATCTCGATCGCCTTGCTTCTTCTGGTCGTTATACGCCATGCCTAAAACTCCAATCCGCCTTCACGCGCGGCATCCGCCAACGCCTTGACTCGGCCGTGATACTTGAATCCTGCTCGATCGAAAGCGACCTCGGTCACCCCCGCCGCTTTGGCGCGTTCCGCAATCAAGGCGCCCACTTTGGCCGCAGCTTCGATATTGCCTGTCGCACCCGATCGAAGGTCTTTGTCCAGCGTAGACGCACTGGCCAACACGCTGTTTCCTTCGGGACCGATCACCTGCGCATAGATATGACGCGGGGTGCGGTGTACGGTAAGACGAGTCACTCGAGCCGTGCGCATACGCACTCGCGACTTTCTCGCTCTACGCTGACGTGATTCAACTTTGTCGCTCATTGGCCTACCTATTTATTTCTTCTTGGCTTCTTTACGACGGACATACTCATCGTCGTAGCGAATACCTTTGCCCTTGTAAGGCTCTGGCGGACGGAAGGCGCGGATCTCCGCGGCTGCCTGCCCGACTGCCTGCTTGTCTGTGCCACTAATAACAATCTCGGTCTGTGATGGGGTTTCCGCAGACAGACCCTCCGGGAGCTCGTAATCCACGTTGTGTGACAAGCCAATTGTTAAATTGACGGTCTTGCCAGAGGCCTTGGCTCGGTAGCCAACACCGTTCAGGACCAACTTCTTCTGCCAGCCCTCACTAACGCCTACCACAAGATTGTTTAGCAGTGCGCGCGTGGTGCCCGCCATCGCACGGTGAGCATCGAAGTCATAGACGACTTTCGCCTGCCCATCCTCAACTTCAACACCGATTCCTTCGACCAGGTCCATCTCAAGGGTTCCCTTGCCACCCTTCACAGAGACCTTGCCCGCGTTGATGTTGACTTCAACACCCTTCGGTAACGTAACCGGATTGTTTGCAACTCGTGACATAACTCAATCTGCTCTTCAGATACGTCGAATCAGAATACGGTGCACAGGACTTCGCCGCCCACACCCGCTGCTCTCGCCGCGCGATCTGTCATTACCCCTTTTGAGGTGGAAACAATCGCGCAACCTAAACCACCGCGCACCGAGGGCAACTCACCCTTGGACGCGTAACGTCGTAACGAGGGACGACTTACCCGATGGATCTCGGCGATCACGGGCTTACCCTCAAAATATCGCAGCTCGATGGATAATCTCGGCTTGCCACTGCTGGCATCAAGATTAAATGCTCCGATATAACCCTCTTCTTCCAATACCTTGGCAACCGCTGCTTTCAGCTTGGAGCCAGGCATTTCAACGAACTTTTTACCGGCCATTTGCGCGTTGCGCAGGCGGGTCAACATATCGCTGATAGGATCTTGCATGCTCATAGTTATCTACTCCGTTACCAGCTTGACTTAACCAAGCCGGGCACATCGCCACGCATGGCCGCCTCGCGCAACTTGTTGCGGCAGAGGCCGAATTTTCGGTAAACCCCGTGTGGACGTCCTGTCACCTGACAGCGGCGCTGCTGCCGGACGGGACTTGAGTTACGCGGCAACTTTTGAAGCGCAATCTGGGCATCCCAACGCTCTTCATCCGAGGAAGAGGCACTTCCTATGATTTCCTTTAGCTGAGCTCGCTTGGCAGCATATTTAGCCACCGTGCGTGCACGCTTCTCTTCTCGGGCAATCATCGACTTCTTCGCCATAGCTATCGATTCCTCAGCTCTTGAACGGGAAGTTAAAGGCTCGCAGCAAAGCGCGGCCGTGCTCGTCGTTTGTTGCGGTAGTGGTGATGGTGATATCCATGCCACGCAACGAATCGACTTCGTCGTAATTAATTTCAGGGAAAATGATCTGCTCGGTCACACCCATTGCAAAATTGCCCCGACCATCGAACTGCTTGGGGCTCAAACCGCGAAAGTCGCGAATACGTGGAATGGCAATGCTCACCAGACGCTCAAGGAACTCATACATCCGCTCATCGCGAAGAGTAACCTTGCAGCCAATTGGCCAGCCGTCCCGGATCTTGAAACCCGCAATCGACTTGCGAGATTTGGTGACCACCGGCTTCTGACCCGCAATCTTCTCCATATCAGAGAGGGCGTTCTCGAGCACCTTCTTGTCGCCTACCGCCTCACCAACACCCATGTTTAGGGTAATTTTGGTGATGCGAGGAACCGCCATTGGATTGCTCAATCCCAGCTCTTCTTTGAGCTTGGGAGCAATCTCGCCTCTGTATTTGTCCTTAAGGGTTGCCATTATTCGCTACCTCAATTGCGCCGAGCATCGCTCAAGCGTCAATCTGTTCTCCACTGGATTTGTAAACACGGACTTTCTTACCGCCGTCTACGATCTGATAACCAACACGATCCGCCTTGCTGGTGGCCGAGTTGAAGATCGCAATATTTGACACCTGAATCGGCGCCTCTTTCTCCACGATGCCACCGGCTACACCCATTTGTGGGTTTGGCTTGGTGTGCTTCTTGATCATATTGACGCCAGAAACAATGACCCGGTCGGCGTCTAGCACAGCTCGCACAGTGCCACGCTTACCTTTGTCTTTGCCCGTCAAAACGATCACTTCGTCGTCGCGCTTAATCTTTGCCATGACTTTGGTTCCTCCTGCTGACCGCTCAGATTACTTCTGGCGCCAGCGAGATAATCTTCATGAACTTCTCACCGCGCAGTTCGCGAGTGACAGGTCCAAAAATTCGTGTGCCGATAGGTGCCTGCTGAGCGTTCAACAACACCGCAGCGTTCTCATCAAACTTAATCAAAGACCCATCGGGACGACGAACGCCTTTTTTCGTTCTTACAACCACCGCCGTCATAACCTGGCCTTTCTTAACCTTGCCGCGGGGAATTGCTTCCTTGACGGTGACCTTGATCAAATCGCCAACACGGGCATAACGGCGCTTGGATCCACCCAACACCTTGATGCACATGACGCGACGGGCGCCACTGTTGTCTGCAACTTCCAAATATGACTGGGTCTGAATCATTTTCTCACTCCAAACCGCGGCTCAATGCCGCAACCGACCAGGGCTTTCTTAAATTGCCGCGGCTGTCTCAATTACTTCTACTAACGTCCAAGACTTTGTCTTGCTCAACGGGCGCGACTCGGCAACCAAAACCGTATCGCCCATGCCCGCCGTGTTACTCTCATCGTGCGCGTGCACCTTGGAAGACCTGGTGATGTACTTTCCGTAAACAGGGTGCTTAACTCGACGCTCAACCAATACAGTGATTGTCTTATCCATCTTGTCACTAACAACGCGGCCCTGAAGGGTCCGTGTACGCTTCTCTGCAGCTGCCATTAGCCTTCCACCTTCTCAGTCAATGCGGTCTTGACCCGCGCGATGTCGCGCTTGGTCTGCTTCAGCAGATGTGTCTGGCCCAACTGACCAGTTGATTTTGCCATCCGCAGCTTGAACTGCTCCTCACGCAACTTGAGTAGCTCGCTGTTGAGCTCCTCAGCTGACTTGTCACGAAGTTCGCTCGCTTTCATCACATCACCGACCGTTTCACAAACGAGGTTTGTACAGGAAGCTTGGCAGCGGCAAGCTGAAATGCCTCGCGCGCCAATTCCTCGGATACACCCTGTACTTCATAGAGCACACGACCCGGCTGGATCTGTGCCACCCAATACTCGACGTTACCCTTACCTTTACCCTGACGAACCTCGAGAGGCTTACCGGTAATTGGCTTATCAGGAAAAATACGAATCCAGATCTTGCCGCCACGCTTGATGTGACGGGTCATCGCTCGACGTGCTGCCTCAATCTGGCGAGCGGTAATACGGCCCCGTCCAGTGGCTTTGAGAGCATATTCGCCAAAGCTGACCTTGCTTCCGCGCTCTGCAAGACCGCGGTTGCGGCCCTTTTGCATCTTGCGGAATTTTGTACGTTTCGGTTGCAGCATGTTTCAGTCCCCTACCGGCTTAGCTGGCCGCTGCGCGACGGGGTTCCTGACCCTCATCGTCGCCACCAATAACTTCACCTTTGAATATCCACACCTTGACGCCGATAACGCCGTAGGTGGTGTGGGCTTCATAAGTCGCGTAATCGATATCTGCGCGCAGTGTGTGCAGGGGCACTCGACCTTCGCGATACCACTCTGAGCGTGCGATTTCCGCGCCACCCAAACGGCCGCCTACCTGCACCTTGATACCCTCAGCTCCCTGCCGCATGGCGTTTTGCACCACTCGCTTCATGGCGCGGCGGAACATCACCCGACGCTCAAGCTGCTGGGCCACATTCTGAGCAACCAGGCGCGCATCCAAATCAGGCTTGCGAATCTCTTCGATATTGATGTGAACCGGCACACCCATCTTGGCGCTCAGCTCCTGGCGGAGTTTTTCAACGTCTTCGCCTTTCTTCCCGATAACAATGCCGGGTCGCGCCGTATGAATGATGACGCGCGCTGTCTGGGCAGGTCGCTCGATCACAACACGACTGACAGAGGCTGCGTCGAGCTTCTTGAGCACGTAGTCCCGCACCTCAAGATCGCTGATGAGATTTTTCGCGTAGTTTTTGCTATCCGCATACCACACCGAATTGTGGTCTTTGACCACACCCAGGCGAATACCGGTTGGATGTACCTTCTGACCCATGCGTCAGTCCCCTTAGCCTTCGCTGTCCGAAACTTTCACAGTGATGTGACAAGTTCGCTTGAATATTCGATCACCACGGCCCTTGGCGCGCGCACGCATGCGCTTCATGGTTAATCCCTCATCGACAAACACTGTCGATATGCGCAGTTCGTCTACATCTGCGCCCTCATTGTTCTCGGCGTTCGCGATCGCTGAATTGAGTACCTTCCGCACCAGATGAGCGGCCTTCTTGGTACTGAACTCAAGCAGGTTGAGCGCTTCGCCCACAGGCTTGCCCCGTACCTGGTCGGCGACCAGTCGAGCCTTTTGCGCTGAGATGCGCGCGCCGCGGAGTTTTGCTGATACTTCCATCGTCTCTCTCTCCACCGGCCTTATCGCTTGGCCTTCTTGTCTACGATGTGGCCCTTGAACGTACGGGTCACAGCAAACTCACCCAACTTGTGGCCTACCATGTCCTCATTGATCAGAACGGGAACATGCTGCCGACCGTTGTGGACAGCAATAGTGAGGCCCACCATGGTGGGGGAAATCATGGATCGACGAGACCAGGTCTTGATCGGCCGTCGATCGTTGCTTTCAACCGCTGCCTCAACCTTCTTAAGCAGATGAAGGTCGATGAAGGGGCCTTTTTTCAGTGAACGTGGCATAACGTGTTCTTTCCCTCAGCGATTATTTCTTGTTGCGACGACGCACAATAAAGCCGTCGGTTCGCTTGTTCTTTCGGGTCTTGTAGCCCTTGGTCGGCACACCCCATGGAGATACAGGATGACGACCTCCAGATGTACGACCCTCACCACCACCATGGGGGTGATCTACCGGGTTCATCGCTACACCGCGAACGGTAGGACGCACACCGCGCCAGCGCGCTGCTCCAGCCTTGCCTAATTTCTGCAGGCTGTGCTCTGAATTGGACACCTCGCCAAGAGTGGCGCGGCAGTCAACTGGAACCTTGCGCATTTCACCGGAGCGGAGACGGATAGTGGCGTACTGACCTTCACGGGCAACCAGCTGTACCGAGGCACCTGCGGAGCGCGCCAACTGAGCGCCCTTGCCGGGCTTCAACTCGATGGCGTGGATTACCGCACCAACGGGGATATTTCGAATAGGGAGACAGTTACCTGCCTTGATTGGTGCCGCAGATCCTGAGTACAGCACATCGCCCGCGGAAACACCTTTTGGCGCCAGGATGTAGCGACGCTCACCGTCTGCGTAAAGCACAAGAGCAATGTGTGCCGTGCGATTCGGATCATATTCAATGCGCTCTACCTTTGCCGGGATACCGTCTTTGGTGCGCTTGAAGTCGATAACTCTGTAGTGCTGCTTGTGACCACCACCGATATGACGGGTAGTAATGCGGCCAAGGTTGTTCCGGCCTCCCGTCTTGGACTTCTTCTCGAGAAGCGGTGCGTGCGGACGACCCTTGTACAGCTCGGTGTTGATCACCTTAACCTGGTGGCGACGACCTGCTGATGTCGGTTTACTCTTTACAACTGGCATAGCGACCGTCCCCTTAACTCACGGAAGCAAAATCAATTTCTTGACCCTGCTCCAACCTGACGTAAGCTTTTTTCCAACTTGGCTTAGTCGCCCAGCCAAATCGGTTTTGCTTTCTTTTACCCTTCACGCGGAGCGTGCGAACGTCATCGACCTTGACGTTGAACAGCTTCTCTACGGAAGTACGAATCTCAGTCTTGGTAGCATCAATTGCCACCTTAAAGACGTACTGGTTGCCGTTCTCCACTGCGACCGCAGCTTTCTCCGACATATGCGGCCCCAGCAGAACCTGAAAAACGCGCTCCTGGTTCATGCCAATGCCTCCTCAAACTTTTTAACCGCATCGACGGTGACCAACACCTTGTCAAACGCGATCAGACTCACAGGGTCGACTGCGTCAACATCACACACGTCGACTTTGTGCAGATTGCGAGAGGCCAAGTAGAGGTTCTCATCGATCTCGCTTGAGATAATCAGAACATTCTCAACGCCCAACCCCTTCAGCTGTTCAACGAGAAGCTTGGTCTTGGGCTGCTCCACATCGAGGCCTTCAACAACTACGAGGCGATCGGTACGAGCCAGCTCAGACAAAATCGACCGCATTGCCGCCCGGTACATCTTCCGGTTTACCTTCTGGCTATGATCCTGAGGCTTAGCGGCAAACGTCGTGCCACCCGAGCGCCAAATCGGAGAACGGATCGTTCCCGCACGAGCACGGCCGGTGCCCTTCTGACGCCAAGGCTTGCGCCCGCCACCCGCGACTTCTGAACGGGTCTTCTGAGCTCTAGTTCCCTGACGCGCTCCCGCCAAGAAGGCGGTAACTACCTGATGAACCAAGGCTTCGTTGTACTCTCGGGCAAACGTAGCTTCAGACACTGAGACAGTGCCTGCTGCTGCGTTGCCGGGCTTAACTACACTTAATTCCACAGCCTAGCCCCCATTAACCTTTTACTGTCGGACGGACAATGACGTGGCCACCCGGTGCTCCAGGGACAGCGCCCTTGATCAGCAGCAGGTTGCGCTCGACGTCAATGCGAACGACCTCAAGACCTTGCGTAGTGACACGCTCTGCACCCATGTGGCCAGCCATCTTCTTGCCCTTGAACACCCGTCCGGGGGTCTGGCACTGACCAATGGAACCCGGGGCCCTGTGCGACAGCGAGTTACCGTGAGTTGCGTCCTGAGTGCGGAAGTTCCAGCGCTTAACAGCACCCTGGAATCCCTTACCCTTGGAGCGCCCAGCAACATCAACCTTCTGGCCCTGCTCAAATCGTTCGACAGTCAGCTCGGAACCAACCTCAAATGCCTCATCGGAACCTTCAATGCGGAATTCCCACAGGCCATCGCCCGCAGTCGTCCCGGCCTTGGCGTAATGCCCAGCTTCCGGCTTGCTGACTTTTGAGGCCTTACGGTCGCCCGTTGTGACCTGAATTGCTCGATACCCATCGGTCTCGAGCTCTTTGATTTGAGTGACTCGGTTTGGAAGCACTTCCACTACGGTCACTGGTACTGATACGCCTTCATCGGTAAAGACTCGCGTCATACCCGACTTACGGCCGACTACACCAATAGTCATGGTTTTAACCTCACAGTGTACGGGGCTATACCCTCTATGGCCGTCCTCTTATCCCAATGGGCATCGAGAACGTTACACACCCGGATCCCCGGGCAGGTCTTGCTAAATTGTCCTTAACCCAAGCTGATCTGAACTTCTACGCCAGCCGCCAGGTCAAGCTTCATCAGGGCGTCCACGGTCTTTTCCGTGGGCTCCACGATGTCCAGGAGTCGCTTGTGCGTGCGAATCTCGTACTGATCCCGCGCGTCTTTGTTGACGTGGGGAGACACCAAAATAGTGAACTTCTCTTTCTTGGTGGGAAGCGGGATAGGACCGCGAACCTGAGCGCCTGTGCGGCGTGCAGTCTCGACAATTTCTTGCGTAGACTGATCGATCAACTTGTGATCAAAGGCCTTGAGGCGAATACGAATGCGCTGATTTTGCACTTTACTGCTCCTGAAAAAGCCGGGATGCCGCGAAGGGGACCCCGCAAAAAAGAGTGCGAAGTGTACGGATGGCCCATAGGGGTGTCAACACAGGATTTGGCTTTATTTCAGGGTTTCAGCCCCCTGAGCAAAATTCACAGTTTGGCTCCGGTAGATAGGCCCACAGACCGCTTTTACACAGGGGAAACAGGCACTAGGGTCCCCCAGAAGTGGCTATCAGGTCCTTACTATTCGCCAAAGTTCTAAAAAGCAACGGCGAGGGAGGTCTCTGACGATGGTTACCCGCCATAGCGAGAGCCTCATCGATTAAGGAGCGATGGGGGGACAGGGTGCAGACCGGGTCGGCCGCGGCAGCATCCCCCGTGAGCGCGAACGCCTGACAGCGACAGCCCCCGAAGTCGCGATCCCTCTCGGGGCACTGGCGGCAGGGCTCCTGCATCCAGTCCTCTCCCCGATAATGGTTAAACCCGGGAGATTCATACCACGCCTGACTCACCGACTCTGTGCGCAGGTCAGGAAAATCGATGGGCAATGCGGCAGCGCTATGGCAGGGCAGCGCACTCCCCTCCGGTGTGACCGTTAGGAACATCGACCCCCATCCATTCATGCACGGTTTGGGTCGCTCTTCAAAATAGTCGGGCACAACGAAGAAAAGCTTCATCCCGCCAGGATTTGCCTGCCGCCAATTATTAACCGCAGTCTCCGCCGCTTCGATTTGTTGACGGCTAGGCATGAGTGCCTCCCGATTCTGTAGTGCCCAGCCGTGATACTGCGTATTGGCAAGCTCGAGATAGTCTGCCGACAGGGACTCCGCGAGGGCAATGATTTCGGCCACCTGATCAATATTATGTCGATGCAACACGAAATTGAGCACCATGGGATATCCCGCCTCTTTGACCGCCTTCGCCATCGCCACCTTCTGGGCGTGGGCTTTGCCACTTCCCGAAATCAATTCAGACAGCTCTTCATCGGTGGATTGGAAGCTAATTTGAATATGATCCAGTCCCGCGTCTTTCAAAGCCAACACGCGTTCGCGGCTTAAACCCACTCCAGAGGTAATAAGGTTGGTATAGAACCCCAGGCCACGGGCGTGAGCCACCAGAACCTCCAGATCTTGACGTACCAGCGGCTCGCCACCTGAGAAACCCAACTGGGCTGCACCTAAAGCCCTAGCCTCGCTGAGTATGCGCTGCCACTCGTCGGTATTAAGTTCACTTGTGCCAGTCAATAGATCCAACGGGTTGGAACAGTAGGGACACTGAAGGGGGCAGCGGTATGTGAGCTCCGCCAAGAGCCATAGAGGTGGTCCGATCTTGCTAGTCACTGACAAGCCATTGGTTGGTGCGAGCGGTAGCAAGAAAATCGATAATGTCGGTTTCGATATCCGGCGCCTCAGGGAACTTATCTGTTAACACGCGAATAATCTCGGCAACAGAACGCTCACCATCGCAGACCGCCAGAATCTCCCCTGCCGAACCATTCAGCTTCACCATACCCTCTGGATATAGCAAGACGTACGCCTCTTGAGCCGGCTCCCATTGAAAGCGCAAATGCGGATGCAACCGCGGCGTTTCCTCTGGCTTCATGGCAGTGCTCCTGGCGGCAACGGGTATGCTTCGCCAGCGCAGCCGTGGAACGGGGGCTCTCCGTGGCAATAGGCAAGAGTCATGGCATCGAGCATCGACCAGAGAATATTCAGCTTGAACTGCAGCAACTCAAGCGCATGGGCCTGCTGTTCGGCAGTCTGAAAGTAATCGAGCGTGATACGCAGACCATGCTCAACATCTCGCCTAGCTTCACTCAATCGCTTGCGGAAATAGCCAAGCCCTGTTGCGCTGATCCAGGGGTAGTGATCGGGCCATGAGTCGAGCCGAGACTGATGAATCTCCGGGGCAAACAGCTCTGTTAGCGACGAACAGGCCGCCTCTTGCCAGGTCGCGCGGCGAGCAAAGTTCAAGTAGGCGTCCACGGCAAATCGAACCCCGGGCAGCACGTAGCGCTGATCTACCACTTCATCTCGCGATAACCCCACCGCTTCAGCAAGAAGCAACCATGCCTCGATACCACCGGGATCTGTCCCTGCGCCGTCGTGATCAACAATTCGCTGAACCCATTCCTGGCGTACTTCTCGATCCGGGCAGTTTGCCAGTATCGCGGCATCCTTCTGGGGGATGATGACTTGATAGTAGTAGCGATTGGCTACCCAACCCTGTATCTGACCCACAGAAAGCTCGCCCGCATACATCGCCTTATGAAAAGGATGATGGATATGGTAACGAGCACCCTTACTCCGTAGTGCTGCCTCAAAGTCTTCTCTGCTCAAGGCTGATGTCACAATACATTTCACGTGATTGCTTAACGATGGCGTATTCTAGCGGAGATCGGCCCCGCTCCGACACAGCAAGTTCTGCAGACTTAACTTAAGGCATCGCAACAGGGGTCTCAAAGAACGACCCACTGACCCTGAAGAGTAGCCTTCATCCCTGCACACCTTAACGCACCCACAACGGGGCATTGATCTGCATATAAATTAGAAACAAACTGGGATACTCTGATGACAAGCGGAGCACGCAAGCAGCTAACCGCGCTCATGAAGGTAGCTTAAAAATACGGTATTCAAGGAGGAACACCATGGAGTACGACAGACAATCATCAGACCACAGCATCTTTCTCGGCTATATGATGTGGATCTTTGGCATTATTGGCTTGCATCGATTTTATTATGGCAAACCCATCAGTGGTGCTATCTGGGCGTTGACCCTGGGCCTACTCTTCATCGGATGGATCATCGATTTGTTTCTCATTCCCGATATGGCTGAGGAGGCAACTCGGCGATTTCCAGGCGGCCAATATGACTACAATCTGCCCTGGATTCTCTTGGTTTTCTTAGGGGTCTTCGGGGTCCATCGTTTCTATCAAGGCAAAATCCTGACAGGGCTACTCTACCTATTCACACTGGGACTGTGTGGTCTGGGCGTTCTCTATGACTGGTTCACTCTTAACCGGCAGATCGCTGATCTCAACTTGGGTATTGACTGATCTGGGGGGGGGCGACGCACGTTGGCTGGTTCTGCGTAAAGCGTGGTAAACGGCCTCGCTGCTAAGACGCTGTTTTTCAGTCGCTCCACGGAATTCGCTTGATGAAAAACAGCGTCTCACCCGCTTGGCTTCGGGTTGACCTGAGAGTTACACAGCAGACAATGATTCGGATAAGTCTGTTCTGCTAGCGATATCGCGCTCCAAAAAGCATGGCGCGCAAAACACTGAATCCAAAAAACCCTTGGTTTGGCACGATCCCTAGCCTCAGGGGCCGGCGTGCTTTCCACCAAGCGAATTCCGTGGAGCGACTGGAAAGCATGTCGCGCATGAGGCGATGAACTCTGCACTACGCGCCCCAAGAAATTAATCACTATAGAGGCGAAAAGACACAAACAAGCCTCAGGAGCCGGTGTGCTTTCCACCAAGCGAATTTCGTGGCGTGACTGGCATGCATATCAGCCCCCTGAGGCGAACTGTTATCAAACAACAGAATAAAAAAAGCCCGCACAAGGCGGGCTTCGAATTATCCGTTATAGATCACTCGATGATTTTAGCGACGACGCCAGCACCCACCGTTCGGCCACCCTCTCGGATCGCAAAACGCAGGCCCTCCTCCATCGCAATCGGCGCAATCAACGTCGCTACAATGTTGATGTTGTCTCCTGG
>CAXPOA010000204.1:0-3963 GCA_964218505.1 Luminiphilus sp.
GATAGCCGTTCCAATGAGTCGCTTTACAGCCTGATCGATCGACTCCGTGCTCGCCTGGGGTTACAAGCCGTTCAATACCTCGATTTACGGGAAGCCCATCTACCAGAATTCAGCCAGCTATTGACTCAGGAACAACCTGCAGCTGCCCCTCTCAAGGCATATCCGGGACAGCGTCCATTCTGGCTACTGGAAGAACCCCACCCCATAAGAGCATGGAATGATCAGCTTTTTTGGAATGGGCCCCTAGAGCTTATTTATGGGCCAGAGCGGATCGAAGATAACTGGTGGGATCAGCCTACCAGTCGGGACTACTACGTCGCTAGAACCGAAGAAGGGCAGCCGATCTGGGTCTTCCAAAACCGCCATAATCAGCGTTGGTATGTGCAAGGCGTCCTTCCCTAGACCACACATCCATATATTTATTTAATATTTTTCAATCACTTAGGATTGTTAATATTTTATATGGCAGTATTGTTTCATTCATATTTCAGTTGTGTTGCCTAAATATGACATTGGCGCTACACCGCGCCGAGAGTCAACTAAAACAACCTTATTGTGTCATTGGAAAATCAGGTTTTAACACGCTGTGAAGCGATAACGCGCTGTGAAGCGCAGGGAGAAGACTCCATGAAAAAAGTAATCATCGGACTGTTAGCCACAACCGCTCTGTCAGCAGTTGCCGCCGACGATATCGTTCCCCTCAAGTACATTAATAGCGTCGATATCTACGCTCAAAGCATCACCATGTCGGTGGATGAACACAGTTGGGCTGTCACGCACAGTTGCAATCTGTACATGGGCGACGCGTCAGACGTATCAGTACGTCCCGCACACAAAACGCCAATGCTGCCCCATCGCATGAACAGACTCGGTCCCTGGGATTCTCTGGTGATTACTGTCGATGGCAAGAAAAACGTGTGTGATATCCAGTCGATCAACAAGGTCAACACACAGATCGCCGCTCGATAATCAACTGGTACGGGGGCTCTTTGCCCCCTCCACTCCCCTCTCTTTTAACCTTTCAAAGCAACAGACGCTTGCTCACACAATCGCGTCTCGGTGCAGCAACTTCTTCACTCACGCCAGATTAAATTCTCGGTGCTAAAACCAAGGGCAAATGCGCGCTCGACAAAATCCTCACGGATCTCGTCTGACACCTTTGAATCACGGGCCAAAAGCCACAGGTAATCCTTGTTGAAGCCGGAGACATACGCATAGCGATAATCAGGATCAAGTTCGAAGACAATATAGCTCGCGTAGAACGGACCGAAAAAAGATACTTTAAGATGAGCAAGATCCTCCTCAGCCACGAAGACTGCTCGTCCCTCCGCTGATCTGCGCTCACCGCTGCTCTCATCCATGCCACTGTTCAACACCCGAATGGAACCATCTTCATTGACACTGTACTCAGCAGTGACATCAATCAGGCCTCGCTCAAAGCTGTGATCCAGTCGTGCAATTTCATGCCAGGTACCGAGGTACCGGGTCTTATCGAAGTCAACAACAGGCGCAACGCCATCAGGAACACCCGTACAAGCAGCAAGGGCCATCAAACAAGCAATCGTCACCCACCGCGGGCAGTCTTTCGTAAAGCTCTTGGCAAAATTCGAGGAAACTCCCACCTTTTTATCTCGCTTCTTCATGAGGACGGACAACGATCATCTTGCCTTGACCACATCACCGTCAACACAAAGATGAAGGCCACAGAGAGTTTCCAAACGCTGCATAACTCTCGGAGCTGGCATCTCGGCAGAAATTAATTATACTGTATATTTATACAGTATTTTGCCATGCCCTACGCTGAGCTTCACTGCCTAAGCAATTACAGCTTCCTCCGCGGCGCCTCACATCCCTCAGAACTGGTGGAGCGCGCTGCCGCTTGTGGTTATTCGGCGCTGGCGATTACTGATGAGTGCTCTCTTGCGGGTGTTGTTAAAGCCCATGTGGCCGCAAAGGCGGTAGGTCTCCAACTAATTATCGGTAGTGAGTTTATCCTCAGTGAAGGTATTCGATTAATCGCTTTGGCACCCAACCGCACCGCCTATGGCGAACTCTCCGGACTCATTAGCCAATCACGGCGACGTGCACCAAAAGGAGAATACGGTACCCACCTTCGGGATATTTTGTTTCATCTAAAGCGCTGCCTTCTGATCTGGCTACCCAGTGATGGCGACTACGAGAAAGTCTACGGACAACAACTGGCTCGCTTCTGTAAAGAGCGTGTATGGGTGGGCATTACCCGCTTGCTGGGCAATGACGAAATGCGCCAGTTCCGGCAGCGGTGGCAGCTAGCCCAGGATCTGAAACTGCCTATGGTTGCCTGTGGTGACGTTCAGATGCATTGCGCTTCAAGAAAGCGCTTACATGATGTGCTTACCGCTCTTCGTTTTAATACCACCGTGACGTCGCTCGGACAGCGCCGGTTAATTAACAGCCAACAGCATATAAGGCGTCTCGAAAAGCTACTCCCCCTCTATCCGCTGTCGCTTACTGCAGAGTCATTGCGGATAGCTCAGCGTTGTACGTTTAGCCTTGAAGAACTGCGCTATGAGTACCCGGAAGAGGTTGTACCTGCAGGTCATGATGCCAACTCTTACTTACGCGAGCAGGTCGCTCTGGGAGCTGCTAAGCGCTGGCCAATAGGCGTGCCTGAGCCCATTCAAAACCGAATCTATCGAGAACTCGAACTGATCACCGAACTCCGCTACGAGTATTACTTCCTAACCGTCTATGACGTTGTTCGCTTCGCCCGCGAACGACATATTCTCTGTCAGGGCAGAGGCTCCGCGGCTAATTCCGTTGTCTGCTACTGCCTGCACATTACTGAAGTCAATCCAGAGCAGGTGAACTTATTATTTGAGCGATTCATCTCGCGCGAACGAGACGAACCACCGGACATCGATATCGACTTTGAGCACGAACGACGTGAAGAAGTCATCCAGTATATCTATGACAAATATACTCGCCGCCGAGCCGCACTGGCAGCAACGGTTATTACCTACCGTTCACGTAGCGCTGTTCGCGACGTCGGTAAGGCCTTAGGGCTTGATGCCGTGTTGATCGATGATCTCGCAAAATCTCTGGCATGGTGGAACAGGGAGCGAGAACTGACCCAACGATTTGAGCAGCAAGGCTTTGGCATGCCGGGTAAGCTCGCTGAAAATTTTCTGCAATTGGTGCAGGAAATTCTTGGCTTTCCCCGTCATTTATCACAGCACGTTGGCGGCTTTGTCATTAGTCAGGGGCCTATTTCAAATTTAGTGCCAGTCGAAAATGCCAGCATGGATGACCGCACTGTAATCCAGTGGGATAAAGAAGACATCGAGGCTCTCGGTTTATTAAAAGTCGATATTCTTGCCCTGGGTATGCTGTCAGCCATTAGAAAGACCCTGGCATTGGTTTATCGGGATCATCCGGAAATCCGCTGCTTACAGGATATTCCCCGAGAAGATCGAGCTACCTATCGGATGTTGCAAAAAGCCGATTCAATTGGCGTTTTCCAAATTGAATCTCGGGCGCAAATGTCTATGCTGCCGCGACTAAAGCCCGCTAGTTTTTATGACTTGGTCATTGAGATCGCCATCGTTCGCCCCGGACCAATCCAAGGAGATATGGTACATCCCTACCTACGACGCAAACATGGGTTGGAACCTGTCACCTATCCGAGTGACGCCATCAAATCTGTTTTGGAGCCGACTCTTGGTGTGCCTATTTTTCAGGAACAGGTGATCCGCCTAGCCATGGTTGCTGCTGGTTTTACTGGTGGTGAAGCAGATGCCTTGCGCCGTGCCATCACCAACTGGGGTCGTAATAGCAAGCTTCTGCTGTTTGAAAAGAAATTAAAAGCCGGAATGATAAATCGTGGCTATAGCATCGATTTTTCAAACCGCCTCTTTGACCAGATAAAGGGATTTGGTGGCTACGGGTTTCCAGAGTCACACTCTGCCAGCTTTGCAATTCTTG
>CAXPOA010000205.1:0-6768 GCA_964218505.1 Luminiphilus sp.
GTCTGAAGTCGACTTTGTTAAATGGGCGGCTGCAATTTAACGGCTCGGTGTACTTCACCGATTACGAGTCGCTTCAAGCGCAAGTTTTTGGTTTTGACAAGGGTCTCCAGATTCGGGATGCGGGTGATGCGGAGACGAAGGGTCTCGAGGCAGAACTGGCATTTGCGGCAACCGATAATCTGACACTCATGGCGAATTACGCTTACAACGACACGGAAATTACGTCCGGCTCGCTCAATGGACAAACATTGGCGTACGCCCCCGAGGATACGTTTTCACTTGGAGCAAACTTTGAACATCGCTTCTTAGGCGGCAACCTCAACTGGTTTGCAATCTATAACTACACGGGCGAATTCTTCCACGATATTGATAACCTCAATGAGGAATCCTCCTACGGCATCGTCAACGGCAAGGTGACCTATACCCCGGGCAGTGAGCGCTGGGATCTGGCCTTTGCCGTCGACAATCTGACCGATGAAGACTACGCAACGCTACGAGCCGACTTTGGCTGGGGGCCTCAGCTCCACTGGGGTTACAAGCGTCTGATGCGCGCCGAGTTCAACCTCTACTTCTAACTGGATTGAGTGGGCGCGATAGGGTCAAGGGGTTTCACACATGCTAAAAAAATGTTGCCCGGTCGTGTTCCTAATGATGTTGGGTTTGATGTCTACGCTGGTTAAGGCAGAGGTTGAGGTGCTGTCTCTCAATACAAAAGACCTCGGAGAGATGGCACTCGAGAGCATCCCTGCCTGGCCTGAAGAGATGGTGCTGTCAGGCACGAACCAACATTGGCAGAAGGTGCTGCACGAGGGTGAATTTGTGGTGGCGCTGTATGAGGCGATGCCAGCTGTCATTGATATCTCTGAGCCCTATCCATATGACGAGTATGTGCGGGTGCTAGAGGGGAGTGTGGTGCTGACCTCCAGCCAGGGTGAGCGACAAAGCTATGAGGCAGGGGATGCATTTCTTGTTCCCGTGGGCTGGACGGGCACTTGGGAAATGCCCACGCGTTTCCGAGAACTGATCATTATTGATCGGAAGGGCTGGGAAGCGGTTGAGACCATGATTGCAACCTTGTTTGGGGCTGATCCTGAGTCGAGTACCGGCCACACCAGCGTGCTCCCCTTATTGACAGCCTCCCTGAAAAAAGTGCCGCTTGACGATCTTCCACCCTGGCCACAGGAGGTGGTGCTGTCAGGAGCCAACGAGCATGGTCAAAAGGTGCTGCATTCTGGCAATGTCGTGGCCGCGCTTTACGGCGCAGAGGCGGCCCGGCTGTCTGTTAGCGAGCCGTTTCCCTACGATGAATATGTCTTGGTCCTGGCGGGCGAGGTCACTCTGACTTCAGATGGGGGGCACTCGAAAACGTTTGCCACGGGTGACAGCTTTCTGGTGCCGAAGGGCTGGACCGGCATTTGGGACATGCCCGGGCAATACCTCGAAAAGATCGTCGTTGAGGTCGCAGCCTGGAACGCGGCAGAGAGCTGAGGGGAACGCAGGTTGAGTAAAAAAAATCTCTTGAAAATTACGCGGCGTGATTTCCTGGATGGCATGGCCCTCGCCGGCGGTGCTGTGGCGCTATCACCATTGCAAATATTGGCTGGGTCTCAAGAGGGCGTTCACGCTCCACAGTTTTATCCGCCATCTTTGACGGGCATGCGGGGTAATCACCCTGGTTCCTTCGAGGTCGCTCATGCTTTAGCACGAGAGGGCCAGCGTCCCGACGAGTTTGAGCTGCTGGATGAGGCATATGATCTGGTAGTCGTAGGGGCTGGCATTAGCGGCTTGACTGCTGCTTACCTGTTCCGCAAGCAGTACGGCCCTGACGCAAAAATTCTGATCCTCGACAACCATGACGACTTCGGCGGTCACGCCAAACGCAATGAGTTCACTTCTCAGGGACATACTTTGCTGGGCGTAGGCGGTAGCTTGAATCTGGAACAGGCTGCTATGGGTGAAGCGGAGCGATCCCTGCTTGAGGAAGTCGGTGTGGACTTTTCCGCGCTGCGAAGTGCGATTGAGCCGGGCTTTATTGTGCATGACCCCATGTCCCGGCACGGTATTTATCTTAATAGCAGCGAGTATGCAGAGGACCGATCGGTCGTCGCAGCTTGGAATCTGCTGTGGGCGGGGGTCGGCGATTTTGAGAGCGCGATTCGGTCACTGAAGCTCTCGACGACCGACGAGCAAGGGCTCATTGCGCTGGTCAGCGGCGGTAATGACTTTTTGGACGATATTCCACTCGCCGATCGCGAGCATTTTGCTCGGCAGACCGAATACGCCCTGTTTCTGCGGGAGCGCGTGGGTCTCTCTGAGCAGGCGCTCAAGATTACCGAGCCCTGGATCAAAGCCTTGCACAGCACGGGTGCTGAGGGAGTCTCGATCTACGAGGCGCTGAATTCAGGCGCACCCGGTATGAATACGGTTATGCCTTCGCCTGAAAGCGAAAGCGAGGATGATACGGAGTCGGTGGATCCCTCTGTTTACCAATACCCTATTTTCCCCGATGGCAACGCCTCGGTCGCTCGCCTGCTGGTGCGCCAGTTGATTCCCTCCGCAGTCGGAGGTGATTTGGATCAAAACGTGGTCACAAGCCGTTTCGATTACTCGCAACTCGACCGTGAGGACGCACCCGTTCGTTTGCGACTTAACAGCACTGCTGTGAATGCCATAAATCTTGACGATGATCAGGTCGAAGTCGCCTACGTATCGGCTGGGCGGACGAATGCGGTCCGCGCCAATTACTGTATTTTGGCCGGTTACGGTGGAATGGTGCCGCATTTGTGTCCTGAGCTACCTGAGGCACAAAAACAGCATTTGTCCTATGGCGTGAAGGCGCCCTTTATTTGCACCAATGTGTTGCTTCGCAATGCGGCAGGGGTAAGAAACGCGGATGTCAGTAGCTACCAATGTCCAGGTAGCTTCTATAGTTTGCTGACTTCCGCACCACCGGTGAATCTGGGGGATTTTCGGGTGCCCTCGCAAGCAGATGATCCCATGGTGATCTGGATGCTACACAGCCCCACGCCAGCGATCTCCGACGGGCTGTCTGCGCGCGACGCTTATCGGTTGGGTCGCCACAAATTGCTTTCTATGTCCTTTGAAGAAATCGAGTCGGTCACCCTCAGTCAGCTTGCCGGCATGTTTGGGTCAACAGGGTTTGATGCCGACCGAGACGTTGAGGCGATTACGGTCAATCGGTGGGCGCACGGCTATGCCTACGAATATATGGACCTGCATGATCCCGAGTGGCCAGAGGGGCAGGCCCCTCACGAACTAGGGCGGAAGCCGATTGGTCGAATAGCGATTGCCAATTCTGACACCGAGGCCTACGCCTACGTGCAGGCCGCGATGAAAGCTGCACGGCGCGCAGTCAGCGAAGTGCTTTCACAATAGTTTTCCCAGATTGATGAGTAGCTGAATTCCAGAGAAATGGAGAGAAAAATGAAAATACAGACCGATTTTGTGATGAGCATCAACGGTGAAGCAGTGACGACCGAGCAAACCCAGCCGGTTTTTAATCCCGCGACCCGATCGATTTTTGCGCAGGTGCCTGACGCCTCCAAGGAGCAGCTCGATCAAACGGTAGAAGCGGCACACCGCGCACTGAAGATCTGGTCAACCACGCCTGCGGAAGAAAGGCAGGCAGCACTCGAGGCCTATGCGGATCTGATCGAGGCGCATGCCGATGAGCTGATGTCGTTATTGACTGCCGAGCAGGGCAAGCCAAGAGCTGGATCAGAATGGGAAGTGCTCGGATCAGTTACCTGGCTGAGAGCGGTAGCGTCCCAGCGACTGCCGGATGAAGTGGTCGAAGAAACGGAAGACCGTCGCGTCGTGACGCGCTACACCCCAGTTGGCGTGGTTGGCGCCATTGTGCCCTGGAATTTCCCCATTCTGCTGGCTATTTGGAAGATCGCGCCGGCTGTCATGTCTGGCTGCACGATGATTCTAAAACCGTCGCCGTATACGCCGCTTTGCGACCTGAAGTTGGCAGAGCTTGCCCAGCAGGCGTTTCCGCCTGGTGTAGTTAATGGTCTGAGCGGCGGTGATGATCTGGGTATCTGGATGACCACACACCCTCGTATCAATAAGATCGCTTTCACCGGCTCGACGGAAACCGGTAGGCACGTCATGAAGTCAGCATCCGAAACCATTAAAAGGGTGACCCTTGAACTGGGGGGTAACGACCCGGCAATCGTGTTACCAGATGTCGATGCTAAGGCGCTGGCACCCAAAATCTTCTGGGCAGCGTTCCAGAACAATGCGCAGTTCTGCAATGCCACCAAGCGTTTGTACGTTCATGAGGATGTGTACGACGAAGTCCGTGATGCTCTGGTGGAGTTCATAGAGCAGAACATCAAGGTCGGTGACGGTGCCGAGGCGGATACCCACCTGGGGCCGATTCAAAACGCCATGCAATACGGCAAGGTTCAGGATTACTTTAAGGATTGCCAAGACAATGGACACGCCTTCGCGGTGGGCGGCGAAATCGATGACTCGGCCGCGGGGTGGTTTGTCCCGGTCACGCTGGTCGATAACCCACCAGAGGACTCACGCATCGTGCAAGAAGAGCCCTTCGGACCGATTTTACCGCTACTTAAATGGTCTGACGAAGCGGACGTGATTGCTCGGGCAAACGATACGATCTACGGATTGGGTGCGTCGGTATGGGGTAAGGACCTGCAGGCAGTTGAGCGCATTGGTAGTCAATTAGAGGCGGGTACCGTTTGGCTCAACGAGGTTCACCAGTATTCGCCGTTTCAAGCTTTTGGCGGCCATAAGCAATCTGGCCTTGGGTGTGAGAACTCTTTGCATGGTTTGATGGAGTACACCAACTGGCAAACCATCACGATGAATAAAAATATCGGTTGAACAGGCAGCAAGGGGGCTTTGTGAGGATGCCCATTAGACGAACGCACAGTGAAGGCTAGGGGTAACAGTCTGCTTCGGCACCCATTGCTGAATGGTTGGCCGCTTTTTGGTGTTATCGCCGGACTTAGCTTTGCGATCATTCTAGCGGGCCTCGCTATTACAGGGACCTCTACCCCGGAAGCGACAGTGTCGATGATTCGTTTGTCGGTGCAGTTGGCGTCGCCTTGGATCTATCTAGCGTTTGTCGCAACAGCGTTAGGGCAGCTTTTCCCCAGCAATTTTGCGAGTTGGCTGCTGTGCAACCGTCGTTATGTCGGGCTGGCGTTTGCGGCAGGTTTTGTTTGGCAGGCGGTCTTTATTGTGGTGTTGCTAGCTTTGCATGGCGATTACTACGCGACGGTGCTCCACGATACTGCAGAGTTCATCACGCGCATGCTGAGTTATGCGTTACTGCTAGCTTTGACAGTGACCTCATTCTTTCCCGTCCGTCGAGCAATGAATCCCAAGCATTGGCGGCTCCTGCATCGGGTGGGGATTTGGTATTTCTGGGCGGCGATATGGGCGTCCTATGCCGAGATGGTCATGGTGGGTGATACCCGAGTCATCTCTATTGTCTTTGTGATTTCAGGCCTTTTCGCACTCACGCTGCGTTGCGCGGTTTATTTGAAGAAACGATCCGCCCTGGCGATTGAGCAACCCATCGAGACGACCACTCCTTAACATTGAGGCATTCCACCTATGATCAGATCCATTGGGGAGATTCCCAGCGCTGCCGCTCAGATATACGGCAATAAAACGGTGCTCGTTTGTGAGGATCGCAGCCTGAGCTTCACTGAACTGGATACGCTCTCAAACAAGCTTGCCAGCGCATTGATTGGGCTGGGTGTTCAGATGGGTGACCGCGTCACACTTTACTCTCCCAATTGTTGGGAGTGGGTCGTCAGCTATTACGGCATTTTAAAAACGGGCGCCGTGGTCAACCCGATCAATGTCATGTTGACCCCTTCAGAGGTGGAGTTCATCGCCAACGACTGCGGCGCCTCTGTTGTGATCGCATCATATGAAAAAGCGATGTCGATCCAGAACGTTAAGGAGAGCTCCAACGTTCGAGAGCTCATTGCCTTTGGGGATGAGCCATTGCCGGATGGCATGCTGGCCTTCAACGCGGTGCTCGAAGCAGCCAGTGACAGCTTCAAGATACCGGAGATCGATCCGCAGTCACTTTCGACAATCGGTTATACGTCGGGCACCACGGGACACCCCAAGGGGGCTTGTTTATCGCACCACAGTATTTTGCTGAATGTGTCCATGACGGCTCTGATGCATCAGAGATGTGATAGAGATACCGTCGTAACGGCACTGCCGTGCCCTCATGTGTACGGCAATGTGGTCATGAGTGGTGCTGTGCAATCGGGCATGACTTTGGTCCTGCACCCATCGTTTGACGAGAAATCCATACTGCAGAGCATCCAGACGCACCGCGCGACCCTGTTCGAGGGCGTACCCACCATGTTCATGTTTCTGCTGAATTATCCCGATCTGGGTTCCTTTGATTTATCCAGTCTCCGATGTTGCACCGTGGGTGGGCAAACGATGCCGGTCCCGAAGATGCAGGAGGTTGAGGCCCAGTTCGGCTGCCCGCTCATCGAGCTGTGGGGCATGACCGAGCTCGGTGGATTGGGCACCACCTTCGCATCCAATGGACCGGTCAAGCATGGCTCAATTGGTGTCGCGCTTCCTTATGTTGAAGCACGGATAGCGTCTACCGAAGATCCCGCTGTGACACTGCCTGCAGGAGACATCGGAGAGCTTATGATCAAGGGTGGCGTGGTCATGCAGGGTTATTACGGTAACGAGCAGGCCACTCAGGAGACGATTGAGGCAGACGGCTGG
>CAXPOA010000206.1:0-12455 GCA_964218505.1 Luminiphilus sp.
CTCGACTTCGATTGACCGCTTGGTTAGTGAAGCGCGATCAACCCCCATCCGTGACCAGAATTATCGCTAGCGTTATCTAGTACTCGAAGGAGTAGGGGTGCATGGCACCAAAAAAGTGGCGGTGGGCCAGGGATTCGAACCCCGGGAACCTCTCGGTTCAACGGTTTTCAAGACCGCCGCTTTCGACCACTCAGCCAGCCCACCGGAGCGCGCATTATAGCGACCAGCTCGTGGGTAGCAAGTCTGATTCTGAATCAGCTAGTACCGAGTAAAAAAAACGGCCCCGAGGGCCGTTTCACAATGCATCATTGGTTAGCCGCATCTGGGATGTCGTCGATTTCATCTTGACCGGAGGCACTCAAGGAATCGGAGTTGCCTCGCTGTCCCCGTGGATCGTTGCTAGCGCGCGGTATGTCTCGTGAGATGACGCTGACAGGAGGCGCGGCGTGTTCAGGGAACAAGGCGAGGTGAGCGGTGTGCACCTCCACGGTGGTAACCGGTCGCGCACTTACCCGCGGGTCGTTCACGGCTCTTCCAGTATCAGTGATTCCGTTTTGGCTATACGCGGCAGGTGCGTCCATCGGTAAGGGTTGATCCTCTGCGCTATCGCGGCTATTCCTCTGCGAGGATGGCGATGTGACTAAAGCCACCGGTGATGCCATTTCGGTGTCCGCTGAGATCGCCTCGCCGACATCGCCTAAGCTTTGCGCGGCCGCGAGGGGCTCGGATATGACGCCTGTGTCAGCATCACTGGGCGTAGAGACTTCCGCGTCGTCGGTGCTTTGCTGCGCTAGAATCTCGCCCCCATTGTCTTGTTGTGGTGCCGCAATATTGGTGTCTGTGGCCATCTGAGGGACCTCAGGTTGCCCAGCATCAGCGGACTCAATCTCGGCTACTGGCGCGGGTGCTTCGGCCTCGGGCTTAGGCCCGCGCTGGCGACGTCTGCGACCCTCACTACGCATTTCAGCTGGCCTGTGCCTTGGCGCCTCGTCCACGGCTTCGATCTTTTCGGACTCATCGTCTTCGCTCTGCGCCTCTGGATCGATTGTGTCAAGCACTTGATCATCATCTCGGCGTTTCTGGCCGCTGCCACGTTTGCCTCGTCGTCGTCGGTTGCGCTTGGGACGGCTGTCGTCCCCGGCTTCCTCGGAGTTCTCGTTGTAATCGCTGCCCTGCTCATCGATCCGTTCAACGTCCTCGCGTCGTTGGGAATCTTTACTGCGAGATCGGTTGTCAGTTTGGTTGCGCCTCGAGCGCTGTCTACCGGTGTCGGCCTTGCCGACTGCGGGCGCTTCCGGTGCCTCCTCAGCGACCGCCTCGACCTGCTCCTCCTCGACGGGAGCGAAAAGGGCGGACCACACTCGACCAAGCAAGCCTGGTGATGTCGCTTTTGCTGCCGGAGCTGCAACAACGGCTGGTGCAGAGGTGCCAGATGCAGGTTCGCTGGGCGCCGGTTGTTGGGGTGTAACACCCCGCACTAATGCTTGAGGTGCCGCAGGCGTCATGTCCGCATCGTCCCGAATAGCAACGGGGTCAGGCATATCCAGCTCAATCTCGTAGCTGGCTACAGCATCTTCTTCAACCTCATCATCACGCAGACGAATGACTTCAAAATGCGGAGTCTCCAGATGAGGATTTGGAATAATCAAGACGCGCACATTGGTCGACGTCTCAATATCGTTAACGGCGCTGCGCTTTTCGTTGAGCAAAAATGCCGCTACGTCGACTGGGACCATTGCGCGGACCTCGGCGGTTCGCTCCTTGCCGGCTTCTTCCTGAAGTAGACGCAAGATCGAAAGAGCTAGGGACTTGGTGTCACGGATGGTTCCTTGGCCCGTGCACCTCGGGCACACGATGGCGCTGATCTCACCCAAAGAGGGGCGAAGCCGCTGTCGAGACATCTCCAGAAGACCAAAGCGGGAAATGCGTCCAACCTGGACCCTGGCCCGGTCTATCTCCAGTGCGTCTCGGATTCGGTTTTCAACAGCCCGTTGGTTCTTATTTGAACCCATATCAATGAAGTCGATCACAATGAGTCCACCCATATCGCGAAGGCGGAGCTGGCGCGCAATTTCGTCAGCCGCTTCAAGATTGGTTTGCAGCGCCGTCTGCTCGATATCGGATCCTTTGGTGGCTCTCGCGGAGTTAATATCGATTGAGACCAAGGCTTCGGTGGGGTCGATCACGATGGAGCCCCCTGAGGGTAATCGAACCTCGCGCTGGAACGCCGTCTCTATCTGGCCCTCAACCTGAAATCGATTAAACAGTGGGATGGCATCCTCATAGACTTTGATGCGCTGCTGATACTTGGGCATCACCATTGAGACAAAATCGTACGCCTGCTGCCAGGCACCCTTGTCATCTAACAGGACCTGGTCAACGTCATCCCGAAGGTAGTCCCGAATAGCGCGAATAATTACATCGCTCTCTTGGAAGAGCAGAACCGGAGCTTTGTTGTCGTTGGCCGCGGTGTCGATAGAGCCCCACAGCTGCAGCAAATAGTCGAGATCCCACTGTAGCTCTTCAGCGCTCCGACCAACCCCAGCGGTTCGAATAATCACACCCATACCATCTGGGATATTTAACTGTGCCAGAGCATCTCGAAGTTCGCTGCGATCATCACCTTCAATACGGCGAGAGATTCCGCCGGCCTTGGGGTTGTTGGGCATCAGTACCATGTACCGGCCAGCCAAACTGATATAGGTGGTGAGAGCGGCACCTTTGGTACCTCGCTCCTCTTTATCGACCTGAACGATGACCTCTGTTCCTTCCTTGAGGACATCTTTTATCCGGGTTCGTCCGTCACCTGTGGGCGCGGCGCTACGGTAATACTGATGGGCGATTTCCTTCAGAGGAAGAAATCCGTGACGGTCGGCACCAAAATCGACGAAGGCGGCCTCGAGACTCGGCTCAACTCGGGTAACTTTCGCTTTATATACGTTGGCTTTGGTAGATACGCGGGCCCGGTTCTCGATATCGAGATCGTACAGCCGCTGCCCATCCACAAGCGCAACGCGCACTTCTTCGCGTTGAGTCGCGTTGATTAACATCTTTTTCATAACACTAGTCCAGTTGGCGTTGCCAATGAACGTGGTGCGCTGGAACAGACCGTTCCTCAGCGTGTAGGCAGGTTGTACCCCGTTTGCGGGGAGGTTGAGGAGGCAACTGGCCTCACTCGACTTGCTTCACGTTGTAAGCCATCACTGTAATGGCTTTTCAATATCGCACCGCATCGTTAGCATCGCGGTTTAATTTGGCCTCGTCGCGTCTCGACTCAAAACGGGGTATGTCATTCCTCGGTGACCCCGGAGCGAACGTTGGCGACGTAACAGCCTCCAATTCGTTTCCCAAGATTTATTTCATCGACAAAGAATAAGCTCGTTGCATAAAAAACTGGTCAGCAACGGCGCATCAAGCTAATGTCCACTTGCGCTTGGCTTCATGGTCGGTACGTGTCTAACGCGCCGTTTCTTCCACAATCGCTCTGTCGTGAACTTCTTGGACGCGGCGAAAGTACCACCAAACACTAAGTGATTCAATTGTCTGATAAAAAAGACCAAAACCCGCCCGAGACCAGCCCTGTGCGATTTTTGAGCGTCACTGAGGCCGAGGCTGGGCAAAGAATAGACAACTATTTAATGCGCGTTCTACAGGGTGTCCCCAAGGCTAGGGTTTACAAGGCGATTCGCAAGGGTGAAGTCAGGGTCAATAAAGGCCGAGTAAAACCCGAAACCAAGCTGGCGGCCGATGACAACGTTCGTGTTCCCCCGCTGACAGAGACCGCGAAGCGCAATCAAAGGGCATCTTCAAAGTGGACACGGATTTTGTCCCAGCGGATTGTTCTCGATGAGCCAGATTTGCTGGTTCTTGATAAGCCTGCAGGTCTGGCGGTGCATGGCGGTAGCGGTATTGACGTCGGACTCATAGAAACTCTCAGGCAAATGTACCCGGATGAGCGATATCTGGAGCTAGTGCATCGTCTCGACCGGGACACCTCGGGTCTTATTATGATCGCTCGACGGGCAGCCACCCTCAGGGCATTGCATGAGTTGCTCCGTAAGGATGGAGTCGATAAGCGGTATCAGTGCCTGGTAGAAGGCCGATGGCCCTCATCGGTCGCTCACGTTGACGCTCCATTGGAGAAGTACTCGCTGGCCTCCGGCGAGCGGCTCGTGAAAGTGACGGCTTCGGGCAAGCGCGCACGCACGGAATTTCGTGTTTTAAGGCGGTTTCAGCGGGCGACACTGGTGGAAGCAAAACCAATCACCGGGAGGACCCACCAGATCCGGGTTCACTGTCGGCACGCAGGCCACCCTATCCTAGGTGATGAGAAATATTCGACTCCGTCTACCGAGGCCCTTACGGGGGCGCTTGAACTGCCCCGGCTTTTTTTGCACGCAGCCAATCTGCGCTTTCAGCTTGCCGGTGAAGCGGTGTCCCTTGATAGTCCGCTTCCTAACGAGTTGGTTGCGCTGCTGAATAAACTACCCTCGGGCAAATAGTGCTCTTAGGGCACCGGGTAGCCCGCGTCTCTCAGCATCGCTGATAGGGTTATCAGTGGCAAACCCTCCAGAGCGGTTGGGTCGCGGGCAGTTACCGACCTGAACAGGCTAATCCCGAGGGATTCGACTTTGAAGCTGCCGGCGCAGTCGATCGGTTTATCTGCTGCTATATAGGCATCGATCTCTCTGCTGGTGAGGGTGCGCATGGACACTTCCACCGATTCCATTTCCTCCCGTAGCAGCTGGTGCGCGGGCCTCCAGAGAGCGATACTGGTAAAAAAAACGATGTGCTTGCCTGAGCAAAACGCTAATTGCTCGCGGGCTGCGTCAGCAGAACCAGGTTTGCCCAGCAGCCGATTGTCGCAGGCGGCGACCTGATCACTCCCGATAATCAGTGGGTCGCCGTCCTCGCCATCGACTGCCTGGGCCTTCTGGCGGCTGAGGCGTTGAGACAGGACCATGGCTGATTCACCGGGGAGGGTGCTTTCATCAATGTTGGGGTCAGCCCAATCGAAGGCCAATTTCAGGCGAGATAGTAGCTTGTGCCGATATGGTGAGCTGGAGGCAAGAATCAGCCGTGTAGGCATGTTGTTATGTGTCATATTACACCCTGAAACCCTTTGAATTACCTCTATTTATTTTTGACAGGTCACCGGTGCGCCCGTATTATCCGCCGCCATGACGACAGGGGCACTACCAAAGACGGTTGAGGTGCGAACACTGGCGGCGCGACAAGTAACCGTATCCGGAGCGCTGTCTGCAGATCGACTCTCACGTCTGTCAGCTGTCATTGTATCCGCTTCCAAGCCTTTTGACGTGATCGCCGACTGCTTTAGAGATGAAGAAGGCCGTTACATTATTAAGTTGAAGGTGGCAGGATCAGTTGAGATGGCTTGCCAGCGGTGTTTGACATCAGTAACGGTCCAAGTGGATGCACTGAGCAGTTTGGCGGCCGTATGGAACGACGAGCAGGCGGCCAATCTGCCGGTGCGTTACGAGCCTCTTATTACGGAGGGAGAGCTGGACTTGTGGCAGTTGGTGGAAGAGGAGTTGTTGTTGGCTCTTCCTTTGTTCAACTACCACGGCGACGACCAGTGTGGAGTCAAAGTGGGCCTTGCTATGGCAGCCGGTGACGTTGTAGCGGTGGATGCGGACGCAGAACGAGACAGAAGCAACCCTTTTGAGGTGTTGGCCACATTGAAAGGGGATAGTTAGAGCTCATTGAGCCAGAATTTTTACAGTGGTGTAAGCGGGCAGGGCCAGATCGGCCGCTGTCGCGAATGGAGGCATTTATGGCAGTTCAGCAAAACAAAAAGACCCGATCACGTCGCGGCATGCGTCGTGCGCATGACTCGCTGGATGGATCAACCCTTACCGTGGATCAAACATCTGGCGAGACCCGCCGGCGACATCATGTAAGTGCCGACGGTTTTTACCGGGGCAAAAAAGTAGTCAACGTTGGCGACGACGACTGATTGGTTTGTGACCATGTGTGGTGGGCAATAAAGCCTGCTGCTTTCAACGGGTAGTCGCTAACCGGTGTTGGCAAAACGACCGGGAGCGAGTCCCGCTAGGTGCGCAACTCTTATGATGAGCCTTGGAGGGGTCAGGTGACATCACTTGCGTTTGTTTTTCCCGGACAGGGGTCACAGGCCGTTGGCATGCTGTCTGAGATGGGTGGTTGTCACCCGATCGTCAAAGACACATTTGCAGAGGCTTCGGATCAGATAGGTTTCGACCTATGGAAGATGGCGCAGTCGGACTCTGCGGAAATCCTGGCCCTCACAGAAAATACCCAACCCCTCATACTGACAGCCAGCACAGCGCTCTTTCGGGTGTGGCAACAGCATGGTGGGCGAAATCCTTCGGTGGCGGCCGGGCACAGCCTTGGTGAGTTTTCCGCGCTTGTTGCTGCTGACTCCCTGGGGTTTGGGGATGCGGTTAGATTGGTCCGGTTGCGGGGGCAGGCGATGCAGGCAGCAGTGCCTGTTGGTGAAGGCGCGATGGCGGCCGTTATCGGACTAGAAGACGAACCGATTAATCAGACGTGTGCTCAGATTGCGGCTGAGAGCGGTCTCCCAGTGCTCGCGGTTAACTTCAACTCTCCCGGTCAGGTCGTGATCGCTGGCAATGCAGAGGCGGTGAGTCTGGCAGCGGAAGCGCTCAAGGCGGATGGCGCCAAGCGAGTGTTACCTCTTCCCGTGAGCGCTCCTTTCCACACCCCAATGATGCAACACGCAGCAGACGTAATCGCTGAAGAACTCTCGGGAATGAAGATAAACGCACCTAAGATGCCAGTAATAAGTAACGTCAATGGCGAACCTCAGGTTGAACCAGAGGCGATAAGGCGCTTGCTTGTAGAACAGGTGGTTTCCCCGGTTAGGTGGACCGCATGCATGGATACCATGCTGCAGATGGGTTGTAGCGATTTCGTGGAGTGTGGGCCGGGCAGAGTACTCTCTGGGTTAACCCGACGCATAAACCGCGAGGCGAGGGGGTATGGCGTAGAGACCCCTGAGCAGCTGAAATCGACGCTGGCGGAGCTGGCACAGGAATAGGCTTATGACCGAACATCGGAAAGTCGCGTTAGTGACAGGAGCCAGTCGAGGGATTGGTAAGGCGATTACCAAAACCCTGGCCGAGAGCGGTCACTGCGTGGTTGGGACGGCGACGTCCGACGCAGGCGCTGAGGCTATCAACGATTGGCTGTCTCCTATGGGCGGGGCCGGTCTGCGACTTGATGTCACGCAGGCGGATGACATAGCGGCTTTTATGAATAAGGTTATTGATAGTTATGGACCGCCTCTGATTCTGGTAAACAATGCTGGTATTACCCGGGACAACATCCTCATGAGGATGAAAGATGAGGAGTGGTCTCAGGTTATCGATACAAATCTAAATTCCGTGTATCGGCTCAGCAAAGCGTGCCTTCGCGGCATGACCAAAGCGCGATGGGGTCGAATTATCACGATTTCCTCGGTTGTCGGATCCATGGGCACTGCTGGGCAGGTCAACTACGCGGCGACCAAGGCGGGGGTCGAGGGATTTACTCGAGCACTTGCTAAAGAGCTGGGATCGCGGTCGATAACTGTCAATGCGGTGGCTCCAGGATTTATCGATACCGATATGACCCGAGAGCTTTCCGAAGATAACCGCACACTGATGCTGCAGCAGATACCTCTCGGGCGACTGGGCGAGGCGGCTGAAATCGGTGCAATTGTGGGGTTTCTGGCCGGTAATAGCGCAGGATATATCACCGGTGAGACCATACACGTCAATGGCGGCATGTATATGGGTTAATAGGCCCCATGAATAGTTTTCCATTATGGATGCAATTACGGGTAAAATCTGCCGCGAGCGGGGGAGTGCCCTTCATCAACTTGAAAGAGAGTGAGGAAACATGAGCAGCATTGAAGATCGCGTCAAGAAAATCGTCGCCGAGCAGCTTGGCGTTAAAGAGGAAGAAGTTCGCAATGAGGCGTCTTTCGTTGATGACCTCGGGGCAGATTCCCTCGATACGGTTGAGTTGGTTATGGCTCTTGAAGAAGAGTTTGAAACCGAGATCCCAGATGAAGAAGCTGAAAAGATCACGACCGTTCAGTTGGCAATAACCTACATCAACGAAAACCTCGCTTAAGCCATCGGCGGAAATCGAAGAGCCGTCTTACGGGGTAGGGCGGCTTTTTTATTGCCGATGACTCCATGAAGAAGTCATTGATGTAGCTCGGTTGCCCGCTTTTATCAGGCAGACGGTTCACACACTCTTGAGGGGAAGTTTGTGAGAATGAAGGTGTTTCTATGATTGGAAATCGAGTCGTTGTAACCGGCTTGGGTGCGGTGACCCCGGTCGGTCTAGATGTCGCCACTAGCTGGGAGGCCATCAAAGCCGGGACGAGTGGCGCAGCAGAAATCACCTCCTTTAATGCTGAGGCGTTCACCACCCGTTTTAGCTGCTCGGTGAAAGGATTTACTGCGGAGGGCTACATTCCCTCAAAGGATGCGAAACGGATGGATCCTTTCATTCAATTTGGCATGGTGGCCGGCATTCAGGCCTTAAAAGACAGTGGTTTCGAGGTCGATGAGCAGAATTGCTCCAGGGTTGGGTGCGCTATTGGCTCGGGTATAGGCGGCATCGGCTCTATCGAGCGCAGTAATGAAATAATTAATTCGACCGGTCCTCGCAAGATGTCTCCTTTCTTTGTGCCGGGGGCGATCATCAATATGATCAGCGGCAACCTGTCTGTGATGTACAACATGCAGGGCCCTAATCTGGCGGTGGTCACCGCCTGCACCACTGGCACACACAATATTGGGTTGGGGGCCCGCTTGATCGCCTCGGGAGATGCCGACGCTATGTTGGTTGGAGGCGCTGAAATGGCGACCACCCCCGTGGGTCTGGGCGGTTTCGCCGCGGCCCGGGCGCTCTCCACCCGAAATGACGCGCCACAGCGCGCCTCGCGACCCTGGGATGCGGATCGAGATGGTTTCGTCCTCGGTGACGGCGCAGCAGTCCTGATGCTCGAATCTCTTGAAAGTGCGACGGCACGAGGGGCCAATATCTATGCAGAGGTGACCGGGTTTGGAATGAGTGGCGATGCTTACCATATGACGTCACCTCCCGAAGATGGGCGGGGCGCGGCGGACGCCATGGCCAATGCCATGCGGGATGCGGGCCTGAATGCCGATGACATCGGTTATATCAACGCACACGGGACCTCTACCCTTGCTGGAGACCTTGCTGAGACGATGGCGGTCAAAAAAGTGTTTGGCGGTCACGCAAGAGATCTTGCCGTCAGCTCTACCAAATCGATGATAGGTCATCTGCTAGGGGCCGCCGGCGCTGTTGAGGCTGTATTCAGCATCCTCGCGATACGCGATCAGGTCGCACCACCAACCATTAATCTCGATACCCCCAGCGAGGGCTGTGATCTGAACTACGTACCTCACACTGCTCAGGAGCGTTCAATTGCTCATGCATTGAGCAATTCTTTTGGTTTTGGGGGAACCAACGGGTCGGTGATTTTCAGTCGCTTTAGCGGCTGATTCAGGCGATGACCGAGCGTTGCTGGGTCGATGGGGTAGAGGGTGGATATGTCCCTGCGGATGATCGCGGGCTAAATCTCTCTGATGGCGCTTTCGAAACCCTTCGGGTTCGCGATGGACTGGCGGCGTGCTTTTCACTTCATCAAGCTCGGCTTGAAGCTGGGCTTGGTTGTTTGGGATTTCACTCTCCTCGTGCCCTTGCAACTGATGCACTGTGCTCGGCGATCACCTGGCTAACCGGTGCCGATACTTCACCTAGCGGTGTTCTGAGGGTCACAGTGACTCGAGGGTCGGGGCCAAGGGGCTACCGGGCCCCTGTTAACCCGACTGTTCGAATCATTGCCAGATTTTCTCCTGACCAGCCGGTAGTTGCAGAGCCAGCTCGATTGGGTATAGCGCCCATACACTTTTCGTCTCAACCGCACTTTCATGGAGCCAAGCTCCTTGCTCGTGTTGAGCAGGTGCTCGCGACGTCATGGGCTCAGCAACAGGGTTATGACGATGTGGTCATGACATCGGACCAAGGGGAGTGGGTGTCAGGTGGCAGCGGCAATTTATTCCTGCGCATCGATAGAACGCTGTATACCCCGCCGATTGTGGCCACGGGAATCTCGGGTACCCGTCGTCAATTGATTCTATCTCGGCTTGCAGATGCCTGCGGCTACAGAGCGGAAATCCAACCTTGTAACGCAAGTACCGCCGAGGCAGCCAATGAAGCCTTCCTGTGCAATGCGGTAGTAGGTATACGGCCTATAAAAACAGTAGGCGAGTGTGAGTTTGCTTCCCACGAGGCTGCGACAGCTTTGGAGGGACGCATTCACGATTGGGATGATACGTGGCCCGTGCGTCGATGAAGCGTCGATTCTTCCAGCTAAGCCTCGGCGGAGGCCTCCTTGCATTCTTTCTTGCGTCAGTCTGGGTGACCGGTAAGTTAACCGAGCCTCTTGAAGGTCTGTCAGAGGATCAGGTGATAAGCGTATCCGCTGGCGACAGCATGACCAAAGTATTGGCTCGAGCCTCTAAAGAGGGCTGGTTGACTCATCCGCGTCTGATTTCTCTGTGGGCTCGATTCAAGGGTATCGATCGCAAGATGAAGGCTGGAGAATATAGAGTGCCTGCGGGTTCTAGCCCGCTGTCTCTTCTGAGCCTCTTGGAGCGGGGGGTGGTTATTACCTACCAGGTCACGCTTCCGGAGGGTATTACTCTGACGGAAGCGATCAATCGACTGCAAAACACGCCGAAGCTTTTGAGTACGATCACTGACCCTAGCGACCCTGGGTTGCTCGCCATGACTGAGATGGCCAACTCTGCTGAGGGATGGTTCCTCCCGGAAACCTATCAATTTACCGCTGGGGATACAGATCTCGACATTCTCAAAAGGGCTCACGAGGCCATGCGACGGGAGTTGATCCGTGCATGGGATGAGCGGGCAGCGGATGTTGCAGTTACCTCGCCTTACGAAGCGCTTGTTTTGGCATCTATTATCGAGCGGGAGACCTCAGTGGGCTCTGAGAGGACACAGATTTCGGGAGTGTTTAGCCGCAGGCTTCAGAGAGGAATGCGATTGCAGACAGATCCGACCGTCATTTATGGACTGGGTATTGCCGGGAGCTACAACGGGAATCTAACTCGTGCAAACCTGCGCGACGAGAAAAATGCTTGGAATACTTATCAAATAGTTGGGCTGCCCCCAACGCCAATCGCGCTGCCGGGGATTGCCAGCATTGAGGCTGCGCTCCATCCTGATCAAAGTGATAGTCTTTACTTTGTGGGGCGTGGTGATGGCTACCATGCGTTCTCCGCCACTCTGGAGCAGCACAATGAGAATGTGCGACGTTATCAACTTGATCGGAGGGCGGACTACCGATCCACGCCCGGGTTAATCAAGGAATCGCCATGAAAGCGCAGCTGCCAGTGCCTGGCAAGTTCATCACCATAGAGGGCGGGGAGGGTGTTGGGAAATCTACCAACACCGACCTTATTCAATCCCTCTTGGAGGGGCGTGGAATTGAGGTGGTGGTCACTAGGGAACCTGGGGGTACAGCATTAGGCGAGGAACTACGGTCCGTTTTGTTAAGACCCAATGCCCAGCCACCTGTGGCGATGGCCGAACTACTCTTGATTTTTGCTGCGCGGGCACAGCATTTGGAGACGGTGATTGAGCCCGAATTGGCAGCGGGTAAGTGGGTACTCTGTGATCGCTTCACGGACGCCACCTACGCCTACCAGGGGTGGGGTAGAGAACTTGATCAAGGGGTGATAGCTGATCTAGAGCATTTGGTGCAGGGCGAGCGGCGACCTGATTTGACCGTGTTGCTTGATATGGATCCATCTCAAGGTCTTCTTCGGGCACAGGAGCGTGCCGCACTGGACCGGTTTGAGCAGGAGGAGCTGGCGTTCTTCGATCGAGTGAGATCCGGTTATCTTGTGCGGGCAACCGCAGAGCCGTCGCGTTGGATAGTTATCGATGCCTCAAAGACACTTGATGAAGTTAAGGCGGCACTGAGTGGGGCGTTTAATCAATGGTTAGATCATGGCTGAGAGCGCGCCAGCAACGGCAATGAATGGTGATTTGATGCCTTGGCACGCCGTGGTGATGCATCGGTTATTGGATGCAGCGGTCAGCAAAAAAATCCCTCATGCCGTGTTGTTGTCAGCTCCCAAAGGAACGGGCAAGACCAATTCAGTTCGGTGGCTAGCTGCCGCACTGCTCTGCGCCCGGGGTGAGCGAGCTGGGCCTTGCGGAGAATGTGACGCCTGTAAGCTATCCAGTGCCGGAAGTCATGGTGACTTGCGGTGGGTAGCGCCAGAGGAAGGAAAACGCGCTATCGGCATTGACCCCGTCCGCAGCGCCGCAGGATTTTTGCAGCAAACCGCAGGTTATGGTGAGCGCAAGGTTCTCGTCTTGGC
>CAXPOA010000207.1:0-2088 GCA_964218505.1 Luminiphilus sp.
CGGGTGCGTCTGAAAACCCTGCTGAAGGTCCCCGTAAAGTTGGCTTGGGTATAGATCTGGGAACAACAAACAGCCTGATTGCCCATTTTGATGGTGAGGGCCTGTCGGTATTGCCAGATGAGAAGGGCGCCGCGTCGCTACCTTCAGTGGTTCATTATGGCCAGTCTGAGGTTATCGTCGGGGATGAGGCGGTGGCGATGGCTGCCGAGCACTCAGCAGACACCATTGCCTCGGCCAAGCGTTTTATGGGTAAAGGCCGTACTGAGGTCTCTGACGATGGCTATCTTGAATTTGCCGACGAGGGCTTAGCGTTTGCGACCACCCGTGGTCCGGTGACCCCTGTTGAGGTATCCGCAGACATTTTAAGAGCGCTCGCCTCAAGGGCGAGTCTGGCCGGCTTTGAGCAACTTGACGGGGTTGTTATTACGGTGCCGGCGTATTTCGATGACGCCCAGCGACAGGCAACACGTCAGGCGGCCGAATTGGCTGGCTTGCCCGTGCTTCGCTTGTTGAATGAACCCACTGCCGCCGCGGTTGCTTACGGACTCGACAGTGCAGATGAGGGCGTCGTGGCTGTCTATGATCTTGGTGGTGGCACTTTTGATATCTCCATTTTGCGCCTCGAACGGGGTGTGTTCGAGGTCTTGGCTACGGGAGGTGACAGCGGCCTCGGCGGTGACGATTTTGATCGACTCCTCGCAGATCATCTGCTCGCAGAGTCGGGACTGAGTGATCTGACCTCTGGGCAGCGACGCAACGCTATCGCCTGTGCCCGAGGTGTGAAAGAGCTGTTGAGCGAGCAGACCAGTTGCACCGTATCCCTTGATCACATCGTTGCTGGGGCTAAAAAGGTGATGGTGGAGAGATCCACTCTGAATGGTCTTTGCAGTGAGTTGATTAATCGAAGTTTGGATGCCTGTCGCCAATGTATCGCGGATGCCGGTATTGAGCAGGTAGATCGTGTTGTGCTTGTTGGCGGATCTACGCGTATGCCATTGGTTATAGCGGCAGTTGCAGCCCTGTTTGGCCGTGAACCCTTAACCCATATCGATCCTGATCAGGTCGTCGCCATGGGTGCTGCCCGCCAGGCCGATTTGTTAGTGGGCAATCGGGGGAAGGATGACCTGCTCCTGCTGGACGTGATTCCTCTGTCTCTAGGCGTTGAAACGTACGGCGGTTTGGTGGAAAGACTGGTTCACCGCAACACCACTATCCCTGTGGTTCGGGCTCAGGAATTTACGACAGCGCGAGACGGGCAAACGGGTTTGCTGGTGCATGTGGTGCAGGGTGAACGTGAACGGGTAGAGGACTGCCGCTCTCTGGCGCGTTTTGAATTGTCGGGAATACCGCCCATGGTTGCGGGTGCGGCCCGAATTCTGGTGACCTTCCAGGTTGATGCCGACGGGCTACTGGAGGTGTCGGCAAAGGAGGAGAGCACCGGAGAGACGACGCACGTGGTGGTCAAACCGTCTTTCGGTCTTGAGGATACCACCATTGCGGAGATGCTCCGTGCAGGTTATGAAAATGCTGGCACCGATATGCTGGCCCGGCAGTTAACCGAGGCGCGGGTTGATGCGGAACAACTCATTACCGGCATTCAGGCGGCGCTGAACGCTGACGGAGATCTATTGGATGAATCCGAGCGGGATGATCTTTTGACGGCTGTCGCGGCTCTTGAAGCTAGGATAGATGCAGATGATGTAGAAGCCATCCGATCTGCTGTAGAGCACACCGGCAAGGTGTCGGAGTTATTTGCCGCCCGGCGGATGGATCGGAGTATTCAGCAGGCACTCGGGGGAATTTCTCTCGAGGCATTGGAACAGGAGGTTGGCGAATGACACGGGTAGTTGTACTACCGCATCAGGATATTTGCCCCGAGGGCGCTTTGGTGGAGGCGGAGCAGGGGGTTTCACTTTGTGAAGCGTTGCTTGACGCTGGGCTCGCTATTGAACACGCCTGCGAAATGTCCTGCGCCTGCACGACTTGTCACGTGATTGTTCGCGAGGGTTTTGACTCCCTGAACGAGGCGGATGAGTTGGAAGAGGATTATCTCGACAAGGCCTGGGGCCTGGAGCCGGAGTCCCGCCT
>CAXPOA010000208.1:0-3816 GCA_964218505.1 Luminiphilus sp.
GCATGACCCAAGGGGTGGGCTTCTATCTCGACGACGTGCAACTCTTCAGCGACGCCTCCTCTCGCTTTGGCGATATCGAGCGGATAGAGGTTCTGAAAGGCCCGCAAGGCGTTTTGTATGGCGGTAGCAACATCGGCGGTGCGGTCAAATATGTCAGCAAAACGCCGTCAACCGAAGAGATGGGAGGCAGACTAAAGGTTCTCGCTGGAGAACAAGGCATTTGGGACATTGAGGGTGATATCAACATCCCTCTGTCAGACAAGTGGGCACTTCGGGCTTTTGCCTTCACCCGCGAGGATGACGGTTTCATGACCAATCCGGGGTCGCTATCGCCTGTATTTGGAGTGGATTCCAACCAACCTGAAGATGTCGGAGCTTACGAGCAATCTGGCGGGCGATTAGTCCTGCACGGTGACATTTCGGACCGTGTCAGCATCACTGCATCGGCGCGATACAACGAGTACGATGGCCCGGTTAACAATTGGGCTCGGGAAATGGGTACGCCCGGCAATCTCCAGTATCCATTCACTCTGGATACCAACCTAAACCCGACTCACGAAAGAGAGACATTTGGCGCCCGCTTTGAGATCAGCGCCGAATTCAACAATTTTGACTTCAAAAGCATCACTTCCTATACCGACACCGAAAGTGATCGGCATACTGACGTCGATCTCACACAACTTTGGTTTTTCAATACCTTCCGACCGGAGACTATGGAGGTGTTAACACAGGAATTCCGGTTCTCATCCAATTCAGATGGGCCGCTGCAATGGGTTGGCGGGGTCTATCTCATGGATTTCGAAGAGACCATGAACTCCTATCTCGACTTTGGGTGGATTATTCTCGAGGCCGACGACCCGTCGGTCCACGTGGAAGTGCCTTTCGAAACGCGCAGGGAAGAAAAAGGCAATTTGGCGGCCTTCGGCAACGTCACCTATGAAGTTGGGGCCTGGGAATGGGGCTTTGGACTTAGAATCGATCGATGGGAGTCCGATGAGGAAGCCGTCGATATCGGGCACTCAGCCTCTAAAGATGACGTGGAAATTCTGCCTAAGCTTTCACTGACACGGCACTTTAACAACGACTCTATGGCTTACCTCACGGTGTCAAAAGGTTTTGAACCGGGCGGTTGGGTCGGCATTGCAGACGGAGCGCCCCCTGTATACGGACCAAACGGAGAAAAAACACTTGCCGGCTTTGATCCGGAGGAAGCCGTTCAGTACGAACTGGGTTGGAAGGGATCCTTGGCAGATGGTCGAGTTCAGGCAACCGCCGCCCTGTTTTTCATTGACTATGACAACCGACAATTTGAATTCATCGTCCCCAATCCCAGTGGTGACGGTACATTAATTGACGGCATTGAAAATATTGGCGACTCCGAGCAAACCGGCATTGAATTTGGGCTCACCTGGCAAGCCAGTGATTACCTGCAAATCGCAGCAGCATACGGGTACATCGATGCCGAGTGGGACAGCAATACTATTCTGCCCGATGGCAGCGCTAACCTTGGAGGGCAAACACCCCCGCAGATTATCGAGCACAGCACCAGTGTGACGGCGAACTTTCAGATGCCGGCCTTTGGGGACTTCGACTTCATTGCGAACTTGCAACTCAGCCACAACGGCACCATGGAGGGCGGCAAGCCCTCTGGCGGCACAGTCGAGAACCCTGAATTCACGGTGATGGATATTCAGGTAGGGCTCGCCTCTAACAACTGGGAGATCATGCTCAACCTTGATAATGCATTCGATGAACGCTACTACACGGACGTAGAACCATTTCCGAACTTCGGATTTGGTGGCCTCATTGGTACAGAGCCGGCGGAAATTATTATTGGCACACACGGACACCCGAGACTATTCACAGCAAGCGCAACTTACCGATTCTGACACCCCGGGGGAGAATTTTATTTTGGTAGTAGACCATGTCTGACGCACAGGAATTAGCAGCGCGCGCGCTGAAGCACTTTAATGAGGGCACCACGGATCAGGCGCCCTCTCAAATGCAGATTCCAGTCACTGCTTACACCGATGAGGCGCAATTTCAGGCAGAGCGTCAGGCGGTGTTTTTTGAATCCCCCATCGCGGTGGCTCTGTCACTGGAAATCCCCAAGCCGGGTGACTTTCTGACGCAAACTATTATGGGCAAGCCCCTACTCTTCACTCGGGACAAGGAAGGCGTGCTGCACTGCTTCATTAACGTGTGCCGGCATCGTGGAGCCAAAGTCTGCGCCGCCGAGAAAGGTCACCAGTCTCGATTTAGCTGCCCTTATCACGCGTGGACGTACAGCAATAAAGGCGACTTGATCGGCGTTTACGGAGAAGACAGTTTCGGCGAGGTCGATCGGGCCAGCATGGGACTGGCGGAGCTGCCATGTGACGAGCGCTCGGGTGTCATTTTTGCCTGCCTTACGCCCGGGAAGCCTCTTGATTTGGATAACTGGCTAGGAGAATTCGCAGAGAAGCTGGCACATCAAAATCTCGAGCAGTGGCACCTCTATACGGAGCGCTTTTTGTCCGGCGCGGGCTGGAAAGCCACCTTAGATGGCTACCTAGAGGTCTACCACCACGACAGTGTGCACGGCAAAACGGTGGGACCCTACACGGTGGGAAACCTTTTGGTGCACGATACCTGGGGCGCACACCAACGGATGGTCATTGCCAGAAAAGATATCACCGAGCTCAACAAGACCGCACCTGAGAACTGGGAGGCGCCCGAGTCTTACATCCGCGTTGTGCATTCGGTGTTCCCCAATCTCTCCATTTCCGCGATCTTGGGGGGCCAGTGTCTGATCGGGTTCGTCTACCCCGGCGAGACCAGTACCACAACCGTCACCCGGCAGCTCATCTTGAGCGCTGAGGCGCCCGCAACCGACGAAGAGAAGGCGACGATAGAAAGCTTTAGCCAGATGACGCTGCAAGCAGTCAGGGACGAGGACTATGCACTTGTGGCCACTGTACAGGGCGCGCTACACGCAGGTGCCAACGAGAGCTTTCTGATCGGCAAAAACGAGCCGGCGGTTCAGCATTACCACCGGACCATTGCCACTATCTGCGGCACCTGACTGGGCCCGCTCGCTATCGGTCGCCGCCTCACCAGCAGCATCACCCTCTGGCAGCTGCCCCGCCGGTTTCGCAGAGGTGGGTGACTGAGCGGTCGGTCAGCCCAAGAATTTGAAACGACGACCTTTAAGAGGGCTGAAAAATGGCCGCTGTTAACCAGGAAATTTCGGACAAACAGCACATTCGGGAACTGCAAAATCGCTATTCATACGCCATCGACTCGGGCCACTACGACAAACTCGATGGCATGTTCACTCCCGATGCGACATACAACTTTGTCACTGGATCTACGGACAACCTTGAGGCGCTAAAGAACACCATTCGAGACGCCCTACAGCCTCTAACGTCATCTCAGCACATTAACGGTAATCAATGGGCCGAAATTGCGGGAGACCGCGCCACAGCAGGATGCTATTTCACAGTGCATATGTTCAAAGAGGGGGTAGTTGACGGCGAACACTTCGAGATGGGCGGTCGCTACGATGACGAGCTGCTCCGCACTCCTGATGGGTGGCGATTTACAAGCAGAACCATCACCATCCTGTGGTCAGATGGAAATCGAAGGGTGCGATGGCAAGACTAGCGAGTCGCTGCCAGTTGATAAACATCGTTGAGGCCACCTCGTGCCAGCCTATTTGTATCAGGCACCGGCAGCATACAGTTTGTCCGTATCTCTTCAGCTGGGTGTGAACGTCACTGGGAACGAGCGAGGAGCGCGAACAAAGTTACCCTCTTGCTTGGGCGCTATGCCGTC
>CAXPOA010000209.1:0-2729 GCA_964218505.1 Luminiphilus sp.
AAATCGTCGTCACCTGGTCCATGGCCGACTGCACCAACAGGTTGCTCTAGGCTCGACGTCTGGTCGAGGGTACATGGCAGGGGCTTTGGCCAAACGAGGGTCCGTAATCCAAGATCAACGAAAGTCCAACATCTTAGCAACCCAAGGGGGTACGTCGACTCTACCTTGATGCGACCTGGAGAATGCCAGCCACGCTGTCCTGTAGGCTGAAAGAGCGATAGATCAACCGGCTGCTCACCCAATACATCCGAAAAAACCTCAGATCCCTCCCAGCTGACACGGACAGACCGGTGACCCTGCCCTTTGCCGGATAACAAGCGAATAACAAACTCGGCACGCTGGCCAGCAAAGACGGGCAACCCCCCCCGCCTCTGGAGTACAAGCCCCATGAGGTTACCGTGTGTAAAATGCACCGTGACGATAAATACCATGGACAGCCAAAAGGTCACCCCGTAGACCAGGTTGTTTTGATAATTAATCGCCGTCAGTAGCATAACCAGCAGGGTTAGCATGAAGAAAAAACCTCGGCGCGTGGGGAAGATAAAAAGCCGACGCTGTTCCAGTATGATGCGATCAGAGCGTGGAAGACGCCGCCGAAGCCAGCGGTCATAAAGTGCACCCCAGCGACGGCTTAATCCTAACGTTTTAGTCAGGGATAATGTCGACACGCTGACACATCAGATCGATCAGGGCGTCGCTATCACCCGCGTAATCTGAACTCGGAATGACACGATGGCTAACCACAGGACTGAGCATCGTCTGAATATCATCCGGAAGCAGATAGTCGCGATCCGCCATGACCGCCCAGGTGCGAGCTGCTGCCACCAATGCAATTGCGCCCCGCGGCGACAGCCCCATTGCGAATTCAGGCGACTCCCGAGTGAATGCGATGAGCCTCTCAAGATAGCCCATTAGGCTGTCAGCCAAGTGGACCCCATCCGCTCGCAATCTAATCTTTTCGATTTGTGGAGGCTCAATCACCGCTGCAATGGGCTCTGGAACTTCTTGGGCCCCTCGCTGCAAAAGCTGTCGTTCAGCTGCGCTATCAGGATACCCAAGAGACAACTTCATCAAGAAGCGATCAAGCTGAGACTCCGGGAGCGGATACGTGCCGGTCTGATGAATGGGGTTTTGAGTAGCGATCACAAAAAACGGGGTGGGTAATGGATGGGTTTTCCCGTCGACCGAAACCTGATGTTCTGACATGGCCTCGAGTAAAGCGCTCTGGGTTCGCGGAGTAGCACGGTTGATCTCGTCCGCTAGTAGTACCTGATTAAATATTGGTCCGGGCTGAAACTGAAAGGCCTCGGAACCGCGGTTGTAGACTGACAGGCCGAGGATATCCGCGGGCAGCAGATCTGACGTGAACTGCACCCGGGAATAGGTAAGACCCATGACCTCTGCCAAAGCATGGGCCAACGTCGTCTTGCCCATCCCAGGCAAATCCTCGAGTAACAGATGCCCGCCGCTGAGCAAACACGCGACCGCAGTTCTTACCTCATGCGTTTTACCAAGTACACGCCTTTCGACTGCTGTGACGGCGCGGTCAATAATAGATTTCATGCGAATACCTCCTTGTTCTTCGCATCCTGTTAGAGGGCGGCGAATCCTCTCTCGCAATCTTTGCGAAGATCATCGATATGCTCGAGACCAACCGCAATTCGTATCAAACCCTCGGTGATACCTGCCTCATTGCGCTGTTGTTCGGACAGTCTGCCATGGGTGGTGGTCGCGGGATGCACCAGGGTGGTTTTCACGTCTCCGAGATTCGCAGTCAAAGACATTAACTCGGTCCCATTGATGAAGCGCCAGGCCGCATCACGCCCTCCTTCAAGTTCAAAGGAGAGAACACCACCAAAATGGCTCTGCTGCCTGCATGCCAAGGCATGTCCCTGATGATCCGGCAGACCGGAATAATGCACCCCAAGAACTTGGGGTTGTGATAATAGCCATTCAGCAAGGTTCTGAGCATTACTCGAGTGGGCTTCCATCCTCAGAAAGAGAGTCTCCAAGCCCTTCAGCACAACCCAAGCATTAAAAGGACTCATCGCGGGGCCACACGTACGCACAAACGCTGTCACCGCGGCCATGTCCTCGGCCGACCCGACCACAGCACCACCAAGAACCCTGCCCTGCCCGTCCAGATACTTGGTCGCAGAGTGAATAACGATATCAGCGCCAAATGTCAGCGGAGTTTGAAGCGCAGGCGTGCAAAAACAATTATCTACCACCAATTTAGCACCAACTCGGTGTGTGACTGCCGCGAGCTTTTCAAGGTCCGCAACCTCGCACAAGGGGTTCGATGGACTCTCGCAGAACACGAGCTTGGTATCGGGCTTAACCTCACGTTCCCAGGCGTCAACGTCAGTAAGTGGCACGAAACAGACGTCGACACCGAACTTGCTCATGTAGTTTTGAAACAATCCAATTGTGCTGCCGAAAACGTCTCGGGAACACACGACCCTGTCGCCAGCCTGTAAAAACGCCATGCACACAGAGAGTATCGCTGCCATACCTGAGGCAGTAGCAACTGCTGCCTCCGCCTGCTCAAGTGCAGCCAGGCGTTGCTCCAACATCCTTACGGTGGGGTTGGTATATCGCGAGTAAACATTGGCACCGTCTTGCCCGATGAATTTCGCGGCAGCATCCTCGGCACTCTCAAAGACAAAACTGGAGGTAGTAAAGATGGGTTCGCTATGCTCACCCTCCGGCGTACGCTTCACGCCCGA
>CAXPOA010000210.1:0-3182 GCA_964218505.1 Luminiphilus sp.
ACAACATCGACGACCCCGACATCATCATGGGCATTGCCGATGGGTGCGGCTTGGCGGGAAAAACACTGCTGGAGCAGGCCTCGACACAGCCGGTCAAAGATCGACTGCGGGCCAATACCGAAGAAGCCATTGCCCGAGGCGCCTATGGCTCTCCCACCCTATTTATCGATGAGCGGTTGTATTTCGGTAACGATCAGTTGCCGTTGGTGAGGCAGGCTTTGCTGGGCCGAGGCGATTCCTGAAGATCGAATTACGCGTATCGCGCTCGGAAAGCCCTTACGGCCATTGAAACTCAGGGCGTTCTTATCGGGGCTTTAAAGCGACCGCAAGCCTCTCTTGAGCGCCCTACTGTTGTAGACTTTCGGAACATTCGCTTCACGAAAAGGCTATGGCTTGCTGTACGCATCAATTGCTGATGTCGCCGCGTCGACTCTAGAGACTAATTGCTGTGTTATTGGGGCTGGTCCCGCGGGCATAACCTGCGCGTTGGAGCTGGCCAAGCGTGGGAAATCAGTAGTGCTCCTTGAGGGAGGCGGGCTCACGCCTCCCGATGATCAAGCGTTGGACCTCTATCGGGGTTTGGTGTCCGGTACCCGAAAATACCCTCTGCAACCCTCTCGGCTACGGTATTTTGGCGGCACCAGTGGGCACTGGGGGGGGTGGTGTCGACCGCTTGATCCGATAGATTTCATGGCGAAAGCCCATATACCCCACAGCGGGTGGCCGATCAGACACGAGACGTTGTTACCTTGGTATGCAGATGCCCACCGCTGGCTACAAATTGATAAACCGGAGTATTACGAAGGCGTAGCGCCTGATTTCGCCAGCCAGCTACTGCCATCTGAATACGGGGTCACCACGAAATACTTTCGATTCTCCCCGCCCACTCGATTCGGTGAAGTCTATTTGCATGACGTATCGGAGCAGTCTCAGTTGCACTGTGTGCTGAATGCCACTGCTGTGCAACTCAGTTGCGCCTCTGACGGCAGAGCGACATCGCTCACCGCCAGGTCCCTAGATGGTGAGGAGCTAACCGTACGGGCGGAACAGTTTGTCGTGGCCATGGGTGGCATTGAGAACGCTAGATTTCTCTTAGCCTGTGCCGACGAAAACAAATCCATTCCATGGCAGACGGCCGACTGGCTGGGACGCGGTTTTATGGACCACGCAGGATGGCAGGTTGGTCAAGTCCTCGCTCGGGCAGATCTACGCTACCAACAATTTGGTGCGCAGCCAGATCTCGTAATGCCCGTACTGGCGATTGAAGAAGAACTTTTGGCAACAGAGGGCTTGATCAACTGCTGCTTAATGCTCAGGCCGGTGCCAAAAATTACGGGGATAGACAGTGCCTACGCCCTTAATCCCTGGGTAACAAAGCAGCAGAGCGAGGATCAAATTGGCGGTTACCGCGCCTCAATCATCTGGGAACCCTCGCCGTGCCGCACATCCAGAATCACGCTGAGTGACCGCCGGGACAGTTTGGGAGTCAGGCGTTTAAATCTGCATTGGGACTTTAATGCCAACGATTTTAAAATGCTCGACGCGTCGATTTCGCATCTGAACCGGTATCTGCATCTAACGCATTCCGGGCGCTTAAAACTTCAAAAACCCGTGAATCAAAAGACCATGACCGCTCGGATCGGTAATGGCTGGCATCATATGGGCACCACCAGAATGAGCGCCAATACCGAGACGGGAGTAGTCGATGAACACTGTAGGATTCATCAATCACCTAACGTATATGTCGCAGGAAGCTCGGTTTTTCCCTCGGTAGGCTTTTCCAACCCCACGCTGACTATCACGGCGTTGGCTTGTCGTCTGGCGGCGCATTTAGCAGGAGACGAGGACACGGTATGAGACTCCCGAGGCGAAACTTTACAACCGGATTATTAGCAGGTGGTATCGCGATTGGCATTCCTAGCGCTGTATATCAATATCTCTCGCAAGACCCGCCCACGCCTCGACAACTTTTGATTGGGGTTATTTCTCAGATGCGAGGAGTCCCCGGTTTTTACGGCGCTTTTAAAGACCCAAATCCTAGGCTGGTATTGCAAGCCGAAAATCGATTGCTAGAGCGTCTGGCGACGGTGCCAAAAGCGTTCAGCACTGAGGCGACACTTGTCACTGCGCTTCAAGCCACGATGCATCAAGAAATCATCGATGGCCAAACAACACAGCTCAACGAAATTCTGATGAGTCAGACGGAAGCAGACCTCATCCTGTGCGCACTGATGTACGCGCCGGCCGTAGAGGAGTCAGCGATAGCAAATGAAAATCAGAACGAATTTGCGGTTAATCCCAGATTTGGCCCCCGCAAAACAGTTGTTGGGCAGGTTTTCAATGAACAACCCGATGGACATGGCGGCATATGGATATCAACCGACGGCCCCCTACCGGCCACCACAAAGATTGAGATTTCTGGACAGTTAATTAAGACCACCTGGAAGTCAAATGTCGTTACGGGCGCTGTCTACGGAGACCTATTGCAGAAAATAATTTCAGCAACAGGGGAACATGAAGTCGCCCTTCTCGATACAGACACAGGTGGTCGTCAAGTGATCGGCGCGATGAAAGTAGAAAAGCGACCGCCACCAGCCCTCACCGAAAATGGACAGCGATCCAATGTTTTTTGCCGGATAGACCGCGTTCAAAAAAAACCAATCGGCGAAAAAGTGCGGCTTAGCGTACACACACAATGCTCACCAAGGGGAGCAACAATCCTTATCGGCGATAGCTCGATTAAAACTAAATTTAATGATGGCGTTATTACAGCAGAACTCCCCGACGCCCTGAGTGCAGCTTCAGGGGACCCATGGCGTTTATTTGATCCTGTCACGGGAGATACCGTGAAGTTACCACCGTTGACCTGAGAGCGTACCTTGCTCATATCCGCCTCAACTGCATCATCGTGGGCCCCACCGACCGTGCCATATTTAAAGTTGAAACCCCATTCCAGCAACACCGCGATATGCCGAGAGAGCTGGAGAATGAATAACAAACCTTCTTATTGGCGCGTTTAGCCAAACCGTTGGCGGAGCGCGGCAATCGCGCAACCCGCATCTCGTTGATGATTGCTCGTAGTAGATGGCCGTATTGGGGCCACGTGATGAGCAGGAGACAGGGAATGTCCCAACACAGCGGTGCCTCGATTCATGAGGCCTACGGCAAGGCCTTGGAGGAAA
>CAXPOA010000211.1:0-9074 GCA_964218505.1 Luminiphilus sp.
TGGTCCGCTTGGCTGGTGTCGTAATAACCGGCCCATGCCCCCGTCATTTTGGCCTTGTCAAAGATGCTTGGAAACCGGTGGTATAACCTTCCCCAAACCTCATCCCAACTGTCCCAGGCAGGCTCGAGATCATCAGCCTCGCCCTCGTTGTTACCCTCGTAGCCTGCTATGTAGCCCTCGCCTTCAGGCCTGAAATAGATACCCGCTGAAAGATCGGCGACTAACGGTAGCTCGGCGCAGACGGGACGCTCTGTTTTTATCTGAAAGACAGTATGCTTCTCGCCTCTCACGGGCACCTCTACACCAAAATATTTTCCTACGTCTCGTGTCCAGTAACCGGCGCAAACCACGGTGATATCTGAGGTTCGAGCGGGATAGTCGCGATGGTCGCCGTATACAAATTTGACGCCAGCGTGAAAGCATTTTTCTTTGTACCAAGTGTGCAAGCTTATCGGGTCGATCCATCCCTCGGATCCGTCATGTGTTAGACATCCCCGGTAAAGGCCCTCGGTATTGAGATCTGAAAACAAAACTTTTAGCTCATTGGGATCGAGAGACTTTGTGCTGGCGCCCATCTCTTGTTGAAGCATGAGGCTTTGATCGTGGTCTCCGGTTCGAGCGGCATCGAATAGCAAGAGATAGCCGTTGGACTTAAAGGAAACGTCAGTCTGCGTTTTGAGGAAATCGATGCTGTAGAGGCTCATAGCAATGTTGGCGGGGGTACTGAACTGGCTTCTTAGGCCGCCACAGCTACGCGCAAAGCTAGCCTGCTCGTAGCTTTTGTCGATTTCGAATACCGTGATGTTTTCAGCTTTAAGGCTGAGATGGTAAGCCACGCTGAGACCTATGATGCCTCCGCCGATCACTCGTATCGCCACTCGCAACCCCCGCGGAGCCAATGCTCGTCAGTGCAGTGCAATGGTAGGAGTATATTGCGAGGCCGCCAAACAGCCAAAACCTGAGTTGTAGGAAAACAGAGAGGTCAAGAAAAACAGATGCTTAAATAGTTGGTAGGACAAGGCGGATTACCCAAAACAGGCTCAAGCCTGTTTCGTCCCTTCGGGCTTCGCGCCCACGGCGCTCGGTGGCAAATGCTCCAATAGTCGAATTTGGTCGAACCGCCGCCCTCTATCATGTCAAGGCCGATTGGCCGCACCAAAACACACGTCGACGCTGGAACGTTTAGTGGGTGTTTTTTTGGTTTGGTAATCGCTTATCGGCTGACGCTCGCATCGATCTGGGTGCGGAACGGACTGGGCGACGGGTGAACCGTGAGGAGTGAAAATGACGCCGACTCTGGAGCCATGGCGCCCCCACTTTTGCAGAATCTATTTTAAGCGTTCCAGGCATTTTTTTGAGATATTCCCATCTTCGCCGGCATCAATATTGATGTTGGGTTCTCCTTCGCCATAAGGAACAGGACATCCCCTCCGGGGGGGCTAACTGCTGTTGTGATTGTGACGATTAACGCCCAGATTGGGGTTTTCACGAAGACCTAGTCATGCAGCCGGCATAAAAAGACTTACCCGGCTTAAACCAGTCTGAGGGTTGTACTTTCTGCGGGTGGTTCCGTGTCTGCTGATGTAGTTGGGTGTACCCACATCATCTTGAGGCCCTCGCTTGCAGAAAACAGTGCTGATGCTGCTTCCTCTTTAGAGCAACCTTTAGCCAGGTACTGCTCAACCACTCTGGCAGAGCTGTAGCAAGGAATTGAGTCTCCGTTTTCGTCAAATACCACTCCCATCAAAGCCGACTCCCAACTGCTTAAAATATCGTCTTGTGGCCCCGTGGTTTCCAGCACCAGCTCATCCAGAAGATCGACAGTATCGAAGTAATGTTTTGATTCTTTAGTCAGTGTGAACTGAATCAAAGAAGTGATGATCTTGCCCAGTAATTCATCGTGCACTTGGTTTTCCCTAGGCGGCGGCGCTGCTGCTGCTGCGGTCTTCAATGTCAACCAGCTCCTCCACTATACCTGGGGCCAGCAGCAGTTCTTTATCGTCGCGACAACGGTGCCATCGGCAAAGCCGATCGACGATTTGATTACGCATATATAACGATCCTGCTACGAGCAATTTCTCGCGGAGTTCGTAAGATTCCATAATGTCCCCCATTGCGTCTTTGCGCAGTCATATCTGAGTCAACGCCACGGTAGCCCACTCAACCTGTCAGCGCAGAACCCACGTAACTATTCCCTACAAAAGTCCGCCAGAGGCATAGCTCCATAGCCCTATTTTTTGCCTTGTCCATGTGTCGTGGGCTTACCACGGCCCATTGGATCCAGACCCGATACACCATATGGTATGCGGTTAATTTCGTGGCCAGCTCTCAGAAACGTTTCAGTTTCCTCGGCAATAGCTTCACGCTTCGCTTCGGACGAAGCTGATGGAGCTTTCTTCTTTATCACTTTGGCTAGCCTTTTCGGTTTTTCTACAGCGCTGGGCTTCTCTCTTTTTTTGCTTGGCTATCTCGCGCTGCTTTTTTTCAAAAGAGTAATTGGTCTTCCTCATTTCTGAGGCTCTAACACGGCGACAAAAATTTGAAGGGATGCAGTGATGGCGTTGACTCCTGTGGTGGTGATAACCATCCGCACATAGAGAGTCAGATAGAAGAGGCTTAATGCAGTGTAGCACTAATGACCTCCCTAACCACCTGCGACAGTCAAAGACGCTACCCAATACCCTGGTGAAGAAGAGCGAACGGCCCGATCATTACCTTTCGGCGGTGGTGTCCGCGCATAGAAACATGTCAAGACGCACGATTCTGAAAAAATAAAGTTAAATAAAAACAGAGGCTTAAGAAATTAATAGGACCAGACGGATTGCCTTCAATCTCCATTGCCTCTGGCGATTGAACCCTGCGGGCGCCTCCGCTTCGCTGCAGTGGAATTCAGCGCTTCTGCTCTTTGCGGAGGCGCAGCAGCCAGGAACTGCCGTTTTTCTCGGCATCGTAGAATGCAGCAGCGGTGAAAAACATCATGAGCAACAAAATAATGTGTGCAGCGACGCCGATACCGAAATGAATAATGCTTCCCAGATAGACAGTGAACGTCCCACTCCAAATGGTAGCGAGGATGATCATTATAAAAAGCCTACTGGGGATATCTCGGATATGCCGCAGCGGATTTTTGCTGGAGTCAAATAGGTAGTTATAAGCGTCATATAGCCTGAGAGCATTTTTCTTCAAGTTTGTTGCCATTTATCGTGTATTTGCGAGTTGTGCGCCCGCGCGGCTAAATTGGAAAGGATAGGAAATGTAATGACCCTATTGAGAGTAGATATTCTCTCTGATTGCGTCGACTGAGCCTGCTGAACTGTCGACATTCCCGCCTATTGCCCGCGAAAATACTGTTCGTGGCTTTGAGCATCCCATTCAAATCCGTTCACTCATGAACGGGTACACACGACAGTTCACGGCATGTGGTCTTCACTGGCTTCCTCGCTGATTGAGCGCTATTGAACTGGAATCCTTCCCAGCGAAAAGAGGCAATGGCTCAGGTGGTGTTCTGGTTGACGGTACCATGAGGTCGACGCTTTCGGCATCATCCTGCATTGCACCGGGGAAGCAGATCCACTGACTGATTTATCTACTTACTAGTACGGATGAGTTTCGCCTGCTAAGCGTTATCCCTCTGCGGTTAGAAAGTGCAGTGGATCCCGGAGGCTCTGAAGCGCCCGATAGAAAAAGAGTTTGTTAGGTCGTTTGTTTGTAAACCTCAATTTTTTCAAAAACTCGAGTTCCTCTTTGGAAAGATCGTCACACAGCACGGCATCCTGCAGGAAGTCGGTGAGTCCCGGCTCATCCTCGCGTGGACAGTCATAGTCTTTCTCAACAAATGCGAACCTCTTTGGTTGCCCAGGGGCGAGCGTTTCGTTCAGCGTGATTTCCATATCGAAAGTTGCGAGGTCGATATCCCAACGAGCGATCAGCGGATCCAGAAAAGAAGAGCAGCTCTGTTTTGAAATATTGAAGATATCTGTATCGAGGAAATCCAGAATAATGCTCCGGATTTTTTCATGGCTTTTGTTTCCGTGCCTAGCGACCTCGTTGAGCCACGCTTGATTGTTCAATTCCGATCGCGCGACCCGGCTGACGACATCCAGAAGCTTCTGCGTTACCAGTTGTTCAAGTTCGCCAAATGGTTCCCTCTCGAATATTGCCCTAATGTCCTTCTGTCGGGCCGCGATGCACTTGCGTAGGATTAGTTTGCGGGTTTCCTTTAGCAGGGCGCCTCGGGGTTCCTCATAATTGCGTTTCAGCGCATCCATGCGTTGTGCGAGTGCCAATCTTGCTAGCTCGCCATTCGAGAGTTCCAGGGCCTTATCAATTTTTTCGTAGATGTCTGTTCGATCCGGCGCCGGCGGCAATTTCTTGCGGGTCAACAGTTGCGATATGTAGGATTCTGTCACTTCAGCGGCCGCAGCCAGATCCTTCTGCTCAAGCCCAAGCTCCTCAAGACGCGTCTTAATGACAGAACAGACATCCATTGCTTCTTTTTCCAAAATGGCCTAACCGGTTAATTATGGAAATAATTCCACAACTTACTTGACTAATCAAGTTAAGTAACTAATTATGGTTAACAAATTAGGGTTAAATTAAAATATATTAACCAAAATAGTTATTCAATGGCCGTACACGCTGGTTAAACAAACGCCTGGCGGCACAAACAGAAGGATCAATCCTATGAACGAAACTAATCCGGGGCTCGGTTTTATCGCATACGCCCTGATACCACTGATGGTCTTCGCTGCCTCGATAGGGTTAGCCAGAGCGCAAGATGTTGAGGGCACGATTCCCGCCAACGGGAGTGCGAATGCCTATCGGACCGGATGGCAGTGCGACAGGGGTTTTCGAAAGATCGATGGCGCCTGTAAGTTGGTGTCATTGCCCGAAAATGCCTATCTGACAGGCTCGTCGTACGGTCCCGGCTGGAAGTGTAAGCACGGCTACAAACAGAACACAGGCACGTGTGATCTGGTATTGCTACCAGCGAACGCCTATCTGAGTGCGGTGTCAGGCGATAGATGGTTATGCGATAGAGGCTATCGACAAGTCGACGAAATTTGCACGGCAATCAATGTGCCAGCAAACGGCTACCTTACAGGAAATTCCAGCCGCTCAGGCTGGGCCTGCGATCGGGGTTATCGAGCGGTGGGTGACACCTGCACATCAATCGAGGCGCCTGCAAATGCATCCCTCACTTCTAGTTTCAGTGGTTCTGGCTGGGCCTGCGATCGGGGTTATCGAGCGGTGGGCGACGCCTGCACATCAATCGAGGCGCCTGCAAATGCATACCTCACGTCTAGTACCAGTGGTTCTGGCTGGGCCTGCGATCGCGGCTATCAGGAGACCTATGGCGCCTGCATCGCCATAAAAGTGCCCTTAAACGGGTACTTATCAGGGCGATCTTATGGTGGCGGTTGGGAATGTGATCGTGGATACAGAAAGGCTCAGGCGACATGCGTCGCCGTGGTGCTGCCGGAGAATGCTCATCTGGATTTCAACGGAAACGATTGGGAATGTAATCAACCGTACCGCAAGCACATGCAAGAATGCACATCAGGTAATCAAAATGATTGAAGGCGACAAACAGGCCTTGGATGTTGACGGGATCACGAGTAAATCAATAGATGTCTACTACATGGACTTCAAATACGACCGTCTGGCGGACGCGGGCCAATTCGCGGAGATCGACACGGAACAGCTTCGCCTGGAAGGCGAGGGTTCATGACTGGTCTAGCAGAGGCGGCTGTTGGCCCGCCGAGCCCGGCCTTGGTCAAGCTGGTTAACACTACTCGCAATCGCACCGCCACCGCGACTGTCTATTGTGAAGCTAACTTTGGCGCCATAGATGGTAAAACCGCGAACGGGCTCGTTCGACACTCAGAGCGGTACGAGATCCTATCGGTCATTGATAGCCATAAAGCGGGCCTCGATACCGGTATGGTGCTCGACGGCAAACCCAATGCGATACCTGTTTGCCGCGATCTTGGGGAAGCTCTGAAGAAGGCCGTCACGGTACCTGATTACTTTATATTTGGCATGGCGCCGTCCAGTGGCATGCTTTCCTTACATGAGCGGGACGTGGTGCTTGAGGCTATTAGCCACGGGATGAACATCGTAAATGGCCTTCACGAATTTCTTGGAGATGATCCTGTATTCAAAGCCGCCTGCGCGGTAAGCAATGTCGAGATTCTCGACGTGCGCAAACCTCCAGAAAAGAAGGATCTACGCATATTCACGGGCAATATTGCCCAGGTAACGTGTCCGGTCATTGCTGTACTTGGTACCGACTGCGCGATTGGTAAACGCACGACTGCGACGCTATTGAGCCAGGTGCTCAACGATCGCGGCGTGAAAACACTGATGATTGGAACGGGTCAGACGGGTCTGATTCAAGGCGCCCGTTATGGTGTCCCGCTCGACGCAATACCGTCGCAATTTTGCGCCGGCGAACTCGAGGCGACGATCATCAACGCTTTCATAGTCGAAAGCCCCGACGTAATCCTTATTGAAGGGCAAGGGGCTCTCAGTCACCCCGCCTTTTCGACCTCGTCGTTTATTCTCCGTGGCGCCTGTCCCGATGCTGTTGTATTGCAGCATGCCCCTGGGCGCAGGACTCGCTGCGATTTCCCGCAGATGGCCATGCCAGAGCCGGCAGCGGAGATTAATCTCATCGAAACATTCGCCAAGACCAAGGTAATTGGTGTGACGATAAATCATGAAAATATGAGCGACGCCGAAGTTAGCTTGGCGATCGTTCGCTATGAGAGCGAGCTCGGCATCCCGACAACGGACGCACTGAGCCGTTCTCCCGAACATCTAGTGAATATGGTTCTTAGCGCCTTCCCAAAGCTCACGGAAAAGCTGCCGGCAACGGCGTGATGATTGCACCACGCCTGGAGATAGACCTAGGTAAAATACAGCATAATGCCCGCACGCTTGTCGAACGACTGGCAAGACGTGGTATTTCGGTCACCGGTGTGACCAAGGCGGCGCTCGGTTCAACCGAGATTGCCGACGCAATGCTGTTGGCCGGCGTGAGTAGTTTGGGTGACTCACGCATCGAAAACATTGAAGTAATGCGAAGTTCACACATGTGCGCGCGTCTTTCGTTGATTCGCCCGCCGATGCTTAGCCAGGCGGAACGGGTGGTCACAAGCGCTGATGTAAGTTTTAACACCGAGCTTGAGGTCATCAGACGGCTATCGTCCGAAGCGGGCAAATTGGGCCGAACGCATGCGGTCGTTCTCATGGTTGAGCTTGGTGACCTACGCGATGGCATTATGCCGGACGATCTGGTGGCCGCCGTGCGTGAGACGTTGAGTTTACCGAACATTTTGTTCAAAGGGATCGCTACCAATCTGGCTTGTCAGAACGGAGTCTCCCCTGATGTCTCAAATATGGGCGAGTTGTCCAGGCTTGCGGCGTTGATCGAAGCGACGTTTGATATTTCGATAGAGGTCGTGTCTGGTGGTAATTCGGCCAATTTGGAATGGGCGTTCGATGGCGAGTACACCGGGCGAATCAATGATCTGCGCCTCGGGGAATCCATTTTACTGGGTCGCGAAGCGCTCCAAAGGAAAGCTATATACGGCTTGTATACTGACGCAATTATGTTGGTTGCCGAAGTGATCGAGTCTAAATTAAAGCCGACGCAGCCCGTCGGTAAGCTGGTTCCAAATGCGTTTGGAGAACGCCCGAAAGTGGTCGATAGAGGCACTGTCGAACGGGCTATCCTGGCGATAGGTATACAGGATGTCGACGTGGGTGGTTTACAGCCCTCCAAAGGAATCGAGATTCTCGGAGGTAGCAGCGATCACCTCGTTGTAACGTCCGGCGTCGGTAACCTCGCCGTTGGTGCTGAGATGACGTTCCAACTTAACTACAGCGCAATGCTTCGCGCTATGACGTCGCCCTTTGTGGCCAAGTCATTCGAATCCGCGGCTAATGGATCCACCCTGCATCGTAGTATAGGACGCATAGTTGGAGGAGAGCGACAATGATACGACTAATGTGCCTGTTGATGGTAATGATAAGTAGTGCACCGCTGTTCGCCCAGGGGCCCGCTTTCGGGCAGGCTGAGGATACCGCAACCGCGGCGGCGCTGTGGCAGCAAATGCTGGCTCAGAACTTGGTGGGTGATCAACTCAAGCCTGCTGAGCTCTACAAAGGCGTCCAGCCACATGGTTTGGTCCTGGAAAATCTCGTGTCTGAGGCGGTGTTGGGTGATCACAAAGGCATGCTGGTGGTTAAGCGAAACTATGGACCCAAGGGCATTGACGAAGCGACAGTGGCGAACAATCGTTGGGCGGCCCTGAAAGCCATCACCATTATGTTCAGCCGAGAAGCTGGCTACGACCCTGACAACCAGAACTGGTTTTATGCAAAATATCTACCCGATGGTTCGCTTGATAAGAACCCAAAGGGCGTATCCCTAGCCGGACGCGTTGCTAAAGGTGCCGGGCCCAACGGTGCTGATGGGGGTTGTATTGCCTGTCACCGCGCAGCACCCGGGGATGATTTTTTATATGTCACGGCATTGCCAGAGCAGTAAGAAACTACGATGCCAAGGCCGGCATGGACGGGTTGACGGCTACTGTGCGTAGCATTAGCCGGTCTCGCTAAACCTCGGGACAGAAGGAACGTGGCCGACCTCAGCGACCACTCTGCATACTGTCGGCAGCGATATCATCTGAATCTGGCGCGATCAAACGATTCTCATCCTCTTGCATAAGCAAAGTATAGGAAGAATAAAGGGCCTCTTGAGATTAAATTTCCTGACTGATCCTGCTAACTGAACTAGAGAAATTGGCGACATACCCGCCTGCAGGCCTGAAAAATTGCTCGCTGAGTTGATCGAGCAATTCATATCCGGCCATTCCTGAACGAGAGCCCGCAGTAGTCCATGCCATGGTTTTTTCAGTGGCGTCGTTGCTGATGTGGGGTTTGGAATTCGCTTCCTGAGAAAAGAGACAGCGTGGCAGGTGGCGCCCTGGTTGGGGGCACCAGGAGGGGCCGGGCAGGGGCTTCCTGTGCTTTTAGCACTCATGGATGAGTCAATAAAATGGTGG
>CAXPOA010000212.1:0-6882 GCA_964218505.1 Luminiphilus sp.
CCAGCGACCTTTCAAAAGACCTGCGCCACAGAGAATTCACCATGCCGTCACCCGCTATCGCGCTACTACTTACTGGCCATGAGCTTATGACCGGGGACACCGTGGATACCAATTCAGCGTTGATCTCGCGCCACTTGCTCGAGACGGGAATTTTGGTCGCCGAAAAATGCACCGTCGGCGATGAACCGGACGCCCTGAAAAAATGCCTGATGCGACTCAGCCAGGAATACGATGGCGTGATTATCAACGGTGGTCTGGGGCCCACGGAAGATGATCTAACTGCGAGCATCATCGCGGATCTCTGCAAAACACCACTGGTTAAACACCCCGAGGCTCTGGCTCATGTGGAAGCCTGGTGCGAGCGACGAGGCATTCAGGCCAACAGCGCAAATTTCAAGCAGGCCTGGCTGCCCGAAAACGCCAACTTGATCCCTAATCCAATTGGGAGCGCAGTGGGGTTTTCTTTATCACTGGGTAACTGCCTGTTACTGACAACCCCGGGAGTGCCCTCGGAACTTGAAGCGATGCTACCGACAGTCACTGCCATGCTGGTCGCCGCTGTCGGAGGAAGTGAAACCTATATCCAACGTATTCAGACCTTTGGTGTGGGTGAGTCAACCGTTCAACAGTGGGCCAACGAACTGGGGGACGGCTGGCCTTCATCGGTCACCCTAGGATTTCGAGCTGGCGTGCCGCAGCTGGAACTCAAGCTCACCGTTGCGCATGCCGAGCATGTGCCCGAGCAAAAGCGCGCCTATGAACTAATTGCTACCCGTTTTGGCGACCACATTCTGGGAGAAAAAGACGCTCGACTGGCTCAGGTGGTTCAATCCCTGCTCAGAGAGCAGAAAAAGACTGTCACAACCGCCGAGTCCTGCACAGGCGGGCTCATCGCCTCCATGCTGACCCGAGAGCCAGGCTCCTCTTCGGTATTTGATGCAGGCTTTGTTACCTATGCCAACAGCGCGAAAAACCAGATGTTGGGTGTGGGAGAAGACATACTCAACACCGAAGGCGCAGTTAGTGAGCCTGTGGTTCGGCAAATGCTGCTGGGTGCGCTGGAGCGTGCGGGGGCAGATATTGGTGTCGCCGTATCGGGCATTGCAGGGCCTGATGGCGGGACACCAGACAAACCGGTGGGGACCGTCTGGATCGCCTGGGGCACCCGCGAGGATCTTCGCACCCATCGCGCCCAGATCCCCGGCTCAAGGTCCCTCTTTCAAGGGCTGGTAGCAGCGGTGGCTCTCGATCTCATCAGGCGCCATTTGCTGGGACTGCCGGCACTGCCCCATTATTTCACCCGTCAGGCGCAATAAAAGTTGGGGGTACTCTCTCAAGGCCAGCCCTAAATAAAGGCACGCCCTAGGGCTGCAGCCGCTTGGCTACCCAGTCCTTCCCCTCCCGGGTAAATCGAAAACGATCGTGCAGGCGGTTTTCACCCCCCTGCCAAAATTCGATGGTCTCAGGCTCCAGTCGATAGCCGCCCCAGTGGGGGGGACGAGGTATGTCCCCATCTCCAAAGCGCTGCAACACCTCAGCGTACTGACTCTCTAGCTGCTCCCGGTTGTCGATAGGCTGACTCTGACTTGACGCCCAGGCCCCCAGCTGGCTCTCACGGGGGCGGCTGCTGAAATAGGCATCGCTCTCCGCTTCTGATATGGCCGCCACCCGACCCGAGGCGATAACCTGACGATCGAGTTCACTCCAGGGAAACAGCATCGACGCTCGGGGCTCAGATGCCAGCGCCTGCGCCTTGTTGCTGTTGTAGTTGGTATAAAAAACGAAGCCGCCGTCGGAAATGCCCTTGAGCAACACCAATCGCTGCCAGGGGTATCCCTGGCTATCCAGGGTTGCCAAAGACACAGCGGTTGGGTCTTTGAGCCCGGCATCAATCGCCTGCTGCTGCCACTCGGCAAATAGGTCAAAGGGCGAGGCAGTAAGCATGCTCCGGCGCAGTCCGCCGAGGACGTACTGGCGTCGATGATTTTCGTAATTCACCCGATGATGCCCTCATTGATCTTTGCCCCTCTAGTGTAACGCGGTGCTGCTACTCCCAACCAGAACAAAGGGTCGATGAACACTGGCGTCTGATACAAAGCCACGGTATCTTGCGGCCCCGATCGATAATGAGTGTCGTCAGTTTATGGCCCCCCCCTTGTTTACGCGCGGTATATTGAAAGTTCTCCTGTGGTGCTGCCAGCGCCGGATCCAGTCATCCCTCAAGGGACTCTGTCTCTTCTCGCTTCTGATCTCACCCCTGGCAGCGGCCCAGCCCGGGACCATTGAGATAGGGGCCGGAAGCGCTCCCACCATTGATCTGGGCTCCCGATTCATACCGCCCATAGCAACGGGAGACATGGTAGTGGGCCCTGAACGACTGGCTAGCGAGGCAGGCCTCAGCATGCTCAACGCCGGTGGGAACGCGGTTGATGCGGCGGTTGCAACCGGCTTTGCCCTTGCCGTAACCCTGCCGCGGGCAGGCAATATCGGGGGCGGTGGTTTCATGCTCGTGCATCTCGAAGCGGAAGATCGCGAGGTCTTTATCGACTACCGAGAGATGGCGCCACAGCAAGCGACGCGCGACATGTTTCTAAACGACGACGGGTCGGTCAATGAGGACATGGCGTATTTCAGTCATTCTGCCTCGGGGGTTCCCGGGACCGTTGCCGGACTTATCCATGCACTCGAAACCTACGGCACGCTCCCCTTAAAACAGGTGATACAGCCCGCCATTGACCTTGCAGAAAATGGCTTCCCCATGACCCCGGATCTGTTCGCCGACATCATGAGCGCCGCCGACCAACTCATGCAGGTTCCCGCCACCCGCGCGGTATTCTTCACCGCCGACCAGAGGGTGACCTCCGTAGGAAGCCTGTTTAAACAACCCGAGCTCGCCGCCACTCTCCGGCGGATCAGAGATGGTGGCAGGGATGGCTTTTATCGGGGTGAAACTGCAGCGCTGATTGCTGACGATATGGCGGCAAATGGCGGACTCATTACTGCTGCCGATCTCGCCGCCTACCAGCCGGTAGAGCGCGCTCCCATCAGAGGGCGCTTTAGAGGTCATGACATTGTCTCCGCACCGCCACCTTCATCGGGGGGCATTCACCTGATCCAGATGCTCAATCTGTTGGCTCCCTATCCGTTGGAAGCCATGGGACATAACTCGGCGGACTACCTGCACCACCTCATCGAGAGCATGAAGCTGGCTTACGCTGATAGAAGTAAACACCTTGGTGATCCGGATCAAACTCCCATACCCGCCAAGGAGCTGATCAGCAAAGAATACGCAGATACACGGAGACAGCAGATCGATAGCAAGACGGCGACGCCCTCGATGGACATCAGTCCAGGCGACGTGACCGCCAGAGAAAGTACCGACACTACACATTTTAGTGTGGTCGATCGGGCCGGCAACGTTGTCTCAAATACCTACACGCTCAATTTCAGTTACGGATCCCATATTGTCATTCCCGGTACGGGTATTCTGATGAACAATGAAATGGATGACTTTGCCGCCCGCCCCGGATTTCCCAATGCCTATGGCCTGATTCAGGGTGAAGCAAATGCCGTGGCGCCCGGTCGCCGGCCCCTTTCTTCCATGTCACCGACCATTGTGCTGAAGGACGGCTACCCGCTACTCGCCACGGGCAGCCCCGGTGGTTCGGTCATCATCACCAGTGTCCTGCAAACAGTACTCAACACAATAGTGTTTGACATGAACGCGGCAGAGGCCATTGCCGCACCCCGTGTACACCACCAGTGGATGCCCGATGAGGTGACGGTTGAGGCAGGCATCAGTCCCGACACCATAAAATTGCTTGAAACCCGGGGTCATCGCCTGAAAACTGCTGAGGAAAGTCTTGGCCGCGTCATTTCTATTCGCATGAACAGTGATTGGCGAGAGGGATTTGCGGATATGCGTCTCCCCGGTGGATTTGTCGCGTATTGAGCGACCTGAGAATCGCTCCCACAGTCAGTCAACAACAGAGGTAAACGTCCATGCTAATTTCTGAGGGTACCCCGCTCGCTTCGGCTATAAACGGTGGTCGCGTGCTACAGACTCTGGCATGCATTGCCCTGTTGCTCACCGTCCATACGGCGAGTGCCAAATCAGAAGCGCCGACCCAGTCACCCGCCATGGTGGTGACTGCCAACCCTCACGCTACCCACGCCGGAGAGTGGGTGTTGCAGCAAGGGGGTTCCGCAGTGGATGCAGCGATTGCCATCGAAGCGGTACTCAGCCTCGTCGAGCCCCAAAGCTCTGGCCTGGGCGGGGGCGGCTTCATGATGCATCTGGCGGGCGATACTAACGACCTCGTTGTTTATGACGGGCGCGAGGTAGCACCTGCGGGTGCGTCACCCACCATGTTTCTGGATGACGCCGGCACTCCACTCCCTTTCCTTGCCGCAAAAAATAGTGGGCTCTCCATCGGCGTGCCCGGCGTGCTAGCCATGCTCAAACTGGCACATGAGGAGCACGGGCGTCTTCCGTGGTCCTCACTGTTCGAGCCCGCGCAAAGGCTTGCTATCGAGGGCTTCCAAGTTTCTCCACGTCTGGCAAGTTTTGTCAGCCGCTATAACGGGCGTCTCATTCCTCTCACGCCAGAGGATGGGCCCATGGATGCCTATCACTATTTTTACGACCAAGAGGGCAAGCCTCGCACCCGCCTGGTTAACCCCGATTACGCCAAAACCCTCGAGACCATAGCCGAAGACCCCAATGTTTTTTATCGCGGGACGCTTGCTCAAGCCATCGTGGCGGCAGCCAACACGCCACCCCGAGCTGGCACTCTAAGCCTCGAGGACTTGGCCGGCTACAGAGCAGTAAAAAGATCGCCCCTGTGTATTGATTATCGACAGCAACAGGTCTGCGGGCCCCCTCCCGCCTCCTCCTGGGTTGGCGTGGGCATGATGCTCGGGCTGCTGGAACATACATCCTTCCCCACAGGCGATCGCGAGGACGACTGGGCAATGGTCATCGAGGCCCAGCAGCTGGCTTACGCCGACCGGGATCACTATGTCGCCGATGCCAGCAGAATTTCAGTTCCTCTTGCGGGCATGCTGAACAAAACGTATCTGGGTACCCGAGCCAAACTCATCAACCCAAAACAAGCTATCGATAACGTGACCAAGGGAGATCCCTGGATCTTCGAGCCAGAGACAAGCGCGCGGTCCACGTTTGGGGCCGACACCACGGACGACCGTGCGGGCACCACTCATTTCGTGGTGGTCGATCACGCGGGCAATGTGGTCTCGATGACCGCAAGCGTCGAGAGCATTTTTGGCTCGGCGCGCATGGTGGGGGGAATGTTTATGAATAATCAGCTGACTGACTTCGCCCGAGACCCCTTCGATGGTGAAGGAAAGCTAGTCGCCAATCATGCAGCACCGGGAAAATATCCCCGTTCATCCATGTCACCGACCATCGTGCTTGATAGAGACGGCGACTTTCTGATGGCAACGGGATCGCCGGGCGGCAATTCCATCCTGGCTTACACGCTTAAAACACTGGTCGGGGTCCTCGACTGGGGGCTGACACCCCAGCAAGCTGTTGACCTGCCTAACATCGTCGCGCGAGGGGAGAGTGTGCGAATCGAATCTTCGATAGCCTCGCCCACCCTCGTGGAGACCATGCGCCAGCGAGGGTTTAACGTAAAAGAATCGTCGGGAGAAAACTCAGGGCTAAGCGTTGTTGTCCGAACACCGGCGGGCGATTATCTGGGTGGTGTCGACCCAAGACGAGAAGGGACGATCGCTTCCCTGAAACCTCCGGGCTCCATGAGCACTCACTGAGCGTCCCTCGGCTTTTAAGTAAACCCGCTTAAATCGCTCATTTCTTGGACTAAGGGTTGCTGGGTAACTTCACCTTCATGGTCTGACGAGCAAGCCCAATGAGCTGACCCTCACTGTCCCAGAGGTCACTGTCTGACTCGATAATTCCGTTGGTGAGATGACGGGAAGTCAGTCGCCCGATAACGGGACCGGGCGCCGGCTTTTTGCGACATTGAACCGTCAGCTCGATGGTCGGCACCCAGCCAAACGGGCCAAACAGGGTAAAGGGTGGCGGCGGCATGATGTCAGCCCACATAGCCAAATCGATGGTGTCACTGGGAGCGCCATCGCGGTGCTGCAACCACGCGACGAATTCTCCGGATTTTGAAGGTGGCTCGCCGGTGAATACACCCTGCCCTTCGATCAGTCGCATATCCACCCGCTCGTGGATCTCCAGAGAATGGGCGCTGCTGTGGGCACAATCCTCAAACGCGGGCACTGCCGGGGGCGTGTTGTTGATCCAGGTCTCTCCCTGAAGCCGATCGATGTCCGTATAGGCGGCAGTGGCCCTCACCTTGAGCTCACCATCTTGGAACAAACTGGCGGACCCGAAACTCGTCCCTCGATTTTCCTTCAGTATCTCCACCGCGATCTCGCACTCACCTAAAACACAGGGAGAGAAGTAAAACGCGTTTATAGACAAGGGGTCCCGATGGGGCAGAGCTTCACGCAAAGCGCGCGCGATCAGAGAGAGACCATACCCGCCATTCATCGTAGAGCCGATTCGCCAGCCTCGCTGACAGGTTGCCGTCCAACGGTTGTCCGCGATTTTTGTTACCGCGGTGTCTGTTTCAAACTGTCCCACTCACCACCACCCTGTTGATTTCGGCCACCCTACCGCATACCCGCCTGAGTCACGCAAGAATCCTGCAAAAGTCCCGCGAGAGCGCTGAAAAGCTGCCGATGCACCATGAAAAATACGCCTTGCTACCATGATTTTTGCGTCATGGCCGCTCAGAGTCCGTGTTGATCGATAGAGCCCTAGTGCAAAACGCGACATCATATAGCAAGCGCGGGGGTTATCCCACGCACCTCCCTTGGTCTCAT
>CAXPOA010000213.1:0-11336 GCA_964218505.1 Luminiphilus sp.
GTCAGAATCACGGGTTTGCCGTAGCAGAAGATAAGCTGCCGTCAACACTAACCGTGACCCATCGATCCCTTTTTGATGGTTCTATCCAGGGTATCCGCCGTAATGACGTGCCCGCCTATAGTTTTCAGGGGCACCCTGAGGCTAGCCCCGGACCCCACGACGCCGACACGCTATTTGATCCCTTCATAACCGCCATGCGTGAGCAACAGGCTGTTCGTTCTGGGGGGGATGCCTGATGCCAAAACGCACCGATATTAAAAGCATTCTGATTCTGGGCGCTGGACCCATCGTCATCGGTCAGGCCTGCGAATTTGACTACTCGGGTGCGCAGGCCTGTAAGGCCCTTAGAGAGGAAGGCTACCGGGTGATTCTGGTCAATTCCAATCCCGCCACCATCATGACCGATCCGGCGATGGCTGACGCTACCTACATTGAGCCCGTTGAATGGCAGACAGTTGCGCGAATTATTGAGCGCGAGCGGCCCGATGCAATCCTGCCGACGATGGGTGGACAAACCGCGCTCAACTGCGCGCTCAAGCTTGCTGCAGAGGGGGTCCTCGAGAAATTTGAGGTCGAGATGATCGGCGCCACCAAGGAGGCGATCGATAAAGCAGAGGACAGAGAGCTCTTCGACCAAGCGATGAAGCGAATTGGTCTGGAAACTCCGAGGGCGTCCCTCGCCCATTCTCTCGAAGAGGCCTTTGACATTCTTGATGATATCGGCTTCCCCTGCATCATAAGACCTTCTTTCACGATGGGTGGATCTGGCGGTGGTATCGCCTACAACCGAGAGGAATTTGAGGCGATCTGTGTTCGCGGTCTTGATCTTTCGCCAACCAATGAGCTTCTCATTGATGAGTCGCTTATCGGTTGGAAAGAATATGAGATGGAGGTGGTTCGTGATCGCAACGATAACTGCATCATTATCTGCTCTATCGAGAACTTTGATGCTATGGGTGTACACACCGGCGACTCGATTACCGTTGCTCCAGCCCAAACACTGACTGATAAGGAATACCAGATTATGCGCGACGCCTCGCTAGCGGTGTTGCGAGAAATTGGCGTAGAAACTGGTGGCTCCAACGTCCAGTTCGGGCTGTGCCCCGACACGGGCCGAATGGTGGTTATCGAGATGAATCCCCGAGTGTCACGCTCCTCTGCGTTGGCGTCGAAGGCAACTGGATTTCCTATCGCAAAAGTCGCGGCAAAGCTTGCGGTTGGGTACACGCTGGACGAACTGGATAACGATATTACTGGGGGTAAGACCCCAGCGTCTTTCGAGCCCGCGATTGATTACGTGGTCACGAAGATTCCTCGTTTTGCCTTCGAAAAGTTTGCCACGGCGGATGCCCGCTTGACCACGCAAATGAAGTCGGTTGGTGAGGTGATGGCGATTGGCAGAACCTTTCAGGAATCGCTTCAAAAAGCACTTCGAGGATTGGAAGTAGGTTCCTTTGGATTGGAGGCGAAGATAAGCGTTGTTGACGCAGATACTCGAGCAGAACTAATCGATAAATTAACTAACCCGGGTGCGGATCGAATCTGGTTCGTCGCCGATGCCTTCCGCGCAGGATTTTCCCTAGAAGAGGTGGCAGGGTATTCCGGCATCGACCCTTGGTTTCTTGTGCAAATTTCAGATCTGGTAGCGCAGGAGGCTAGTCTGCTTGGGCGTTCTGTTGCCAGTCTCGACCATGCGGAGTTTCGACGTTTAAAGCGTAAAGGATTCTCCGATGCGCGATTGGCTCTGCTATTGGAATCTTCCGAGGCCGAAGTTAGAGCCCATCGACACGAGCTTGGTCTGCGGCCGGTTTACAAGCGGGTTGATACCTGTGCGGCAGAGTTCGCAACTTCCACTGCGTACATGTATTCCACCTATGAGGAGGAGTGCGAGGCGCTGCCGAGTGACCGCCGCAAAATTGTTGTTCTGGGGGGTGGGCCAAACCGCATTGGACAGGGTATCGAATTCGACTATTGCTGTGTGCATGCTGCCCTTGCGATGCGCGAGGACGGCTATGAAACGATCATGGTTAACTGCAATCCCGAGACTGTGTCTACTGATTACGACACATCGGATCGTTTGTACTTTGAGCCGGTAACCCTGGAAGACGTCTTAGAGATTATTGCACTCGAGCAACCCGAGGGGGTGATCGTGCAGTTTGGCGGTCAGACCCCTCTGAAACTTGCCCAGGCGTTAGAGCAGGCTGGGGTACCCATTATTGGCACGACGCCAGACCAGATTGATAGAGCGGAAGATCGCGAGCGATTCCAGCAGATGATCAACGCTCTGTCGCTGCGCCAGCCGGAAAATACGACTGTCCGAAGCGTGGATGAAGCCGTTGAAGCAGCCAGCCAGATTGGCTATCCACTGGTTGTGAGGCCTTCCTATGTCTTGGGTGGTCGAGCGATGGAGATTGTCTACCGAGAGGAGGATTTGCTTCGATACATGCGGGACGCGGTCCGCGTATCGGATGATTCCCCCGTCCTTCTGGACAGCTTTCTGAGCGCCGCCATCGAGGTCGACATCGATGCGGTGAGCGATGGTAGTACGGTGGTGATTGGTGCCATCATGCAGCACATCGAGCAAGCGGGAGTTCACTCTGGGGATTCGGCTTGCTCTCTTCCTCCATACAGCTTGCCAGCGGACGTGCAGGACAAGATGCGCGATGTTGTAAAAGCGATGGCCATTGAATTGGGCGTGTGTGGCTTGATGAATGTGCAGCTCGCTTACCAAGACGATGAAATCTATGTGATCGAGGTAAATCCAAGAGCGTCCAGAACCGTCCCCTTTGTGTCGAAGGCGGTTGGCGTCTCCCTTGCCAAAATAGCGGCGCGCTGCATGGCAGGTCAGTCTCTTGCGGAGCAAGGCATTGAAAAGGAAGTCGTGCCGCCGTTTTACTCGGTCAAAGAGGCGGTGCTGCCCTTTAACAAGTTCCCCGGTATCGATCCAATTCTCGGCCCCGAGATGAAGTCGACGGGAGAGGTCATGGGAACGGGAGATACTTTCGCTGCGGCCTTTGCGCGTGCGCAAATTGGTGCGGGCGATGTACCGCCGGAGTCTGGACTTGCCCTGTTCAGCGTCCGGGATTCGGACAAGGCCGGTGCTATCGAGGTTGCTAGGCGACTAGTCGCCCGCGGGTTTACCTTGGCTGCTACTGGAGGTACCGCCAAAGCACTTGAGTCGGCTGGGCTGGATGTGAGGCGGGTAAACAAAGTGCGTGAAGGGCGGCCGCATATTGTTGATCTCATCAAAAATGATGAAGCCAGTATTATCGTGAACACCACCGAGGGTCGCACGGCAATCGTAGATTCTGCTCCCATCCGCGCCAGCGCAGAACAGCATAGGGTGTACTACACCACCACATTGGCAGCTGCAGAAGCCGTTTGCATGGCCCTCGAGCAGGAAACCGATGTTAAAGTCAGGCGGCTGCAGGACTTACACGAGAGTATTGAACAATGAATAAGGTGCCGATGACTGTCGCTGGAGAGCAAGCGCTTAGAGAGGAGCTCGAGCGGCTAAAAAAGGTAGATCGACCCCGCATCACTCAGGCTATCGCAGAGGCTCGCGAACACGGTGATTTGAAGGAGAACGCGGAATACCACGCGGCCCGTGAGCAGCAAAGTTTTGCCGAGGGGCGTATCAAAGACATTGAGCACAAACTGTCCCACGCTCAGGTTATTGACGTGACCGCTATAGCCAATACAGGCAAGGTTATCTTTGGCGTCACGGTTGATTTGATCAATGTGGAAGACGATAGCGAGGTGACTTACCGTATCGTGGGTGAGGACGAGGCAAACGTAAAGGCAAACCTCATTTCGGTTAACTCGCCCATTGCCCGCGCCCTGGTGGGCAAAAGCGAGGGCGATGAGGTGACCGTCAACGCCCCCGGTGGAGACATCCACTACGAGATTGAGGCCGTTCGGCACGAGTAATTCCTCGGCCTATTTGAAAATCATTCTCATTCCGGCTACCCTCCGCGCCTGTCTTTCAGGCTGAGACCTCCTCATGAATTCTGCGCGCCAACCCAAAACTCTTTGGGCGCTCTCCAAGGGCGAAACGTGCGCAGTGTCCGGCTACGATGACGCGCTACCCGAATCCTACCGGGTTCGTCTGATGGAGTTCGGCTTTCATCAAGGCGAGGCAGTGACGTGCCTGCTGACGCCCGGCTTTGGAGCACCCAGGGTCTACAGGGTGAGTAACACGGTTTTCTCACTGGACAGTGAAATCGCTCGCCACGTTCTGGTCGCGCCAGCTGAGGATTCGAGTGTATGAATCGTGTGCTGCTTATCGGCAGTCCCAATTCGGGTAAAAGCTCCCTTTTCAATCGCCTGACAGGACTTAATCAGCGGGTAGCAAATTTTCCCGGCATAACGGTGGACGTCGCTTCCGGTCCGATCTCTGGATTGCCCGATGTCGAATTAGTTGATTTCCCCGGCACCTACTCGCTTCAGCCTATTTCGGGCGAGGAGGCAGTCGCGGTGGAGTTTTTCCAGCGGGCCCTCACCGACCCCGACGTCCGCCACGTGCTGTGTGTGGTCGATGCAACACGACTTGAAAAGAGTCTTTATTTTACTCTCCAAGTCATTCGGGAATGTCAACAGCGGGGTAAAGCTGTCACTGTGCTCGCTAATATGGCTGACGTTTTGCAGTCGAATGATCTCACTCTTGACCATGCTGGTCTCTCCGAGGCTATTGGTGCTCAGGTTTTAATGGTCTCTGCTCGTCAAGGTATGGGCATTGATCTGCTTCTAACTCATTTAAGGCAGCGATTAATCACTCAGGAGCCAGTCTCTTCGCGCTGGTCTGAAACACCCGATGCCCTGCTTCGGGGAACTGCGCACCAGTTGGCACAAGGATTTGGCCCAAGAGGAGATGTGCTGGTCCAATCCCAGCTTCGGCTCGATAGCTTTTTCCTCAACACGAGCCTCGGTGGAATCGCTTTTTTCTGCATTATGTTTCTGATGTTTCAGTCCATCTTTACCTGGTCTGCACCGGTAATGGATGCAGTGGAAGGCGTGGTGATGGCAACAGGTGCTGCGCTGGTTCCCCTTATCGAGAATCAGCTACTTTCGGATTTTGTCGCAGATGCGTTGTTTGGTGGCATAGGCGCTTTTCTGGTCTTTGTTCCACAGATTTTCGTGCTGACCTTGATCATCGGTATTCTTGAAGATTCGGGGTATTTGGCCCGCGCGGCGCTTATTTGTCATCGCCCACTCAAAGCGTTTGGACTGACTGGCAAAAGCTTTATTCCCATGCTCTCCGGAGTTGCCTGCGCAATTCCCGCTATTTATGCGGCTCGCGCAGTAGATTCCCCCTGGCAACGGATCATGACGTATTTGGCGATCCCGCTCATGCCCTGCTCCGCACGATTGCCCGTGTATGCCCTGTTGATTGCTGTATTCATTCCCAACGAAACAGCTCTCTTTGGATTGGTGGGTTGGCAGGGACTGGCACTTTTCTCGATTTATTTCTTTGGCATGTTTGCTGCGTTGGTAATTACTGGGGTTGTCAGTCGATTTTCCAAAGGAGTTCGGAGCGAGCTGCCGTTTGTCTTGGAGCTGCCGCCTTACCGTCTACCCAGTGTACGTCCGATTTTGCGCATGGCGATTAATCGCAGCAAACATTTCGTCACTAAGGCTGGTAAGGTCATTCTAGCCGTCACTGTAGCGGTGTGGATTCTCGGCTATTTCCCAAATGGCGGCGCCGACCTGGGGTCCTCTTGGCTTGGCACCTTGGGTCGCTGGATTCAGCCATTGTTTGAACCCATCGGTCTCGACTGGCGTTATGGAGTCGCCATTCTTTCCAGCTTTCTGGCTCGTGAGGTTTTTGTGGGGACCTTGGGTACTATTTTTGGTATCGAAGGTGCAGAGGAAAATATGCTTCCCCTCGTGGAACAAATTCAGGCGAGTGGTTTGCCCTTGGGTTCGGGTATAGCCCTGTTAGTTTTTTTCGCCATCGCGCTACAGTGCGTCTCAACCGTGGCAATCCTGTCCAAGGAGGGATCGCTCTCCTTGGCCATACGGATGCTGGTGACCTATCTCATCGCCGCCTATCTTCTTGCCTTAATAACGTTCAGCGTGGTTGAGGCAGTTCTCTAGCTCTCCGGCGATTCTGAATCTTCACGCTGGTGCTGAAACAGCTTCATTTCTGTTAACACCAATCGCGCTGCCAGCTTGAGCGCCAGGGTGTGGTGATGCGAGCGCAGATCGTCGATGCCCGCGGTGATTTGTTGGTCGAGTTTGTTGATTTCTAGAGTCGAGAGCGAGGCTGGCAGATCCACCCGGAAAGAAAAATTTTCTGCCTCCGTCATTTCTCGATAGACGGACGTTAGTGCATCAATGGCGTACTGAATGAGCGTCTCATCGGCACCCTTTTGGGTTAACAGAGAGCGAAGTTCTCGCTCGAGAAAGGCGAATGCGCGGGTTTCCTGGCTCGGAAATTCAAGAACCTGTGCCACGGGGTCTACAGGCTTCTCAACAGGTTCGATTTGCGAGGATCAGGAGATGGACTTCGGCGAAGCAAGGTAGCAGTGTTGCCGATACGCTGAACGAGAGTTGCCCCTGAGCGATCGCACAGTTCAACGATCAGTGTATTGCGTAGGTCTCGATCTCCCACCGCAATCTTTAGTTTGATGAGTTCGTGGTCGTGAAGCGCGCGGTCGAGTTCCGCAAGGACGCCATCACTCACCCCCTGACCCCCGATCATGACCACTGGATTTAACTTGTGGGCAATCGCGCGATATTGTTTTAACTCGCTGTTTTTGAGGGTCGTTACTTTTTGGACATCGGACATGGTGATTGAGTTCGTCGCTATGCTGGTGGTCGGTAAACTTGTTATCGTAGTTTACTTGAGCTTTTCAACCGAGTCGCCGTCGATGCCGAAAAAACGTTCCTCCAGCCGCGCGTGGCTCAAAGAGCACCGGGAAGACCCCTATGTGCAGCGCGCTCAGAAGGAGGGCTACCGTTCCCGTGCTTGTTACAAACTGCTTGAAATCAACGACAGGGACAAGTTGATCAGACCTGGTATGACCGTGCTAGATCTCGGCTCGGCGCCTGGCGGTTGGTCGCAGATTGCGGCGGATTTAGTCGGTGCCAGAGGGCGCGTGGTAGCGACCGATATTCTGCCCATGGATAGCCTCGGGGGGGTTGAGTTTGTTCAAGGGGACTTTACCGAAGAGGCTGTTTTTGACCATCTACTGACTACCATCGGGTCGGACGATGTGGATCTTGTTATGTCGGATATGGCGCCAAACATGAGTGGACTCAACGCGGTCGATCAACCAAGGGCCATGTATTTGGTTGAGCTCGCCCTGGATCTCGCCCGCCGTGTGCTGCCTGAAGGGGGAGCCTTCCTTGCGAAGGTTTTCCATGGAGAAGGGTTTGAGCCGCTGATGGCTGACTGCAGGGGGCATTTCGATAAGGTCTTGACCCGAAAACCCGAGGCTTCTCGACCCAGATCCCGTGAAGTCTATGTAGTGGCCACCGGCTTTAAGGGTTGAATTCAATGAATTCGCGCCAATTTTGGCGCGTATGGTTGCACTAACCCCGAGGCAGCCCTTGAAATCCGCGGCTGGAGGCATCACGTAAACCCTATATACTGTTTAGCCGTGCAGCCGGTCGCTGCCGTCCTTAAGGATCTCGATGTGAACAATATGGCGAAAAATCTGCTGCTGTGGTTGGTAATCGCGGCTGTGCTGTTGTCGGTCTTCAACAACTTCAATATGCAGGGCGCGACTCAACAGGTTGGTTATTCCGACTTTGTTGAAGAGGTGAACGATGATCGTGTTCGCAAAGTAGTCGTTGATGGGTTGACCATCACCGCTGAGCGCTATGATGGATCTACCTTCGAGACCATCCGCCCCATGGTGGAGGACCCCAAATTAATGGACGACCTCCTGAGTCATAAGGTTGAGGTAGAGGGCCGCAAACCAGAGCAGCAAAGCGTATGGACCCAGTTGCTGGTTGCCAGTTTCCCAATTCTCATCATCATCGCGGTTTTCATGTTTTTCATGCGTCAGATGCAGGGAGGAGCGGGCGGTCGTGGTGGCCCCATGAGCTTCGGTAAGAGCAAAGCCAAGTTGCTCGGCGAGGATCAAATCACAACCACTTTTGCTGACGTTGCCGGCGTTGACGAAGCCAAAGAAGATGTCCAGGAGCTTGTGGAGTTCCTGCGTGATCCAAGTCGGTTTCAAAAGCTGGGCGGCAGAATACCTCGCGGCGTGTTGATGGTCGGACAGCCCGGTACGGGTAAGACACTTCTGGCAAAAGCTATTGCGGGCGAAGCCAAGGTGCCGTTCTTTTCTATCTCGGGCTCAGATTTTGTCGAAATGTTTGTAGGCGTGGGTGCGTCTCGAGTACGTGACATGTTCGAGCAGGCGAAGAAGCAATCTCCCTGTATTATTTTCATCGACGAGATCGATGCGGTGGGCAGACACCGTGGTGCGGGACTCGGTGGTGGCCACGACGAGCGCGAGCAAACGCTTAACCAGCTTCTCGTGGAAATGGACGGCTTTGAGCTTAATGACGGCGTGATCGTGATTGCGGCGACCAACCGCCCTGATGTTCTCGATCCGGCGCTACTGCGCCCGGGCCGATTTGACCGTCAGGTGGTTGTTGGACTTCCCGACATTCGCGGTCGTGAGCAGATCCTCAAGGTTCACATGCGCAAAGTGCCGCTGGCCGAGGACGTGGAGCCTTCAAAAATTGCCCGGGGTACACCTGGATTCTCCGGCGCGGACCTCGCCAATCTCGTCAATGAGGCCGCGCTGTTTGCTGCCCGCGCAGGGGTGCGCATGGTGGGGATGCAGCAGTTCGAGCTGGCAAAGGACAAAATCATGATGGGTGCCGAGCGCCGTTCAATGGTGATGTCCGAGAAGGAAAAGCTGAACACCGCTTACCACGAAGCGGGACACGCGATTGTAGGACGCTTGATGCCTGAGCATGATCCGGTCTACAAGGTCTCGATTATCCCGCGGGGACGCGCTTTGGGCGTCACGATGTTCCTCCCTGAGGAAGATCGTTACAGCCACAGCCGACGGCACATTATCAGTCAGATCACCAGTCTCTTTGGTGGTCGGGTAGCTGAGGAGATGACGCTGGGTGCTGACGGCATAACGACTGGCGCCTCTAACGACATTCAGCGCGCCACGCAAATTGCCCGCAATATGGTAACCAAGTGGGGTTTATCGGAAGCGCTGGGTCCCCTGATGTACGACGAGGGTGGTGAGGAGGTTTTTCTCGGTCGCAGTGCCGCTCAACCTTCGAAAGCAATGTCTGACGAGACAGCCTTGGCCATTGACAAGGAGGTTCGACAGATTATTGATGAGTGCTACGCGAAAGCGCGTCAGATACTCGACGATAATCGGGACAAGCTGGATGTGATGGCAGAAGCACTGATGCAATACGAGACCATCGACGCGGAGCAGATTGATGACATCATGGCCGGATCCTCACCACGCCCACCTTCGGGATGGAGTGACTCTGGATCGGGCAAAGCCTCTGGCGGGGATAGCTCAGTACAACAAGGAGAATCCTCAGGCCCGATCGGTGGGCCTGCAAGCGAGCACTAAGAAATCTCTCCATGAGGTCCGATACCCAGGCGTTCGGAAGCATTGAGTGCGCGGGTAAAACCCTGGACCTCTCCTCCCCAAAAGTGATGGGGATACTCAATGTGACCCCCGATTCCTTCTCCGATGGCGGGGTTTTCTTTGAATGTGGAAAGGTCTCTCTCGATAGAGTCTTGGGTCAGGCTGAAGCCATGACCGCTGCGGGTGCCTCGATCCTGGATGTCGGTGGGGAGTCAACCCGCCCGGGGGCCGACCCAGTTTCTGAAGCTGAGGAGCTTGATCGCGTGATTCCCGTCATCGAGGCCATTAGCTTGCGCTTCGATACCATTGTGTCTGTCGATTCCAGCACGGCCTCTGTGATGCGTGAGGCAGCTGTTGCCGGAGCGGGTCTGATTAACGATGTCAGAGCTCTGCGCCGGGAGGGTGCGCTAGTTGCGGCCCGGGATACAGAACTGCCCGTCTGTCTAATGCACATGTCAGACGAGCCCACAACGATGCAGAACAATCCGCAATACCAAGATGTTGTGGCCGAGGTTTGCGTCTTTTTACGCGACCGCCTAGAAGATTGCGTGAAGGCTGGTATCGCTGAGCACTTGGTTCTTCTTGATCCCGGTTTCGGGTTTGGCAAGACTGCAGCCCACAACTATGCATTGCTTGCTCGTCTTGAGGATATTGTCTCGATCGGCAGACCCGTGTTGGCCGGTTTGTCCAGAAAGTCGATGATTGCAGCAGAAATTCACAGAAACCTCGATGAGCGCTTGCCCGCAAGCCTAGCCCTCGCCACACTGGCTGCGGCTAAGGGAGCCCGTATTATCAGGGCTCATGATGTGAAAGAGACCGCCGACGCGATGGCGATGGTGGCAGCAATGGAAAGAGAGCTCTGATGGCTAAGCGTTATTTCGGGACCGATGGAATTCGCGGACGCGTCGGCGAGACACCAATTACGCCGGATTTCGTGCTCAAGCTGGGTTGGGCATGCGGTCGAGTATTTAGTCGTGAGTGGCAGGGTAAGGCCACCGTGCTGATTGGGAAGGACACGCGGGTTTCCGGCTACATGTTCGAGTCCGCCTTGGAGGCAGGTCTCGTCGCCGCGGGCGTTGATGTCAAACTGTTAGGTCCCATGCCGACACCTGCTATTGCCTTGATGACCCGTAATCAAAACGCTGCTGCGGGCATTGTTATTAGCGCTTCCCACAATCCTTTTTTTGACAACGGCATCAAGTTTTTTTGTGATCAGGGATCCAAGCTGTCGGATGAAATCGAGTTGGCGATTGAGGCCATGATCGACAAGGAGATGACTACCGTGGAGTCTGCTGCTCTAGGTAAGGCAACTCGGATTGTCGATGCGGCAGGTCGTTATATCGAGTATTGCAAGGCGACCTTTCCCGAGGGTCGAAGCCTCAGAGGACTCAAACTAGTGATTGATTGCGCACACGGTGCGACCTATCACATTGCCCCTCAGGTTTTCACCGAACTTGGTGCGCAGGTTGATGTCATCGGTGCAGCACCGGATGGCTTCAACATAAACGACGGCGTTGGTTCAACAGCCACTGATTTATTGCAGGCCCACGTGATTGAGCAGAAGGCCGATGTAGGCATTGCATTCGATGGTGATGGCGACCGTGTACTCATGGTCGATGCCCAAGGTGCACTTGTAGACGGTGATGAGTTGCTCTACGTGCTGGCCATGCATCGCGTTGCGACAGGTCGGTCCGATCCGGGAGTGGTTGGCACTCAAATGAGCAATATGGGGTTGGAGCTGGCGCTGGCAGA
>CAXPOA010000214.1:0-3554 GCA_964218505.1 Luminiphilus sp.
TCATGGGTAAGTCCAATCCCGAAAATGATCGCCACCGACAGCACTCGACTATTCTTGTGCCTCGAGACACGCCCGGCATAAGTCTGGTTCGTACCTTGCGGGTCTTTGACAATCTGCACAGCCCCGGCGGAGAAGCGGAGCTGCTGTTTGAGGATGTGAGGGTGCCCGTGTCCAATATGATCAAGGGTGAGGGCTGTGGTTTTGAAATAGCCCAGGGACGGCTGGGGCCGGGGCGGTTTCAATACGCAATGGGCTTGGTGGGCGCCGCCCAACGCTGTTTAGAGCTGATGTGTGCCCGGGCGGAGGAGCGCGTTGCCTTTGGTGAGCCACTGATCAAGAAAACATCCGTGCAGCATGAAATTGCTCGATGCCGCTGCGATATCGAGCAGGCTCGACTCCTTACCCTACAGGCTGCTGATGTCATGGATAAGGGCGGTCTGGCCGCAGCGAGAGCACACATCGCGATGGTGAAAATAGTCGCACCTAACATGGCGCAACAGGTGGCCGACCGCGCGATGCAGGTGTTTGGGGGCATGGGAGTATCCCAGGACACCCTCATTCCCGATGTGTTCACGCTGGCGAGATTTTCACGGATTGCCGACGGGCCCGATGAGGTGCATATGTCTCAGCTGGGTAAGCTAACCGCTAGGGAGCTTAATCAATGACTAGCATGTTGAAGAAGGGCGGGTTGCCTCGGATCGCTTCTGTGAGCGCGTTGCTCATGCTCAGTTCTGCCATGGTTGCGGCAGGCGACCTCGCTGGAATCTGGCAGCACGAGAGCGAACCTGTTTGGATACAGATTGAGGCGAATGAGACGGTAGGGCGGGTCCAGCGAAACGACAATAAGCCCGAGGCGGTTGGCTTTGAAATGATCAGGAACCTTGCGCAAGGTGGGAACGATAACGCAACCTGGACGGGGCAGGTTTATGCGGCCAAATTGGGAGAGTTTAAGTCAGCCGAGATTGAACTGATCGACGAGGACGTGATGCGTTTTAAGGTCAAAGTAGGCTTCATGAGCAGAACCGTCGAATGGCAGCGTGTTGATGTGGTACCCGCCGACTAAAAGCCGGGTGTGACTCAAAAGAGTCGGATCGAACTGACCGGGAGAATAATAATGAGTCGTATTGTTGGTCGCGTGAAGGAAATTTTTCGGGTCTTGGGTGAAGCACGTCACATCTTGCCCGCCTTAAAATTCAAAATGCCCGATCATCAAGAGCAGATCTCGATTGTGTCTGTGTTCGAGGATGTGGTTGCTCAGCATCCAGACCGATTGATGCTGCTCTTTGAGGGGCGCGAGTGGACCTACCAGGCATTCAATGCGGACGTTAATCGTTTCGCTCATGGGTTAGCTGCAAACGGTGTCACCCGCGGGGATACCGTTGCATTGTTCATGGAAAATCGCGCCGAGTTTGTATTGAGTATGCTGGCGGTTATGAAGCTGGGGGCCAGCTGCGCCTTGATCAATAACAGCCTTAGCGGCCGAGCCCTTGGGCACTGCGTCAAGGCCACCGATAGCAAGCATCTTATTTTTGGCGATGAGCGGACGACTGTGATTGATGACTGTCGCGAGGACATTGGTCTTCCGGCGTCCGGCGTCTATTTCTGGTTTAAGGATGAAGGAGACGCTAACCCGCCCGAGTGGACGGTGGACGCGCGCGACTTGATGGTGGCACAGCCGGCCAACAATCTCCCTGTCACACGGGAGATAAAGGCGGGGGAGGTGGCGCTTTATATTTTCACCTCAGGCACGACTGGCTTGCCAAAAGCCGCCATTCTGCTTCACCGAAAAGGTCTGGCGGCAAGTACGGTACTGGGCCGACTTGGGTTTCGTGTTGTGCCATCGGATCGGCTCTATCTGTGCCTGCCGATTTACCATGCGACTGGTCTCGGCCCCGGGCTGTTTGCTTTTCTCTTGTCGGGCGCTTCCGTTTATCTTCGCCGGAGTTTTTCTGCATCCAGTTTCTGGCCTGAAGTCCGACAATACCAAACTAATAGCTTTATCTATGTAGGTGAGCTGTGCCGTTATCTCACGCAGCAATCTCCATGTTCAGAGGAGCGTGATAACTCTCTCGTCAAAATGCTGGGCAATGGCTTGCGCCCGGATATCTGGGATGAGTTTAAGAACAGATTTGTTGTATCCCGTATCTGCGAGATTTATGGGAGCAGTGAAGGTAACGTGACCTTTGCCAATCTGTTCAACAAGGAAAAAACCATTGGTGCTACCTTTGCCAAAGTGACCCTAGTGGCCTATGACCTTGAGAACGATTGTATCTTGCGCGATGAAAATGGGCTTTGCATCGAGGCGGAAAGTGGAGAACCTGGCTTGTTACTAGGCGAAATAACCAAAGATTACGCCTTCGATGGCTATACCAATAAAGAGGCGACGGAGCAAAAAATTGTTGTGGGTGTTTATGCTCAAGGAGATCGTTGGTTCAATACGGGTGATCTGGTGAAGGAGATTGATGTCGGCTTTGCCCTTGGACTCAAGCATTATCAATTTGTAGACCGCACCGGGGACACTTTTCGCTGGCGCGCCGAGAATGTCTCAACTAATGAAGTAGCCGAGGTGCTGAATCAGCATCCACAAATTGAGATGGCCAACGTGTACGGGGTCGAAATACCGGGAGTCGAAGGCAAGGCGGGCATGGCGGCGCTTGCTATCGATAGCAGCGTGTCCTTTGATCTAGATCATTTCACCCAGCTCGTTGATACAGAGCTACCCGTGTATGCACGACCGGTTTTTTTGAGGCTCCAGCGTTCCTTCGAGACAACAGGAACTTTTAAGTTGGTAAAAACTTCTCTGCGTGAGGAGGCATACCATCCGGAACGTGTGGGTGATGATGTGATTTATGTGCGACCGCCTGCGGGTGGCGCATATCGCGCATTGGACACCGATTTTTATGAGCAGCTACGGAGTGGGACCGCGGGGTATTAATCGGCGTTGCTGTTGGTCTCACCAGTGTTTAGCATGACCTGCCGCGAGCGGTGTTCCGATAGTGACTTTGTGCGAGTGAAAAGAGAACGTTGATAAATGTCGAATGATAACGAAGCAACAGTCCGTGATGGGCGCCGCGCTCGCAGTGAGCGCAGCCAGGCGGCCATCATTGACGCCTGCTTATCCCTCATGAATGAGGGTATTTTGGTGCCAACGGCGCAACAGATCAGCGACCGTGCCGAGGTGGGGATCCGCTCCTTTTTCCGGCACTTCAATGACATGGATACGCTGTTCAACCAGGTCGATCAAAAAATACGAGAGGACTACGAGTCTCTTTTTAGACCGGAGAGTTACGATGGCGCTCTTGAAGATAGGATTGTTGGCATGGTCACCTTGTTTAGCAATGGTTGGGAGCAATTGACCAACATGATCCTGTCAACCAAAGCTATGCGCTGGCGATCTGCTGCCCTGCGAAAAAACTATGCGAGAAATCAGCGAGCACTCTCGGAAGAGGTCGGTCGCTGGTTGCCTGAGGCGGCTGCATTGCCAAGAAGTGATCGCGTTGCGTTAGATGCCGTGACCTCTTTTGAGTTTTGGGAGCGCTTGCGGGAGCATCAGG
>CAXPOA010000215.1:0-7397 GCA_964218505.1 Luminiphilus sp.
ATTGGTCCTGAGCATCTAGAGCTCGCTATCGAGAACGCCAGCGACTATATCGATCACATTACGGTGGCTGGGGCTGTTTTTGTTGGTGGTGACACCTGCGAGAGTCTAGGTGACTATTGCGCAGGGCCTAATCATGTCCTGCCCACCTCATCGACCGCTCGTTTTTCATCCCCCTTGGGTGTGTACGACTTCCAGAAGAGAACCTCTATCGTTCACTGTTCTGCCAACGGTGCTTCGGTATTGGGTAATGTGGCGTCGGCGCTTGCGAGGTCGGAGTCCCTGACAGCTCATGCGCGTAGCGCTGAACTGCGGATAAAAAAGTAAGCCGCCGGGGTTCTTAAGGGTTAGGACGAGAACCAACGATCGCCGACAGTTGGGCGATACTTTCCCCTCGCTGTACTTCAATGTTGATTTGCTCGCCCGGACGCAGCTGTGCGATTTGATGCATGGTCAGGCGACCATCATGCACCCTGTTGCCGTTTATCGCCGTAATGATATCGCCACTTTGGAGCCCTGCACGAGCTGCGGGGCCGTCTTCAGCAAGTCCAGAAACGACGAGAGCCTGATCGATCTCTCCTGTGGTCCCGTTCGTCTGTAGCAGTTCGACACTGACCCCCAACCATCCCCTCACGACCGTTCCAAAGTCGATGAGATCCTGCATAACAAACTGAGCGAGGTTAATTGGTGTGGCTAGGTTTATGCCTGTGCCGCTAGTGCCCGATCCGTCACCTGCGGCGGTGTAAATTAGAGTGTTGATACCCACCAGTTGTCCGCGGGTGTCGATAAGCGCTCCCCCGGAGTTACCGAGATAGATACTGGCATCGGTCTGGATGTAGTCCTCGTAATCTGACAGCTGGAGCCCAGAGCGACCCAGACCTGAAATGATTCCCTGACTGACGGAGTGACCAAATCCGTAGGGATTACCAATAGCAAGCACAATATCCCCCACGCGTGCCTCATCCGAGTCGCCCAGTGTGGCAGGGCTGAGCTGTGGTAAATCAATTTTTAGCACAGCCAGATCGGTAGCTGGGTCTGAGCCAACGACAATGGCACCGGCAGAGCGTCCGTCGTGAAGTAGTACCTGTATCGCATCGGCATCGGCGATGACGTGGTTGTTCGTTATGATGTGGCCCTCGTCACTGAGAATAACGCCTGAGCCAAGGGATCTCTCGATCCGCTGTCTGCCGGCGGCTGGGCCAAGGAATCTTCGGAGAAGCGGATCATTGAGGGCCGGGTTCCGACGAGTATTCACAAGTTTTGCGGTGTAGATGTTGACGACTGACGGCGTCGCTCTTGCAACGGCCTCGTGGTATGAGCTTGTGCCGGCCTCTTTAAGTGGGGTTACTGAGGGATCAAGAATCCACAGGTCGAGGACGATAAAGGCTCCCAAAACCCCGGCGACAGCGGGCCAGAGCAAACTTTGTAAATACTCTCTCAATGACACCTCCAACACGTTCGGACCCATTGTAAAACATATGGGTCGCGTTAATCTTCACTCTGTGGAGTTGATGCTGTCTAAAGGCGGGTACCATGATTCATCGAGAAGATATTCACAATGCGCTTAACGGCCTGCTGAAGCCAGAGCTATTTCGGGACTATTGCCCCAATGGACTTCAGGTCGAGGGAAAGGATCAAATTGCCCATTTAGTGACCGGTGTTACAGCCTGTCAGGCGTTAATCGATGCGGCAGTGGATCATGAGGCAGACGCCATTCTTGTGCATCATGGTTATTTTTGGCGTGACGAGGACTCGCGCATATGCGGGATGAAGGCCAAGCGCATAAAATCCCTCATGTCGGCAGATCTAAGTCTTTTTGCTTATCACTTGCCGTTAGATTGTCATCCCAGAGTGGGCAATAACGCCGGTTTGGGCAGAGCCATGGGCCTTAATAACTTTGGTCCAATGCGCGCGGATGATGGCACCTTTCCGGTTTTTTCAGCCACCTTATCCACCCCCTGCCCTGTGACTGATATCGCGGTACGGCTGACAGAGGCTCTAGGCAGGGATGTACTACTTGAAGGCGATCGGATGATTTCCAGCGTGGCGTGGTGTACCGGCGGAGGTCAGGGCTACATTGGTGAGGCTGCCGACGCCGGTGCAGACTTATTTGTTACCGGTGAAGTGTCCGAGAAGACGATTCATGTGGCCAGGGAGAGGGGTGTTGCCTTCATTGCAGCGGGGCATCATGCGACCGAGCGTTTTGGCGTGCAGGCTGTTGGGGAATTTCTCGCGACCGAGATGGGGATCAGGCATACCTTTGTGGATATAGATAACCCGGCGTGACATTCCGCCAGGCGGTCTCGACCCTCATCGCGCAGCTTAGACAGCTTTGGGAATAGGATTTTCAGCGGGTTCGTCCCGGGTTTTATCCAGACCAAATGTTTCGGATAATTGGCCCTGTTCATCCGGACTTTTGCGTGGCGCGTAATCGAGGGGTTGAAACGTGTCGATAACGTCGGCCGATAGGGCTTCATTGCTGCTGTCTGCCAGTAAGCTGGCGGAGGAGGGAATATCCACGCTTCCTTCACACAGCTTGTCAGCCCCAGAGGCCAGATGGCTGTAGACCTGCTGGTAATCTTCGGTCATACGATTCAGTAATTCGGCGGTGCGTGCAAAGTGTTCAGCGACTTCTGCTTCGTAGTCTGCGCGGCTCTCAAGAGCTCGCTCTAACCGGGTTTCGAGGTCAATGATGACGTCGCGTTTGCTTTTGCGGCGCAGGCCCATCGCCCAGCCGATTGCCAGCCCTATACACAAGGCCAGCAGCGCAGTGGCAATCAAGGTGGCGGTGGTGAACATGGTAGTCCCCTCAGTGCTCGATGAAAAACGTCGTTTGTTGAGTGTAACCCTTAGTAAGGACCCTGGGTATGTCGGAAATAAGTTTGTCGCCAAAACAGCGTTATTCAGCCGATCTTGAGCGCCCCGGTTTTGTCGCAGACGCCGCCCAAGCCCACGCGGTCGAGTTGCTGGAGGATTTATTTCATCGTCTGGTGGCTCGCGCGGGTAGGCAGGGCAGTGCTTTTGCAGGATTTGGCTCCGCTCTCCGAGCTAAAGTTCTTGGGCCCAAGCGCAGGGAGCCCGAGAAGGGGCTTTATTTTTGGGGTGGTGTAGGCCGCGGCAAGACCTATCTGGTCGATACCTTTTTTGAAGCGCTGCCAATCCGCGAAAAAACGCGAGTGCATTTCCACCGCTTTATGCAGCGGGTTCATGATGATTTGACGGCGCTATCAGGCGAGAAAAATCCCCTCGACAAAGTGGCCGACAACATCAGCGATGAGGCGCTCGTTATCTGCTTTGACGAGTTTTTCGTCAGTGATATTGCCGATGCCATGCTTCTAGGAGGGCTAATGCAAGCCCTGTTCCATCGAGGTGTTACCTTAGTGGCAACCTCCAATATCCAGCCTTCTGAGCTCTACAAAGATGGACTGCAGCGGGGTCGATTCTTGCCCGCAATTGCGCTTATCGAGCAGTACACTCAGGTCATTAATATCGATTCGGGTACCGATTACCGCCTGCGAACCCTTGAAAAGGCAGAATTGTGGCACTCTCCCTTGGATCCCGCCGCAAGTGAGGCAATGGCGGCGAGTTTTTCCGCTCTTGCCAACCAGATTACACCGGTGGCGGGGGCCATTGAGATCAATCACAGGCCCATTGAGGTGGTGAGTGCAGTTGAGGGGATTCTCTGGGTCACTTTTGAGGAACTGTGCCAAAAGCCCCGCAGCGCCAGTGATTTCGTGGAATTGGGGCGGATTTATCAGACGGTATTGCTCGATGGCGTCGGCATTATGGGAGGAGGCGAAGAAGACGTCGCTAGGCGGTTCATCAACCTTATCGATGAATTCTATGATCGCAACGTCAAGCTCATCGTTACGGCAGAGGGCCCGCCCGAGGGCCTGTATGAAGGGACCAGATTACAATTTGAGTACCAGCGAACCTTATCTAGGCTCCTGGAGATGCAATCCCGCGAATATTTGTCCCAGGAGCACCGTCCCTGATGGCGAAATTGTACCGTAAACCCAGGTATTCAGTGTTGAAACTGCCCACTGGTTCCAGTAACATCCGCGCTCCTTTTAGCAGGCCCCAGAGGCTAGCCCGATGAAAACATACAGCGCAAAAGCAGCTGACGTACACCATGACTGGTTTGTGGTAGATGCGGAAGACAAGACCCTCGGCCGGCTGGCGACAGAAATCGCCCACCGACTGCGTGGAAAGCACAAGCCCGAATATACCCCCCACATGGATATGGGTGACTACATCGTTGTGGTGAACTGTGAGAAAGTTCGTGTCACAGGCAAGAAGCAAACCGACAAAATGTATCACCACCACACCGGCTACCCGGGCGGGATCAAGTCGTACAGTTTCGACAAGCTGATCGATCGTGCTCCCGAACGTGTCCTCCAGCGGGCTGTTAAGGGTATGTTGCCAAGGAATCCGCTTGGCAGAGCGATGTTCAAGAAATTGAAGGTGTATGCTGGTCCCGAGCATCCTCACGCCGCTCAGCAACCTCAAACGCTGAGTATTTAAGGAGAGATTGATGGCAACGGCGCACTACTATGGAACGGGTCGCAGGAAAACCTCCACCGCGAGAGTCTTCCTCCGATCAGGCAGCGGTAACATCACAATTAATGGCAAGTCGATAGACGAATATTTCGGACGCCAAGTCGCTCGGATGATTGTCCGTCAGCCCCTTGAGCTAACCGAGTTGTCTGACAAGTTTGACGCTCAGGTTACGGTCAAGGGTGGCGGCAGTTTCGGTCAAGCAGGTGCCATTCGGCACGGGTTGACGCGTGCTCTGATGGACTACGACGAGTCTCTCCGCCCCGCGCTTCGCGCCGAGGGATTCGTGACCCGTGATGCGCGCGAAGTTGAGCGCAAGAAAGTGGGATTGCGGAAAGCGCGACGTCGACCCCAGTTCAGTAAGCGGTAAAATCCGCTGTGTGTTCAAAAAGCCGGCACTCGCCGGCTTTTTTGTGGCCGGTCGACGTGCAACTCCGCGAATTTTTTGTCCATAAAAAACAGCAGTTTGCGCAGGTTTTTCGCTCCTTGGCTTGCCGCTGGCGCGCGAGACCATTACTATTCAGCGCCTTGAATTCCATCCAATCCACATTGGGCGCTGCAGCCACCGAAGCATTCGCGCCCAAACGACATTTTTGTGGTGAATTTTTCCGGAGAAGCTTCAGATGACTGACACCGATACGACACCCGAGTCAGAGCAGGATAACCAGCAAACCCGACGCAAGTTTCTCACAGCGGCCACATCAGCCGTGGGAGCCGCTGGTGTGGTAGGGGTCGCTGTCCCGTTCATGGGGTCGTGGAACCCGTCCGAGAAAGCAAAAGCTGCGGGCGCTCCCGTCAAGGCAGACATCAGCAAACTCGAGCCGGGCCAGATGGTGGTAGTGGAATGGCGAGGCAAGCCAGTTTACGTTCTGCATCGGAGTGAATCTCAGGTGGCCGACCTAACGAAGCTTGATGACAGCCTCAAGGATCCGACCTCGGTATCTTCTGAACAGCCAGCCTACGTGGCGGCTGAGGGGCGCTCAATACGCCCAGAGTTGTTTGTAGCGGTTGGTTTATGCACCCATCTTGGCTGCGCGCCGAAATTCCGCCCTGAAGTGGGTGCCGCGGACCTTGGTGGCGATACTTGGTTGGGCGGATTTTTCTGTCCATGCCACGGGTCCAAGTTCGATCTCGCGGGTCGCGTCTATCAGGGGGTTCCCGCTTCTGCCAATTTGATAATTCCGCCTTACACTTTTGAAGGCGACAATGTACTTGTAATCGGCGTAGACGCGGAGGCTGCGTAATGCAAAAAGCACTGACTTCTTTCGTTGGGTGGATTGATGCGCGTCTTCCACTGACCCGCGCATGGAATACGCACATGGGCGAGTACTATGCGCCCAAAAACTTCAACATGTGGTACTTCTTTGGTGTGTTCTCGCTTCTCGTGCTGGTCAATCAGCTGCTGACCGGGATCTGGCTCACCATGAATTACACCCCTTCAGCGGAAGAAGCCTTTGCCTCTGTCGAATACATTATGCGCGATGTGGATTACGGCTGGCTGCTTCGCTATATGCATTCGACGGGCGCCTCGGCGTTTTTCATTGTGGTCTACATGCACATGATGCGCGCGCTGCTCTATGGATCTTACAAGAAGCCACGAGAGCTAATCTGGATTTTTGGAATGCTTATTTTTGTGGTCCTGATGGCAGAAGCTTTTGTCGGCTATGTGCTGCCCTGGGGTCAGATGTCCTACTGGGGGGCTCAGGTAATTATCTCCCTGTTTGGCGCTATTCCAGTCGTCGGTGATGACATCGTGACGTGGATTCGCGGGGACTACCTTCTTTCTGGAATCACGTTGAATCGATTCTTTGCGCTGCACGTTGTGGCATTGCCTATCGTGTTGCTCGCCCTTGTTGTCCTGCACATTCTTGCGCTACACGAGGTGGGTTCAAACAACCCCGACGGGGTTGAAATCAAGAAGAAGAAAGACGCCAACGGCGTGCCACTGGACGGTATTAAGTTTCACCCTTACTACTCAGTTCATGACGTGCAGGGAATAGCCGTGTTTCTTTTCTTCTTCTGCGGCATCATATTTTTTATGCCTGAGATGAACGGCTACTTCCTCGAGTTTGCCAACTTCGAGCAGGCTAATGCGCTGAAAACCCCCGAGCACATTGCGCCCGTGTGGTATTTCACACCGTTCTATTCGGTGTTGCGAGCAGTGCCCGACAAGTTCTGGGGATTTGTATTTTTCGCGGCGTCGGTGGCCATACCCTTCGCCCTGCCATGGCTGGATCGTTGCGAGGTTAAGTCCTGGCGGTACCGGGGAATGATCAACCGGGTCATGCTGATTACTTTTGTCGCCAGCTTCCTCATCTTGGGTGTGCTCGGCGTGAAGAGTCCAACTCCGGAACGTACGGTGCTGGCGCAGATATGCACTATTTTTTACTTCGTCTTCTTTTTGGGTATGCCGATTTGGTCGACAATGGACAAGACGAAACCGGTGCCCGAGCGTGTCACCATGAATGGGGGCATGGGCTTTTTCAAGAGTGCTGCCACAATTGCCATCATCGGCGCGCTTACGGTGATCCCGTTGCAAGTGGTCGGCGCAGAATCTGCCTATAACTGCGGCACTATGGTCTGTGATGAGATTGAGACGGACCCGTCAAACCAGCCGTCCCTGCAGCGTGGCGCCGCGCTCTACACCAACTACTGCATGGGCTGTCATTCTCTTCAGTACTCTCGATATAACCGTGTAGCCAGAGATTTAGGGATCCCAGAAGATCTGTATCAAGCAAACTTGATGTTTGATCCGTCGATCAAAATTGGAGCCCTGATGGATAATGCCATGGACAAGGCAAATGCAAAGGTTTGGTTTGGAGCCACACCGCCAGACCTTACCT
>CAXPOA010000216.1:0-6776 GCA_964218505.1 Luminiphilus sp.
GCCGATGTGAATCAGGGTCCTGCGGCGGTTCGTGACACCCTCAAGAACCTGCAAACCAATGCCGACTTGGCTTCGGAGATTCAGGCAGACATCGCCCTTGGTACCGAGCACTTAAAACGCCTTGTCTCGACCGCAGACGGCCTGCAGGTATCGGGGGATGAGCTTACCGCTAACCACCACAGCGCCAACGTGTTATTCAACATCATGCGCGGTGGCCTCTTTGAAGACAACTACTCCATCGATACGCATGATCTCGAGGGTTTTTGCCGGGCCTGGAACGAGCCCGTTACGACTGAGAACGCCGAATTCTTTCGCTCACTACCGGATACCCTGACGTTTCACGCACTGAACGAGGCACTCGCCAGCAATACCGACCTCCAACTAGAGCGGCTTTGCCGGGAGTATCTGCCACTCACCTTCAGCCGACGCCACGGTGACCCCTCGAGACCCTGGAATCGCTTCACCATCGACGTCAAAGACAGCAAAGGCAACAAGCGCCTCAACTACGAGGGGAACTGGCGTGACATCTTTCAAAACTGGGAGGCCCTCAGTACATCCATACCCTGCTTTGGCGCCAATATGGTTGCAAAGTTCGTCAACGCAACGACCGCCGATGGCTACAATCCCTACCGTATTACCCGACAGGGCATCGATTGGGAGCGGCCGGAGCCTGAAAATCCCTGGGCAAACATCGGCTATTGGGGCGATCACCAACTGATCTATCTGTCCAAACTGATCGAGCAAACGGTGGCCCATAATCCGGACGCGATATCGTCGATGATGACCCGGGAAATATTCGCCTATGCCAATGTCCCCTACCGCATCAAGCGCTACGACGACATTCTGACTAACCCTTATGACACCATTGTTTTTGATCATCAGCTCGATGGCTTGATCGATGAACGAGTAGCGCAGCTGGGCGCCGATGGTCGCTTAATGCTCACCTCAGATAACACGGTTTATCAGGTCAGTCTGACCGAGAAAATCTTGGTGACCCTTCTCGCCAAGCTCGCCAATTTCATTCCTGATACGGGCATTTGGATGAACACCCAACGCCCTGAATGGAACGATGCCAACAATGCACTTGTAGGCACCGGTGTGTCAGTGGTGACCCTGTGCTACCTACACCGGTTCTTGAAGCATGCCTCGGGCCTTATTGAAGGTATTGAGAGCGATGGGATTACTCTGTCTTCGGAAGTGAAGTCACTGTTCGATGCCATCTCTGCTGTTTTGCAAGAACACGCGGCCGAGTTAATCGCAGGGCCGGTTTCTGATACTCAGCGAAAAAGTGTTATGGATAGCTTGGGGGCTGCCGCAGAGGCGTATCGTGAAGGCCTATACAAAAACGGGCTCAGCGGTAGCAAGACTGAACTTCCTCTCTCAACCTTGCGAACCTTTTTAGAAAAAGCAGCCGATATTACCGCCAGTAGCATCCGCAGCAATAAAGGCGAAGACGGCCTGTATCATGCCTACAACCGCATCCAGGTAAAAGGCGATGGCGTCCTGATACGACGTCTTTACGAGATGCTGGAAGGACAAGTTGCGGTACTAAGCACCGACGTGTTGACCCCCGAAGAAGCTCTCGAACTTCTCCAGCGGCTGAAAGCCTCTGCGCTTTACACCGAACGCCAGCATTCCTACTTGCTATACCCCAACCGGAAACTGCCTGCCTTTATCGAGCGCAACATTATCCCCACGGAGGTGGCCGCCAACTCTCCTCTGTTGGGTGCCTTGCGCGCAGCCGGCGATAGCCAGTTGATCGAATGGGATACCGACGGCACTGCCTATTTCTGCGGCGATTTCACCAACACCGCTTCTGTCAGTGACGCATTAGACAAACTGACTACACAGGGCTATGAGCAGATGGTTGCAAAAGAGCGCGACAGTCTCGAAGACCTTTTTTCAGAGCTTTTTGATTGCGCTAATTTCACCGGACGCTCAGGGGGTATGTACGCCTATGAGGGTCTGGGATCCATATACTGGCATATGGTGTCTAAACTGTTGCTGGCCGTACTCGATACAGCTCGACAGGCCGAACAAACAGGATGCTCACCAGACGTGCTGACTGGTTTGTACGCCGCCTATTACGACGTGCGTGAAGGCATTGGCTTCAACAAAGCTCCCGATATATACGGCGCGTTCCCCACCGACCCCTACTCTCATACGCCAGGCTTTGCCGGTGCACGACAGCCCGGCATGACCGGTCAGGTCAAGGAGGAGGTTCTTACCCGGCTGGGCGAACTCGGGGTTCGGGTACATGGTGGTCAGGTGGCCTTCCAGCCCACCCTACTCAGGGAGCGCGAATTCTTAAGCGAGACCGCCACGTTTACCTTCTATGGTGTATCGGGTGAAGCGGAATCCATTACGCTTCAGCCCGCGCAGCTCGGGTTCACCTACTGCCAAGTGCCGGTTGTCTATTCCAAGGGAGGAAACGGTAACGCTACGGTGACCTTCTCGAGTGGCAAACAGGAATCCTTTAAAGACGGCCAGCTAGATGCCGAGGTATCAGCGTCCTTGTTCATGAAGCTTGGGGAAATTGCTCGGATCGACGTGTCGGTAGCCTCGACCCTGAATTAATCGAGCGCTGATTACAGCTGAGATCCAGACTTGGCACGGGCGTCGAGTTCCGCACGTATTTCACGCACCCGGGTTTCATCCAGATCGTAGTTGCGCATCACCCAGATGCCAATCAGCGTACCCGTTACGGGCACGAGAATAAAAGCAGCTCTGAGCCCCGCAAGCGCACTATCCGACTGCACCGTTACTGATTGATCGAAGCCCACTGTCCCAAGGATCAAGCCACTCAACAGCCCCGCGAAGGCGCCCCCGAACTTCACCATCCACCAGTAAATCGCGCCAAAGAGCCCCTCGCGGCGCTCATGGGTTTCAAGCTCGTCCATGTCACAGACGTCGGCGGTCATCGACATCATCAAAGTAAACAAGCCACCAATACCAAAAACGTAGAGGGGAATGGGCACCAGCATCAAGAAGGGATTTTCAGGCGAGAAGCTCCACCAGAACATTGCATAGCCCAGCAGGGACATGGTCTGGGTCATGAGAAAAGTCTGGTGTTTGCCGTAACGCTGAGCCATCCAGTTAACCACGGGGATTACCAGGAAGCAGGTGCATAGGGCAGAGACACTGCCAAACATCGCAGGCCAGTTTCCGGCAGCAACGGGATCACCCGCATGCATGTAATAGACGATGATGAAAAAGGCGAATCCCGCCACGCAGTTAAAGGCATTGAAGATAAAAAACGTGGCAATACAGATTTTCTGGAAGGGTTTGTTGCGAAAGGTAATGCTGATCCCACGGAACAAATCCCGGAATCTGTCACCGAGGGAAGCATTAGCGCCATCTCTGCCGATACCGTCACCAACAGAATGGGTCGAACGGCAGAAAATTGCGGGCACCATGGCGAGAGCCATGCAGAACAAGCCCACATAGATCGACAGGGTTCTCGCCCCTTCGGTAGCCGATGGAAACCAATCGGGGTCGTACAAAATAATCCAGAACCAGGGCGCAATGACCCACGCCCACTGACCAATCCACTGCGCAACCGCCATTAGTCGAGTACGCTCGTGGTAGTCCTTGCTCATTTCGTAACCTAAGGCTACGTAGGGTGCTGCAAAGATGGTCAGGCCCAGCGTAAAGACAATCGACCACGCTAGAAAATACCAGAAGTTATACGTCTGGCTGTTCTCTGCCGATAACTGCCACATCGCGATATAAGAGATACCCGCAACGATTGCACCGATAAAGATATAAGGCCGTCGTTTACCCCAGCGGGACTCTGTTCGGTCTGATATGTACCCCATCAATGGGTCGGTGATGGCATCAACAAGCTTGGGCAGAAAGAAGATCAAGCCCCACAGGAATGGGCTCATGCCCAAACTCTGCACCAGTATCACCATAAAGATGCCCAGCGCTGCAGGAAAAAGCTGGTTTGCCAGCATGCCCAGACCAAAGGCTATCTTCTGGCTCATGGGAATCATTTCCGGGCCGGGTACGACGCGAGCGCCCTCTTTAATCTCAGTGGCAGCTATATCCATGCCTGCGGCTTGGGTTGTCATGCGGCTTTACCTTTTGTCTTTACTTCCGACTGACGGCTGTCCGTCGACGTGACCAAAAAGGGAAAGTTCGCTACGGCACTTGCCCCCTGTTTATTATTGAGCTGGCAAAAAAGGCGATACTCCCCTGCAGCAGGCGCCTGAAATCTGAACACGTTACCTTTCACGCCTTCACCCTGAATGACTGCAGGGGGTGTAGGCTCGAAATCACCGCCATCGCTCTGCTGCGCTCGAGGGACCTCTTCTCGCACCAGCCACTCGAGCGCCACCTCGTCATCGACACCGGACACTGAGGCCTCCGCGGTGACTGTTGCTTCTGGTTTGACCGTTACACTTTGGACTGCCTGTTGACCGTTCAGGCGCAGGTCTTCTATGCGGGGTGCTCGCACCGCAGGCCATGATCCCGTCCAAGCATGCTGCATAACATCCACGGCCTCGGTGCGACTACCATCTTCGAGGAAAAGCCCATACCAAGTTGGCGTGCGCTCCTGCTTTTGACCCCAAAGAAAGATATAAGATCCCAGACAATTAGCCGGATCCGCCAGAATAATGTCGTGGTAACGCCGCGCAATATCCGTTGCCTTCTGGTGGCTGGTCGCTTCGATAGGACGTTGCCACGCGGTTTCCGGACTCTCCCAGTGACCGGTCGGTCCCCACTCGGTGATTTGGTAAGGCCCGTCAAACTTGGCTACTTTCAAAATGTCGGGGAGACGGTCAATCTCGCCGTAAATCTGGAAGGATAAAAAGTCGAGAGATGGCGCACGGTCCTTGATTGCTGCAACCGTGGGAGCATCGATACCCGCCAGCATGGTCGTCACCAGGTGGTTATTATCGATCTCCTTAATCGCAACACATAGAGCCTCGACCGCATCCCACACCCGCGGGTTTTTTGAACGCAAGTTAAGCTCGTTGCCAAGACCCCACATCAGTAGCGCCGGGTGATCCTTGAGTCGCTGCACATCGGCGAGCATCGCCGCCTGTTGTGCCGCAACTGCCGAGGTGTCGCCGTAATCAAAGCCGTGCCTTTCGCGCGCAAGGTCGAGACCCATGCACACCTTGAGACCTCGCTTGGCTGCCTCATCGAGAATAGCCTCAGCAGACTGCTGCCCGTTGTCTACGCGCCAAGTGCGGAAGGTGTTGCCACCACATTCAGCCAACAAGGCCATCTGGCCAAATTCCAAGCCAGCGCCTTTGATGAAGAAGGGCTCCCCATCAACCTGAAGCTGATACCCGCCGTCAGCAATTTTCAGTAATTCGGCCGTCGCCATAGATGCGCCAGAAACTAAAGTATTTTTTGTTTTCAGATACTAACGAGGGATTTTTCGGGGAACAGGGCAAAACCGCCCAAATGGGCTTCCATTGAGACCAGCGGTCTCAATGGAACAGGGTGCCTCAGAGGAAGGAAACACCGGCAAGGGGATCGCTGCCCGTCACCAGTGCAATGAACTCATCAGCCAGCCGCTGAGACTCCGCCACGCAGTGCTGCCAATACCGGGCTCGCTCCACCTCGGGCATTTTGCCAAAGTCACGCCGATCGGGGATTTTTCCCTGGGGAAGCTGCGCCAAAAACTCCTCGCTTGGGCAGAGCATGATCAACTGATCAACCGAGAGCCGGCGGCCCGCGCGCCAGGGTAAAAATTTGTCGAACCAACCCCTGGTGACACCAGCGCCAAAATGGGGATAGAGCCAGAGGTCATCCCCTTCAATTGCCTCAAGATCAAAGTGGTAATCGATAATACCCCCGTCCCAGTAAGCACCCCGAGGACCTCCAGGCACATCTGTTACACCGTCAAACAAATAGGGAATTGCACCACTTGCTTTGAGTGCTTTGGCTACATTCGCGTCGGTCAGTGCTACGTGGCGGGTATTGAATCCCGATAGTAAGGGCGCCAGCGAGGATGAGACCTGTGACGAATATCCAGTGTGGGAGAAGACCACCCGCTCAAAGGAGGAAGACAGTGTGGCACGGGTCACAGCATTACCGAGAGCGGCCACACCAAGCCCAAGTGCCAGCCCCGGACCGGCGGTGGCGTTGGTCAGGCCGCGTCCACGAGCAGTCACAATATGACTGTGCATCCACGGGTGGTTTGCCACAGCACGAGGACCATCGGGGCCCAGGGCCGCCTGCAATAACTGGTCACTGACCGCGGTAACCTCAGCAATTGAGGGTTTGGCGCTGGTGTAATGTTGCGCGAGGTAGGCCTCTTCGAATCGGTCATAGGCGGCAATCGGATCGTCCTGAGCGAGCATGGCATGACGCCAGGAACCAATTGATGATCCGACCGCGGTCAACGGCGTCTCACGCTGGGCCAAGAGCGCTTGATAAAGCGCCCGGTCAAGCCGTCCGAGAATCAGCCACTTGGGGCCGCCCGAAGCACCAATAAGACCGTGAACCAGCTCTGGATGCCAGCCTTCTCGAGCCAGGCGATCAGCAGCCAGGGCGCCCACTCTCGCATCCAGCGCTTTCATTAATTCCTCTGTTCTTGCCTATCCATTATCACCATGCGCCCGATCATTCTCTCCTTTGCAAGGTTCCAACTCGGACAACTCACTACCACCGCTTGATCTATGCATTCGGAACCACTGACGGGTCATTCCTCAGGGTGTATCCTCATCGACTGGCATCAAAACCAGATCGTCAGAGATGGTAATGACGCCCTATGCCCTTGGTATGTCACGATGCGGCAATCACAAGGCTACACAATA
>CAXPOA010000217.1:0-6906 GCA_964218505.1 Luminiphilus sp.
CGCGGGCAAACTCAAAGCGATGCCGCCGAAACTGCTGAGCGACGACAAGCAAAATGTCGTTATTCGCCCGATGGCCTACTGCAAAGAAAAGGACCTCGCGGCGTATGCAGAGGCGAGGGAGTTTCCCATCATCCCCTGCAACCTGTGTGGCTCCCAAGACAATCTTCAGAGGCAAGAGATCAAAGGGATGCTCCAGGCCTGGGAAAGACAATATCCTGGCAGAATCGAAACCATCTTCCGGGCGCTGAGTCAGGTGTCACCCTCCCAGCTATGTGACAGAGAGTTGTTTAATTTCAATGATTTATCAATAGAAATTGATAGAGAGGTTCATCTCCCTGCGCTTAAGGTTGTCCAGCTTTGAGCACTACCCAGCCGGTTTTATCGGTCTCGAATCTGAGCTTGAGTCGGGGCTACAGAGCATTGCTTTCAGGGCTGTCCTTTGAGGTCCGTCCTGGCGAGCTCTGGCAGTTGGTTGGTCCTAACGGCAGTGGCAAGACAACGCTGCTAAGGGCTCTTGCCGGGCTTGCAAGAATTGGGGTGAGTGGCCAAATAAAGCGGCCAGATGCGTTCTTGTTTCAGGGTCATGCTCCCGGGCTCAAGGGGCTGCTCACACCAAAGGAAAATCTGTCTGCGCATCCCGGAGGGCATTTGTGTTCGAACGAGAGTGCCATTTCTGATGCGTTGAGCGCGGTTGGGTTAGCAGGTTTCGGCCAGGTGCCGGTAGCGCGCTTGTCCGCGGGGCAGCAGCGGCGAGTGGGTCTCGCCCGCCTGTGGCTCAATAAAAGCCCACTTTGGCTGTTGGATGAACCGTTTACGGCCATTGATGCTGAGGGGACCCGGCTTCTTGAGACACAGCTTCAGGCCCATTGTCGATCGGGTGGTGCGGTGGTCTTCACCAGCCATCAGGAAAACCAGCTCGGTGAGGAATTAGCCGTGCTCGACCTTTGTGATTATGTCCCCCGATAGCCTCTCTTTCTGCCGATCCCAGTTTGTCAGGCATCTTCGCTGTGGCGTGCGCCGCCCGGGAGACGTCATGAATTCGCTGCTTTTCTTCCTGATGGTTGTGACGCTTTTTCCCCTGGGCTTAGGTCCTGATCCTGTAGTGCTTGGAGAGTTGGCCCCCGGAATTTTTTGGGTGGTGGCACTGCTGTCAGCGCTAACAGTTAGTGGGCGTCTTTTCAGCGCGGATTTTGAGGATGGCAGTCTGGAGCAATTAGCTGTCTCCGGTCATCCGTTAGGGCTGTGTGCGATGGCGGAGGTGCTTGCGCACTGGTGTTTGAGCGGTCTGACGCTGGTTCTTGTGTCACCAGTTTTCGCGCTGATGTTAAACATGCCTACCTCAGCGATCCCGGCACTAATGTTATCGCTGGCCATTGGTACCCTGTGTCTCTCTTTGTTTGGCGGCATCGGAGCTGCATTGACTGTCGGTGTCAGGCGAGGTGCGATGCTGCTATCGCTGCTGCTTATTCCGCTAACCATCCCGGTGCTAATTTTTGGTACCAGTGCCGTTTCAGAGGCCGCGCTGGGGTATGACCCCAGCCGTTGGCTCGCTCTGATGGCGGCTCTGGCCATCACGGGGCTGCTCCTCGCGCCGATGGCGATGGGGGCGGGATTGCGAATCTCCATGGAGAATTAGCGGGCATTTTTTATGCGCCTACACCGGATATACTTGACCTATGTGGACACTGATACATAAATTCGGCTCGCCGCCTTGGTTCTATCGATTCGCCACCACGGCCATTCGGTGGCTGTTACCCATCGTGCTGTTGGCACTCATGGCTGGATGCGTATGGGGGCTGCTATACGCCCCCCCGGATTTCCGGCAGGGCAACAGTTATCGCATTATTTATATTCATGTACCGGCTGCAGTGGTGGCCTTGGCTGGCTACTACGTCATGGCATTCGCCGGACTTGTTTCCCTTGTCTGGAAGATCAAAATGGCCGACACCGCAATGCGAGCGGTGGCCCCCGTTGGGGCGGCGATGACGTTTATCGCGCTGGTGACCGGCTCGATCTGGGGTAAGCCGACCTGGGGCGCCTGGTGGGTGTGGGATGCACGCATCACCTCCATGCTTATTCTCTTCTTTCTCTATCTCGGTGTCGCGGCTCTCTTTGAGGCTTACGAGAATCAAGAGGTTGCGGCCAAGGCCTGCGCCGTCCTGTCTTTGGTAGGAACCGTCAACATACCAATCATCTACAAGTCTGTGGATTGGTGGTACAGCTTGCACCAGCCAGCTTCAATCAAGTTCACCGGTGAATCGGCCATCGATGCATCCATGCTGTATCCATTGCTTCTCAACATAGGCGCTTTTTACGCCTTGTTTGCGCTGGTTGTCATGATGAATATGCGGGCGGCGCTACTCGAGCGTCACGGAAAGGCCGCGTGGCTGAAAGAGGTCTTTGGCTAATGTATTTTGAGTCGCTTAATGCCGCCTGGGAAATGGCGGGTCACGGTCCTTTTGTCTGGAGCGCTTACGGCATAACCCTCTTGGTGATCGCCGGATTGATCTTGATCCCGCACCAGCGTGCCCGTCATGCAGAAATTGCCCTGCGTGCCGAAGGGGAGCGAGAGGGCTACTCCGATGGTGAAGCCAGAGGCGCGGGAGAGGCTGATGCATCCTAAGCGAAAGCAACGCTTAATTGTAGCGACAGCCATTGTTGTGCTCTCCAGTGCGGCAATAGGCCTAGTGGCCTACGCGCTGAGAGGCAATATCAACCTGTTTTATCCCCCTGCGGATGTGGTCGCGGGCATGGCGCCCACGGATCGCACCATTCGAGTGGGAGGCATGGTTGTTGAGGGCAGCGTGGTTCGCAGTGAGACTGATCTCACTGCGCGGTTTGATGTCACAGACTACAGCGGTGTTGTGACGGTATCGTACACCGGCATCCTCCCAGACCTGTTTGCCGAAGGCGAGGGTGTCGTCGCATCGGGCATGTTGCAGCCTGACGGTTCGCTAATCGCGTCCGAGATTTTGGCAAAGCACGATGAAAACTATATGCCTCCAGAAGTAGCCGAGGCACTGGAAGCCAGCCGACAGTTGGAGCCTGCAGATGCTGGCTGAAGTTGGGCACTTTTCGCTGATCATCGCCTTCGTGCTGGCAGTGCTTTTGTCTTCCTTGCCGTTGTGGGGTGCCTGGCGGCGTAACACGGCTATCATGTTGTTGGCGCCATCGCTGGCGATCGGGTTTTTCGTTTTTCTCGCCATTGCTTTTGGCGTGCTCGCGATTCTGTTTTTGCAGGATGATTTCTCGGTAAAGGTGGTGGCTTCTAATTCCAACACCCTGCTGCCCTCTATCTATAAATTCTCTGCAGTGTGGGGAAATCACGAGGGATCACTGCTGCTGTGGGTGCTGATTCTGTCGGGGTGGATGGTTGCTGTTGCCCGTTTCAGTCGTGGGCTACCGGAGATTGTACTTACCCGAGTGCTTAGCGTCATGGGGATCATAGCGGTCGGCTTTACGGCCTTTGCCCTGTTTACCTCCAACCCTTTCGAGCGCTTGCTGCCGGGAACCCCGGGGGAGGGAAGCGACCTCAACCCGTTGTTGCAGGACCCGGGACTCATTATTCATCCTCCGTTGCTGTATATGGGGTATGTGGGTTTCTCCGTGCCTTTTGCGTTTGCTATCGCGGCCTTGCTCGGTGGCCAACTTGATGCCGCTTGGGCCAGATGGTCCCGTCCGTGGACCAATGTTGCCTGGGGGTTCTTGACCCTTGGCATCATGCTGGGTAGCTGGTGGGCGTATTACGAGCTGGGTTGGGGTGGCTGGTGGTTCTGGGACCCTGTCGAAAATGCCTCGTTCATGCCTTGGCTTGTTGGCACTGCTCTGGTGCACTCATTGGCGGTCACGGAAAAAAGGGGCCTCTTTCGCTCATGGACGGTTCTCATGGCGATAGCCGCCTTTTCCCTGTCCCTGCTGGGCACTTTTCTTGTTCGCTCTGGAGTGTTGACCTCGGTCCACGCCTTTGCGGCCGACCCAGATCGTGGCCTCTTCATTTTGATTTTCCTGGGGCTGGTAATCGGCGGCTCGTTGACCTTATACGCGATCCGCGCACCGACCGTTGCGAGCCGGGTTGGGTACCGCGCGATATCCCGGGAAGCCTTGTTGCTGTTCAACAACTTAGTGTTTTGTGTTAGCGCACTTACTGTGCTGTTGGGCACCCTGTTTCCTTTGATCATGGATGCGTTGGGGCAGGGCAAATACTCCGTGGGCCCTCCGTATTTCAACGCGGTCTTCGTGCCTCTGATGGCTCTGCTTGTGCCGCTTATGGGATTGGGTCCTGTGTCGCGCTGGAAGCAGGATAGTCTCCCGAGGGTATGGCGCGAGTTGGGTCGCCCAGCCCTGGTTATCGTCGTGGTCTCGTTGCTGGCCCCCTGGATCCTGGGTGAATTTAATCTATGGATAGCGCTGGCAACGCTACTCTCTATGTGGCTCGTGCTTGGGCTTATCAAGGATCTGCTCCATCGCACACGAGGAGTCTCAGGCCTTGGTGGCAAGCTCAGTCGACTCACCCCCAGCTATGTAGGCATGTGGTGTGCTCATGCAGGGTTCGCGATGGTGGTTCTCGGCGCCACGGTGGTAACCCAGAATGCGGTTGAGCGAGATATTCGTATGGCGCCCGGAGATCGGCAGTCTGTTGCCGGCTATGAGTTTGAGCTCATAGAAATTGATCGTGTATCGGGACCCAATTTCTTGGCGGATCAGGCCCGCTTTGTCATATGGCAGGGTGACCGCAAGATCGCCGAGCTCACCCCGCAAAAGCGACGCTACACCGCGAGCGGTCAGGTGATGACTGAAGCCGATATTGACGCCGGATTTTTCCGAGATTTGTTTGTCGCGATGGGCGAGCCAGTCGGGGAGTCCGCGTGGGCCATTCGATTGCAATACAAGCCGCTGATACGTTGGATTTGGTTGGGTGCCTTACTGATTGGCTTTGGCGCGTTTACCACTGCATTTGACCGCCGCTATCGAGCGAGGGTGGCGCAGAGCCTTGTGACTGAACAGGCAACGGATATAAAAGTAGCGGCAGCTAGCCATGGGTAGGCTCCGTCTTTTCGTCCCTCTGTTTGCGTTTGCACTGCTGGCGGTTTTGCTGTTTCGGGGGCTTTCTCTGGATCCGACGGCGCTGCCATCCGCGTTGCTGGATAAACCCTTTCCCGCTTTCACCTTGCCTACGCTCACGTCGAACACGCCTCGTGGGCGGGATGAGGTGATTCAGGGGCCCGCGCTCGTCAACGTGTGGGCGACATGGTGTTACTCCTGTCGTGTCGAGCACCCATTTCTGATTGAGCTTGCAGACTTGGGGATACCGATTGTGGGCCTCAATTACAAAGATGATCCCGCTAAGGCGCGTGAATGGCTCATTGAGCTTGGAGACCCCTACAGAGAGAGTATCTCAGACACCGAGGGTTCGCTGGGGCTGGATTTGGGCGTGTATGGTGCCCCGGAGACTTATGTCGTCGATGCGCTTGGTAATGTGCGCTATCGCCATGTCGGCGTCCTGGATCGAACCGTGTGGGAGGGTGAGCTGAGTCAGTTCTTTTCCCAGGAGGCCATTCCTTGAGGCAACTGCTGCTGACCCCCGTTCTTGCCCTGATCGCTTCGATGGCGTGGGCGGTCATCGAGACCTATGAGTTCTCGTCGTCCGAAAATGAGTCGCGCTATCACCGACTCAGCCAGGAACTTCGGTGTCCAAAATGTCAGAATCAGAATATTGCTGACTCCAATGCGCCAATTGCGCGAGATCTGCGCGCGCTGTTACATCGACAGCTTGAGGCTGGTGCTTCTGACCAAGAAATTCTGACGTTTATGGTTGAGCGCTACGGCGAGTTTGTTCGCTACCGGCCGGCGGTTAATCAGCAGACCGCGGTGCTATGGATCTTTCCTGCCGCAGCGGTAGCGATTGGTCTCTTCGTTTTGATAATCCACCTGCGTCGTCGCCAGCGAGTTTTCCGACAACCGGAACCCAGTGAAACCGAACTCGCGGGACTTCGGGCGGCACTCGCAGAAAGTAGTGGAGCCGCTAAAGAGTGATGTTTTATGCCGCCGCCGCGGGATTGCTATGTTTTGCGCTTGGTTTGATCCTGATTTTGCCTCGACGTTGGCGTGGGTCTCGAGTAAGTGAGAACACCCTGGACTGGCTCAGGCTAAGGCAGTCTGAATTGGCGCAAGAGGAGCGTTTGGCCGGCGCCGAGCTGTCTGAGCTACGTTTGGATGCCGAGCTCCGGGTTCTGGATGAGTTAGACGGGGGTCGAGCCAGCCAACAGGGTGAGCGACATCCTGTGGGTAGACTGCCCAATGGCGTATTAGCCCTGCTGGTGGTGGTCATCGTGATCGCTCCCGTCGCTTTGTACGAGGTGATCGGTAGTTATCGTGATGTGCTGATCGCGGACAAGCTGGCCACCCTCGATCCAACGGTGGAGGGAAGCGTTGAGGAGCTGGTGCGTTCGATTTTGGATAGATCTGCCCAGCGACCCGGTAACGCCGATTATCTGGCAATACTGGGGGACTACTTCACAGCGCAGAGCGAGCATGCCAAAGCCTTAGAGCGCTATGAGCAGTTATTGACCCTGTTCCCGGAAAGCCCAGAAATTTTGGCCAAGGCGGCCCAGGCGGAGTATCTGCAGGGTGACAGAGAGCTCAGTAATCGGGCAAAACGCAGGGCGGAGTCGGCGCTGGCGGCTGACCCCAATCAGGGGGTGGCTCTTGGGACCCTTGGCATGGCAGCCTTTGAAGCCGCCGCCTATGCTGATGCGGCTCGGTACTGGGAGCGGTTGTTAGCTCTCGAGACTCCAGGCTCGCCAGGGGCGCAGATGTTGACAGAATTATTGGCCGAGGCTCGCGTCCGCATGGGTGTGCCTGTAGATGGACCGGCGGATCCACTCGAGGCCTCAGCCACGCGGGGCT
>CAXPOA010000218.1:0-11454 GCA_964218505.1 Luminiphilus sp.
CTTTCACAGAGAGACTGATCCGAGAGAATTTTCGCAGCGATAAGCGCACCGTGAGCCGGAGGCATGGAATAAATTCGCCGTGCCGCGGCTTTGGCTTGACTCGCGGTAGCTTCCGCCGTTCTCGCACCGGGCCCGGTAAAAATGGCCACTCCTGTTCGCTCTCTATAAAGCCCCATGTTTTTTGATAGCGAGGCAGCTACGACCACCTCCGGCGTTTTGTCCACGAGCGTTCGAAGACCGTAAACATCTGCATCGAGGCCATCGCCAAAACCCTGATAAGCGAGATCTACCATAGGCGTAAAGCCTTGAGTAGACGCCATTTCGGCCACCACATCCCATTGATCAACGCTTAAATCCGCACCCGATGGGTTGTGACAGCACCCGTGTAGAAGAACGATATCACCCTGCTTCGCTCGCTCCAGATCAGCGACCATGCCGTCGAAGTCAACGCCGTGGGTCGCGGGATCGTAGTATCGATACTCGCTCAACTGTAACCCTGTGCTGGTGATAAGCGGTACGTGGACCGGCCAGGTGGGCCGACTCACCCACACCCTACCCGCGGGAGCCGCAGCTTTTAGCACCTCGGCACCCAATCGCACAGCACCGCAACCCCCGGGCGCCTGCACCGCCGCAACCTCTGTCGCCCGCGCTTGAAATCGATCCTGACCCAGAACCAGTTTCATCATCCCAGTTAGAAAACCTTCGTCACCCTGAGGGGCAATATAGGCTTTGGTGACCTCTTCATCGATCATGGCGCGCTGGGCGTCTTTCACCGCCTGAAATACTGGACAGGCACCGGTTTCATCCATGTAGATACCAATAGTCAGATCAACCTTGTCGGGGTTGGTATCGGCACGGCAGGCAGCTGCAAGCCCTAAAATAGAGTCGGGAGGCAAAATCGGTAAGTGGTCGAACATAGCAACGAGAGTCCAAAATGGTGAACGGCGGCGAAGTATGCGCTAGCTGGCATCTGAGTGCCAATATCCAACCCCATCTCCTGCTATTCTACGCGCCATCAAGACAAACGAATCACCGCGCTGATGACGACAAACCGCGACACCATTTACTCGCAAACTCTCGGAGATCCCGGCCTCTTTACCTTCAACGAAGATGTGGTGGGCGTGTTTCCTGACATGATAAACCGCTCTGTCCCCGGATATGCCACGGTGATTAGCATGACCGGGCTTATGGCAGCACGCCATGCCAGGGCTGGCACCTGCATTTATGACTTAGGCTGCTCGCTCGGAGCCTCGCTTCTGGCCGCTGCGCGCCAGCTACCCTGCCAACAATGCCAGCTTATTGGGGTGGACAACAGCTCGGCCATGCTAGCCGCTGCACGATCAACGCTCGAACAAGAGATGCCAGAAGTTCCGGTAGAGCTAGTAGAGCAAGATATTCTCGATCTTTCCCTGAGGCCCGCGAGTGTGGTGATCCTAAACTATACCTTGCAGTTTGTTCCCGTCACCTCCCGCCTCATCCTTCTCGAAAAAATAAGGGACGCCCTTCGTCCAGGGGATGCGCTAATTCTTTCTGAAAAAATAAAACTCGACTCCCCTGGCATGGACGAATACATGATCGCTATGCATCACAACTTCAAGAGAGCACAGGGGTACAGTGACCTGGAGATCGCAAAAAAACGCCAAGCGCTTGAAAACGTATTGATCCCCGAGACACTCCCAACCCACCGGGAGCGGCTGTCCAAAGCGGGATTTAGCGACTGCAGCACGTGGTTTCAATGCTTTAATTTTGCGTCAATGATAGCTATAGCATGACCCAGGCCCACGAGCTTTGTAGCGATCTCGATGTACTGACTCATCGCTGGCAAGGAACGCCATTGGAGCCTTGGCTCGCATCGCTTGAGGACGCAGTCAATGAAGGACTTTGTCCGCTGCGCTTTGGCGACTTACCTCGCTGGCGACAGGCACTTAAATCCCTCCCTAACCTTACGCCAAAGCGGGTAGTTCTTGATCGCGCCGCGGTGGGTTGCGAGGGCATCATTACGCCTCAAGAAAAAGACCAACTCACTCTGGCGCTGCGAGGATTACATCCTTGGCGCAAAGGCCCCTTTGATCTATTTGGCGTCACAATCGATACCGAATGGCGCTCCGACTGGAAATGGAACAGGCTGTTGCCGGGACTGCTGTCCCTCAAAGGCAAGCGCGTCTTGGACGTGGGTTGTGGAAGCGGTTATCACTGCTGGCGGATGCTTGGCGCGGGTGCAGCCGAGGTGGTGGGTATTGATCCGACGCCGCTGTTTGTTCTGCAGTTCAAAGCTATGCAGCACTACTTGGCAATGCCAGACATTTTTGTACTGCCGCTTGGTTTGGAGCAGGTGCCGATAGGGTTACGCGCGTTTGACACGGTGTTCTCTATGGGGATTCTTTATCACCGACGGTCCCCTTTCGATCACCTACAAGAGCTGCGAGATACATTATGCTCCGGTGGACAGCTGATCCTCGAAACACTGGTAGTGGATGGGGGTGAAAACACTGTGCTCACCCCTCCGGGACGCTATGCTCGAATGGGAAATGTTTGGTGTTTACCAAGTGTGCCCACCCTCATCGGTTGGCTCGAAAAAATCGGTTTTAAGCATGCTGAGCTGATCGATTGCACGAAAACAACCACACAGGAACAACGCTCAACTGAATGGATGACTTTTCACTCACTCGAGCAGTTCTTGGATCCCGATAATCATGACCTCACCATCGAAGGTCATCCAGCACCACAGCGAGCAATCATTACCGCAGAAGCGCCATAGCCTCAGCGTTTAGTGTACAGGGATGGGCGACTCGTTAATGAAGCTGACGCTCTTCTCTGGAGGCATCGAATACTACATCAAACACTTCGCGAAAACTCCGCACGAAATGAACAATGAGTCCATCCTGCAAGTAATCAGGTAACTCTTCGTAATCAGCTCGATTCGCATAAGGCAAAATCAATTCGGATATTTTTGCGCGCCTCGCCGCGATGACTTTTTCTCGAATACCACCAACAGCGAGAACCCGACCGGTCAGCGTCAACTCTCCAGTCATAGCCAAAGATTGACGGATCCTCTCTCTCCTCGCGAGTGAAACCAAGGCTGTCGCCATGGTGATACCCGCGCTTGGTCCATCCTTTGGCGTGGCCCCCTCGGGCACATGGAGATGCACCATCGACATATCAAAGAAGTCTTCATCACAGCCTAGGTCGCTAAGGTGAGCAACAACATAGCTGTAGGCAATCTCCGCGCTCTCCTTCATGACGTCACCCAATTGGCCAGTCAGTTTGAAACCGCGATTCAAGGTATGCACCTTGCTTGATTCAATCGCCAGAGTAGCGCCTCCATGGGCTGTCCAGGCAAGTCCGGTGACAACACCACGGCCGCGGGCTGGCCGTTCATTCCGATACCTGGGTTGTCCCAGCATATCGGTCACCTCTTTTTTGCCCAGTCGTATCCGCTCCAGCTTTTCGTCCACCAACCGTAAGATCGACTTGCGAATAAGGCTAGATAATTGCTTCTCCAACTGCCTAACGCCGGCTTCGCGACAGTAGGAATCAATGACCAGCTTCAACGATGCCTCGTTGATGCGAATCTGGCTGGGCTTTGCTCCGTGACGCTCCAGCAATTTGGGCCAAAGATGATTTTTCGCAATAGCCTGCTTCTCTTCCGAGATGTAACCCGCCAACCTGATAGTTTCCATTCGATCCAGTAGCGCTGGGGGTATCGTGTCGAGCTGATTCGCCGTGCAGACAAACAACACCTTAGAGAGATCAATCCGAAGATCCAGGTAATGATCCAGGAACTCCTCGTTCTGCTCGGGGTCCAGTACCTCCAACAACGCCGACGCAGGATCCCCTTGGTAAGAAGACCCCACCTTGTCGATTTCGTCGAGCATGATGACGGGATTTGCCACCTTCACATCTTTGAGGGCCTGTACCAACTTGCCGGGCATAGCGCCTATATAAGTGCGTCGATGCCCCTTTATCTCTGCCTCATCGCGCATACCACCCAAACTAAATCGATAAAACTCTCGGCCCAGAGCTGCCGCGATTGAGCGTCCGATACTGGTTTTACCCACCCCGGGAGGACCTACCAATAGTAAAATTGAGCCATCAACAGATCCCTTGAAGGATCCCACGGCTAGAAACTCAATGATTCGGTTTTTGACATCTGCCAACCCGTCATGATGACTATCAAGGGCGTCGCGCGCCTGATCCAGATCTAAATTGTCCTCAGAGAAAACACCCCAGGGCACTGAGGTCATCCAGTCAAGGTAATTGCGGGTAACCGCGTACTCGGGCGACCCCGACTCGAGTACCTTGAGTTTGTCCAACTCCTCCTGAAACTTTGCAAGCACCTGCTCACTAGGAGACAGCGCCGCCATACGTTCAGAAAAGCGATCCGCATCAGAAGTTTTGTCGTCCTTCGTGATACCCAGCTCACGCTGGATGACTTTCATCTGCTCCTTGAGGAAGAACTCCCGTTGATCGTCCGAAACCTTCTCATTGACTTCCTTGCTAATTTGCCCCTGCAGTTCAGCGACCTCCTTTTCCCGACGCAAGAGCTCCAGCACCTTGGCCATGCGAAGCGTCAAGGACAGGGATTCGAGAATCTCTTGTAACCGGTCACCAGATGCAGTGGTTAACGCAGCAGCGAAGTCCGCCAGCAAACTAGGCTGATTGGGATTAAAGTTTCCGAGGTATTGCTTCAACTCCTCCGAGTACAAGGGGTTTAGGGGTAATAACTCTTTGATCGCGGCAATAATGGCCATCGCGTAGGCTTTAACTTCATCGCTATCGCGATCTCCTTGAGTCGCTGGATATTCCACTTGGGCGATAAACGGGCCGTCGGTCTTTAGCCAGCGAATGCGTTTGAAGCGTTTTACGCCTTGAGCCAAGAACTGTACCGCGCCCTCATCGGATCCCGGGGTCTTATGGAGTCTGACCACGCAACCCATTTCTGGAAAGTCGGCAGCCTCTGCCTCAGACGGATTTTTGTCTCCCACAAAAGCGAGGCCGATTAGACCTGAGCCCTGCTCGGCGATAGCTTGAAGCGTGTCCTGCCACTGATCGGGGTTGAGGCCCACAGGCTGCACCTGCCCCGGGAAAAATGGACGCCCGGGCAAAGGTAGCAATACTAGGGTATCCGGCAGTACGTCCTCGACAACAGCGGGGGGCGAACCATCCCCTGCGGGCATTACGTCGTCAGCGCCGAATTCATAATGCGCAGAGACACCCTCAATGACAGCTCCATCGCTATCATCATCGGGTCTGTTGTTCTCTGGATTATCGCCTCTGTCCGCCACTGCTGCGGGTCTCCTATGGCCCGGGAACGCCCCGTTACGAGACAGATATGGGCACTCTAGGCGCTAAATTCAAGCGGGAAGGCGGCTTACTCCTCACCCCCACCGGGAGCGGGCGGCATGGACGCAAACGGCAAATGTGCCACTTTCGCGCCCTGAGGGGCGGCATCGGAGACCTTTGCGGCCCCCTCCTTGTCTACCTCATCAATGCGAATAACGGAGTGCAAGGGAATATAGCTGCGCTTGACCCCGGAAAACTCATTCTTCAGCTTTTCCTCGGACGGGTCCACAAGCACTGCTGAACGCTCTCCAAACACCAGCTCCTCAATTTCGATGAAACCCCACATATCGCTTTGATAAATCTGGCGAGCAAAGACTTCAAACACCTGACCACCATTCTGGAAGATGACTTTGTAGACGGGTTGTGAGGACATGAAAACGAGGCTGTTCGGAAAAGGGCCGGAATGGTACCACTTCCGTCACAAATGGCCAGTGCCCATGTCGTTGAAGTTGCTTTAGGCGGGTATAATCCGCCCTTTCCGTCACCGACCTCCGAGAACCCCCCGTGACATCAGCTCCTCGAAAAAAGCTTTTTGTGCAAACCCATGGCTGCCAAATGAACGAGTACGACTCGGCAAGAATGGCGGATTTGCTGGGAGAGAGCCACGGGCTGGAACTGACAGACCGCGAGGAGGAGGCAGATGTGCTTTTGCTGAACACCTGTTCTATCCGGGAAAAGGCTCAGGAAAAAGTCTTTCATCAGCTGGGTCGGTGGAAGCCCCTAAAGACCGCTAATCCCGAACTGATCATTGGTGTCGGGGGCTGCGTGGCCAGTCAGGAGGGCGCTGAAATTGGTAAGCGAGCGCCGTTTGTCGACCTGATTTTTGGGCCGCAAACCCTACACCGCTTGCCGGAAATGATTGAGACCCGCAGGGGTGGAGCACCGATTGTTGTCGATGTCAGCTTTCCCGAGATCGAAAAGTTTGACCGGTTACCAGAACCCCGCATGGATGGCCCCAGCGCCTTCGTATCCATCATGGAGGGATGCAGCAAATACTGTACGTTCTGCGTTGTGCCCTACACCCGCGGTGAAGAAGTGTCCCGGCCACTCGATGATGTCATCGCAGAGATAGCGGGACTTGCGGATCAGGGCGTCAAGGAGGTCAACCTGCTGGGGCAGAACGTCAATGCTTACCGGGGTGCAAATCATCTTGGGGAGATCGTTGACTTCGCCGACTTGCTTCATTTGGTTCACCGCATACCGGGTATCGAGCGAATCCGTTACACCACATCACATCCGGTCGAATTTTCTGATGCAATCATTCAGGCCTATGCCGAGATTCCAAGCCTGGTTGATCACTTGCATTTGCCTGTACAAAGTGGGTCTGACCGGATTCTTATGGCCATGAAGCGCGGGCACACCGCGCTCGAGTACAAAGCCAAAATTCGTGCACTCCGACAAATTAGACCAAACATCTCGCTCTCATCCGACTTCATCATCGGATTTCCCGGCGAAGGTGAGCAGGAGTTCGCCGACACCATGAAACTCATTGACGACATCGGATTTGATACCTCTTTTAGCTTTATCTACAGCGCCAGACCGGGCACTCCCGCGGCAGATCTCCCCGATGAGACCCCTATGGAGGTGAAAAAGCAGCGCTTGCAAATTCTGCAAGGGCGGATTGCCCAACAGGCTGCGCGGATCAGTCAATCAATGGTGAACACGCGCCAGCGGGTCCTTGTCACCGGCCTATCGAAGAAAGACCCCGGGCAGCTGGCCGGTCGGACCGAGAACAATCGGGTCGTCAACTTCAGCTGCACCGACCACGCAAAAATTGGCGGTTTTTGCGACGTAGACATTATCGAGGCACTGCCAAACTCGCTTCGGGGAACGCTGGTTTGACAGGCAAAAGAGCCGAACACAACGGTTGACTCAGGCTCAAACCTCGGTATCTTCTCTCTCCCAATCGTAAAAAGAGCGACCACACAGGCGTTGGACATCGATAACGCGTCGGTAGCACCGGACCCCGAACCGGAGCCGACATCCCAGCTCAGCTTCACCCTCGACCCCAATGATGCACGCCATTTGGCAGCTTTGTGCGGTCAACTCGACGGTCATTTGCGTCAAATTGAAGATCGACTGGGTGTGGTTATAAGCAACCGCTCTAATCATTTCACTGTGTCTGGATCCGAGGATGCCGCGGAGGCAACCGCGGCGCTTTTGCGCTCGCTGTACGATGACATCCAGGACGGGCTGACGCTGACTCCTGAATCAGTTCACCTTCATCTGCATCAAGCGGGCTTGGAGCATCTGTCCTCTCACCAAGTCTCCGATGGGCTAAACCCTGCCGCACACATTGGACTCATTCGAACGAAGCGGACATCAATAAAACCGCGGGGGCGCAATCAACAAAGCTATGTGGCAGCCATCCAACACCACGATATTAATTTTGGCATTGGACCGGCTGGCACAGGCAAAACCTACCTCGCCGTCGCCTGCGCCGTACAGGCCCTGATCGAGGAAGACGTGCGCCGAATTTTATTAGTGCGACCGGCGGTTGAAGCGGGAGAACGCCTTGGCTTCCTGCCCGGAGACCTCAGTCAGAAAGTCGACCCCTATTTACGCCCGCTCTACGACGCACTCTACGAAATGCTTGGCTTTGAAACCGTCACCAAATACATAGAGCGAAACATCATCGAGGTGGCACCCTTGGCCTTCATGCGGGGCAGAACCCTGAATAACGCTTTCATCATTCTCGACGAAGCTCAAAACACGACACGCGAGCAGATGAAAATGTTCCTTACCCGTATCGGGTTTGGATCCACCGCCGTGATCACGGGTGACGCAACACAGATAGACCTGCCAAAAGGGCAGCATTCTGGTCTGACACATGCCACTCAAGTGCTCGATGGTGTTAAAGGAATTACCTTTACCTGGTTTGCCAACAAGGACGTTGTTCGCCATCCGTTGGTCCAGCGGGTAGTCGCTGCGTATGATGATTTTGAGTCCAGAGCACCTAAACGGGGTCTGCAGGACCCATGACGCCTGTTGTTCACATTGACAGAGAGGCAGGGCTGGCTAGCCCCGACGACGAGAGCTTTTATTGTTGGGTGAACTCAACTCTTGCTCGTGTCACTGAGCACGTCCCCGCGAACCCCGAAGTAAGCTTCCGTGTTAACGACGTGGAAGAAATGGCTGCACTCAATTTGCGATTCCGCTCAAAAGACGGGCCAACCAATGTGCTCTCTTTCCCGGCTGACCTCGTTACGGAGAAGACCGCCTCGTTACTGGGGGACATCGCTATCTGCGCGCCCGTGGTGATTGAGGAAGCGGCACAACAAGCCAAATCCGTGGAGGCTCACTGGGCCCACCTCACTGTTCATGGTGTATTGCACCTTCTTGGATACGACCACCTTGATCCAGCCGACGCGCAAAAAATGGAGTCTCTGGAGATTGAAATTCTCGCCGAACTTGGCTTCAAAAACCCCTACACCGAGCATGAAGAAAGAGAACACTTACCGTGAACGACCCACGTCAACTGGATTCCGATGATCGAAGCTGGCTGGAGCGCCTGACACACTTTTTATCAGGAACCCCCCAGAGTAGAGCAGATCTCGAGGGCTTCCTGAGTCTTGCCGCAGATAATGAGTTGATCGACGAAGATGCGAAGACCATCATGGAAGGCGCGCTATCCGTCAGTGATATGCAAGTCAGGGACATCATGATTCCCCGGGCCCAGATGATGGTGATAAAGGTGGATGCGGATATCGACGAAGCACTGCCACAAATCATCAACGCTGCTCACAGCCGCTACCCCGTCATTGATGACAGTCTCGATAACGTGGTGGGCATCTTGCTTGCCAAAGACCTGTTGCCGCTCATTATCGACAGAGAAACGGAATTCGACTTGAAGAGCCTGCTGAGGCCGTCGGTAGTCGTGCCAGAAAGCAAACGACTCAATGTCCTGCTGCGGGAATTTCGCCAGAATCGAAATCACATGGCCATCGTCATTGATGAATACGGTGGCGTTGCTGGATTAGTCACGATTGAAGATGTCCTCGAGGAAATCGTCGGCGAGATCGAAGATGAGACCGATGTTGATGAAGGCAAGGATATCCGACGCATAAATGCGGACGAATTCTTTGTGCGGGCGCAGACCCCCATCGAGGATTTCAATGAATTTTTCGAGGTAGACCTTAGCGAAGAAGAGTTCGATACCATTGGAGGTCTGGTGGTTAATGCATTTGGTCACGTGCCCACCCGCGATGAAATGACCCACTTCGATGGCTTCGAATTTAAAGTGGTCAATGCTGATCAACGCAGACTGATCAGCCTTCGGGTCTCCCGCTCTGCTACTGTCGAAGACTGATTTCCGTGGCGCCTCTGCGCTCCATAATCAGAAGAGGACTACCGCTTGTTGCTGGCGCGCTGTTGCCTTTGGGCCTCGCTCCCTTCGACTTTTGGCCGGCAACGCTCCTCAGCCTCTTTCTACTCTACCTGGCTCAAACGACTGAAGACGGCTCTTTCGTCACAGGCTGGTTGTTTGGCGCGGGATTATTCCTCTGCGGCGCCTCATGGATTTTCGTCAGCATCCATGTGTATGGCGCAGCACCCGTGCCTCTGGCGGGGCTACTCACTCTCCTCTTTTGTCTGGGCCTAGCCCTACTGCACGGGGTTCAGGCTTGGCTATTCAAGCGGTTCGGCGCTCGTTGGCAGGCTTGGGCGCCTTTATCCTTTGCATCCCTTTGGGCACTCTTCGAATGGCTACGAAGCTGGTTACTCACGGGCTTTCCTTGGCTCTATGCGGGATACGCCGCGCTAGAGAGCCCTCTGCGAGGATGGGTGCCTGTAATCGGTGTCTATGGCACCGGATTTCTGATCGCCGGTCTGGCAGCGAGCCTGGCCAGTATCATTAACACCAGAGCTTCCCGCGATTCCCTAACACTAACCGCCTGTTTTTTAGCTCTCTGCTTTGGAGGCCCACTGCTTGCAGATAAAGATTGGTCGCAGCCCGATGGAGAGCCAATTTCCTTGGCGGTGTACCAACCTAATATCCCACTAGAGAAAAAGTGGGATCGGCGGTATTTCTTTTCCATCCTAGATCAATACTCAGAGGCTACCCTCGGGCTTTATGAGGATGCCGACATTGTTCTGTGGCCTGAATCCGCGCTTCCCGCCTATCAGGATCAGCTTGAAGACTATCTTGCACAGCAATCCCAGTTGGCCGATGACGGAAAAGCCACGTTAATAACAGGCATGCCGATGCGCATCGAAGGCAACCGCTATAACAGCATCATAGCTCTTGGGCAGGGGTCGGGAGTTCACCACAAACAGAAGCTGGTGCCCTTCGGTGAGTATGTCCCGCTCGAGAAACTGCTCCGGGGGCTCATTACATTTTTTGATCTTCCTATGTCGAGTTTTGTACCCGGGCCCGACTCCATCCCTCGACTTAAGGCAGACAACCTCGTCATCGCTCCCTTCATTTGCTATGAAATTGTCTATCCAGGCTTTGTCCTCGAGGGGGCACGTGACGCGAGCGTAATCGTCACCGTCAGCAATGACAGCTGGTTCGGTCGCTCCATTGGTCCCCTGCAGCATCTACAGATGGCCCGCTATCGGGCACTGGAAACGGGCAAGCCAGTAATCCGAGGGACCAATAACGGGGTCTCAGCGATTATTGATCAGAAAGGAAATCTGATTGCCTCGAGCAGGCAATTTCAGGAAGAGGTGCTGTTCGGCACAATACAGCCACACCGTGGCGAGACTCCCTTGACCCTGTTCGCTCCCCTCATACCCTGGGCTCTCGCCGCCCTTTTTTTGCTCGGCCTGTTTTTTCGAAAACGAGTCGACAACGCTGACCCAGACTGAGCCCTGACTGATACAATGTACCGCTTGCACTCGCCCCGATCATTAGGGGGCTCCAAAGGCCATATTATTGAGTTGGTATGAACCAGGAATACACGCCAGAGCAGATTGAGCTCGACACACAAGCACGCTGGACAGAAACCAATAGATACCGCGCAATCCAAGATGATACTCGCGAGAAATTCTATTGTTTGGACATGTTTCCCTACCCCAGTGGCAAGCTTCACATGGGACATGTGCGCAACTACACAATTGCGGACGTTATAGCCCGATACCAACGCATGCTCGGGAAAAACGTTCTCCAAC
>CAXPOA010000219.1:0-2951 GCA_964218505.1 Luminiphilus sp.
CCGTTGGCATTACGTAGATCTACCCCCAGCATGTGATGAATATCTACCGGTGCCATGCAAAAGCGGTACAGGTCTGTATTTTCAAGCTGGCTGTAGGAGATACATTCATCCAGACAAACAACCTTACCCCAGGGAAGGTTGGTCATTAAGTTAGATGTGTAGTGTTTATCGGTATAGGGATTGTCGTGATCATCGACAAAGGTCTTTTGGAGTACGTCGGAGGAGACAAACAGCAATCCGCCATCGTCACCCTGGGGCTCGCGCATGGTGATGGAGCCAAAGTTTGAATCAATGATGGCTCGAGCCTCGGTCAGGAAGCTATTGTAGGGGTCCTCCTCGATGTGCCCGTCGTACAGATGTCCGAGCAGTCGTGAAAAATCCTCAAGCGATGGCGCTAGCATGCCGATTAATATCCCCTTGCCGGCTTTTGGCCCGCGGTAGATGTCCGTTCGCCGGCCACCCACACGCCCTGATGGGGCCTGTTAATTGGTCTCGGCGTGGCGCTATTGTGCGTCTTAGCGACTTAGAAATTCAATGCATTGAGCGTTGAATATGTCCGGATACTCCGCCATGACCCAGTGACCACACTGGTTTACCAGTTGGGCCTGCACGTTGGCTGGAGACTGCAGCAGCTTCCAGACCCCTGAGACCGGGCAGAATTTGTCCTCGGTGCCCCAAAATACCAGCGACTCGTGGGCTAGATCAGTGAGGCGGGGCGTCAGGTCCGGAATTGCCATTGTCGCGAGGACGTGGGGGTTCTGGGTTTGCAGCGTTGCCCAGCGCTCGTCTACCAACTCCTCATTGACATCGTCAGGATTAAAAACAAGCAAAGTCAGTAGGTTGCGAAGCACATCTTTGGTGAATTCTGGCGACCCCATGGGGTGTTTTACCATGGTTTGGATGCCTTCCATGGCGAAATAGGTTTCCCGGGATTCGATGCCGCCTGGGGCCATCAGTATCAATTTGTCGACCCGCTCAGCATGATCGAGAGCCGCACCTAGAGCGACAGCGCCCCCCAGGGAGTTTCCGACGAGTGTTGCGGTAGGAAGTTCTGTAGCGTCAAGGAGCGCCAGCAGTCCCTCGACAAAAAAATCCAGGGTGTGGTCGATATCCTGAGGTTTGTCGGTCAGGCCGTATCCCCACTGATCGTAAACGATGCAGCGAAAACCTGCTTCCTGAAAGGCGGCAACATTCTGTTTGAAGTTGCTCCAGCCGCTGGCACCGGGACCGCTGCCGTGAATAAAGACCACCGCGCCTTTCTCTCGAGCACTCGCGGGGTGGTCGGTGTAGTGAATCTTTAGGCCTCGGTCCGTCTCGATAAAGTGCGACGGGGCACTGTTGGCTGCCATCAGATGAAAACGTCCTGATTCTCAACGCCTAGCTGCATGGCCCCAAGATTGCGCGCAAAGCCTGTTGGATTGTTGGCGACGTGGCATCGCGCTATGTGGATATCATGCCAGAGATTCTGTAGGGGATGACCGTTAAAGACGGCCCTTCCTCCCGCGACATCGAAAAGGGTATCGATGGCATCGATCGCCTTGTCGATCACGATAGAAGCTTGATAACGATAGAGTACTCGCTCTTCGATGGACGGCTGCCAGTTGGCATCCTCCATTTTGTCAAAGTTGTGGAACATCACCGCTTCAAGCTCCGCGATGGTGTTCATCACCTCCGCGATTCGTGTCTGGGTCTCCACGTCCCCGGCGAGCTTGGTGGGGTCGCTGGTGGCAGAGGCGGTTCGGGTCTCGACAAAAATCTTGAGGGCTTTTTTCAGCGCACCGATGGCGGCGGAATTGACGACCCGGACAAAGGTCTGGGCCCACGACAGATTGTAGATAGGGTTTTCCTGATCGTTTACGCAATTAAACCCATCCATTTGTCGGTGGGTTCGATGCTCCGGGACAAAAATGGGCTCTGAAATCACAACATCATTGGATCCTGTCCCCTGCAGTCCCATAACATTCCACGTGTCTTCGATCTCATACTGCGACCGGGGCACCAAGAACGTCCGGTAGCCGTCACCAGGGATGACACCGCCGAGCAATGCCCAGGTGCAGTGCTCGGATCCTGAGCTCCAGCCCCATCGGCCGCTGAGCATGAAGCCCCCATCCGCAGCCTCGGCTTTCGCGCCTACGGGATTATAGGAGCTACTTACCAGCGTGTTGGGGTCCTTTTCATAGACTTCACGCTGAGCCTCTTCTGACATCAACGCAATCTGGAAGGCGTGGACCGCGATGATGCCGCTGGCCCAGGCTGTGCTCATGTCCGCTTCAGCGATCCTGATTTGCTCTTTAAAGAATTCTTGAGGACGCTGCTCTTGGCCACCCCATTTTTTTGGCAGCATCATGGTGTAAAAGCCACACTCCTTGAGTGCAGCTACGACCTCTGGACTCATCCGGCGGTTTTCCCGCTGCTCGTCGGACTTGCTCGCAATCAGATCGAGTATTTGCTGTGTTACCACCGGCTCATGGCTACTCATGCGCTTCCCCTAATGACGGCATACCGTCTGCATAATCAATTTGTGAAGTCCTATCGTTGCAGAGGACACTGCCCTCGGCATCATTCGTATGTATTAACGGTTTTCTTCTTTGAGTTTTTAGTCCATCTGGCCGACGCTAAAGTCGTGACCCCAGAAACTCGCTACCGTGCTCTCGAACACCTCATACTCACGCCAATCGTCTATCGTTCTTCCTTCAGCCCCGAATTCCACATCAAATCCGGTGGGCGAGCGCATATAGAACGACACCATGTGATCGTTGGCGTGTCGGCCCAGGGTGCCGGTGAGTTTGACGCCTGCCGCAATCCGGCGGTCGTTACACTTGCCCACCTCGTCGACGTTCTGAGCTTCAATCATCATGTGAACACAGCCAGCAGGCATTGGCATTTCAAAAAGCCCCAGGCTGTGGTGCCGTCGATTGCAGTGCATAAACCAAAGCCGTTTGACTGGTTCG
>CAXPOA010000220.1:0-10848 GCA_964218505.1 Luminiphilus sp.
CAAGAACGCAGGCAAACCAGGTTAACTGAAACCACACCCCATTGAACCAGGGCCTGTCGACGAGGCCTTGAGTGCGCCAGTTGGTAAGGATTTTATTGAGCGTTTTCACGGCGTTAGTACGCCGTGATTGACCGCTTAGATTAGTTTACGCCGTAATGGGCCGCGGTTTTATCAAGTGCGACCACCAGCTTTTCGACCAGGGTATCGATCTCTTCCAGCGTGGTGACAAAGGGTGGCGACATGATCATGGCATCGCCGGTTTGCCGGACCATGAGGCCGTCTCCGATAGCCTGGTCACGACAAAAAACAGCACCGGCAGATTGGGGCGCAAGGCGTTCACGGCTCGATTTGTCCTTGACCAGCTCGACCGCTGCAACCAGACCTTTAGCGCGCACCTGACCCACCACCGAATGATCCGAGAGTGCTTCAAGCTTGCGATGAAAATGGGGTACGACTTTCTCCCAAGTAACTGGAAGAATATCGGTATTCTCATAGATAGCGAGCGTGGCGAGGCCGGCGGCGCATGAGGCGGGATGGCCCGAGTAAGTCAAGCCATGGGCGAATTCACCTCCCCCCGACAGCAGCACATCTGCCACTTTGTCCCCTACAAGGGAACCTCCCAGCGGCATGTAGCCGTTTGTGACTGCTTTGGCAAAAGTGATCAGGTCTGGTTGCGTGCCATAGGTTTCGCAGCCAAACCATTCGCCGGTGCGACCAAACCCGCAGATGACCTCATCCGAGATGAACAAAATATCCCGCTCCGCCAGAATGCGCTTCACTTCTGGCCAGTAGCTCTCGGGAGGCACGATGACGCCGCCCGCGCCTTGAATGGGCTCGGCGATAAACGCGGCGACTTTGTCCTCACCCAGCTCGTCGATCTTTGTCGCCAGCTCTCGCGCTGCTTTGATACCAAATGCGTGCTCATCCATATCCCCACCGAGTTCAAACCAGTGGGGTTGATTGATGTGGTGAATGTAGGTGAGCCCCATGGTCTGTTCGTGCATGGCCGACATGCCGCCAAGAGATCCAGCGGCAATGGTGGACCCGTGATAGGCGTTCTTACGACTAATTATGAGCTTCTTGTCAGGCTTGCCCAGAAGATCGAAGTAGCGATGAACGAGTTTGATTTGGGTGTCGTTCGCCTCCGACCCTGAGTTGGTGAAGAACACGTGATTAAACCCGGCGGGACTGATCCTGCAAAGTGCGCTTGCCAGCTCTACCGCGGGTTGATTCGAGCATTTAAAAAAATTGTTATAGAACGGCAGTTCGTTCAGTTGCGCCGCAACGGCTTCTTTGATGCTGTCCTGGCTATAACCCAAATTGCAGCACCACAGGCCGGACATACCGTCCTGAATCTTGTTGCCGTCTGAGTCGAATATGTAGACGTGTTCGGCGCGACTGACAATTCGGCCACCCTGATGAGCATAATCCTGAAAATCAGTAAATGGATGCAGGTGGTGTGCCCTATCCAGCTTTTTAAGGGTTGCTGTGTCCAAACTCGACGTCACGTGGGTTTCTCTCCAAAACGGTGTTTCTGAAAGTCTCTGATTGCCTCCTCGAGTGTTCTCCACTAAGGGGGCTTATTTGATTGAAATATCGTGACATAGGTCGTTGTCCGAGGCATTACCCCTTTCTGGGTGGGAGTTTGAGAGTAAAAAGCACCAGTTTTGTTTGACAAAACTGCATGCTCGCTACATTCTTTTACGCAAATTCAACAAAAAGCCATGAAATAAAGCGAGGTTGACACAATGCCTTCCAGACCCGTTTTACCCCTTCTGACCCTTGCGAAAAGCCTGTTTTCCGGTGCTGCCCTGTCACAGAATCAAAATGCTGTCGACAACGCCAATGAGAACGCCTCCTTCAAGCGCTGTGCCACCGAGCATCCGTCTCAGGCAGAGGCAAAAAGGCTTGAAAAGGAAATGCGCGCGAAGCTCGCAGCGATGAACGCCAAAGGTAAGCCTGAAAAACCCGGTAATGGGGGTGGCGGCAATGGCGGTGGTGGAGATGGCGGTGGCGGTGGTGGCGGGGAGCTACCTACGCCCTCTTGTGCCGACGGTAAAACCTGCATTGGCGTTGTTTTTCATGTGGTCAGCGACGGGCGGGGTAACGGCGACGTTTCAGATGCCATCATTGCAGCGCAAATGGACGTGATTAATCAGGCCTTCGACGGTGTTGATGGCGGTGGAATGCCTTATGCCTTTGATTTGTTGAAAACCACCCGCACTGCCGACCGCAAATGGTACACGGGCTGCTATGGTCGCTCGGAGCGTTCCATGAAGTCTTCACTCAGAGAAGGTGGCGCGACCACCCTGAATATTTATTCCTGCAGGCCAAGCAACGGTATTCTGGGTTTTGCGACGTTCCCAACAAGCTATGAATCTCAACCCAGTCTTGATGGGGTGGTGATACTGGATGAGTCTATGCCCGGAGGTACCGCTGCGCCTTATAACCAAGGTGACACCCTCACCCACGAGATTGGTCATTGGTTAGGCCTGTACCACACCTTCCAAGGTGGCTGCGGAGACTACAGCGGCGACAGCGGTGATTATGTTGCCGACACCGCGCCAGAAGCATCACCCGCCTATGAGTGCGCCCCGCGCGATAGCTGTATGAACGACGCAAGGCCTGATCCGATTTTCAACTTTATGGATTACACGCCGGACTCTTGCATGTATGAGTTCACCCCGGGCCAAACTTCGCGAGCCGATAGCTTCTGGCAGGCCTACCGCGCCATGTAGGTTGTGGTCTTTTGACAACGCCCTCTGGATTTATAACCATAAAAAAAGCCGGCACATGCCGGCTTTTTTGTGTCGTCTAAGCACTGAGGTCTAGTTACCCCAGTTCATCCCCAGCATGACACCAAAGGTACGTGGGCGCATGGGTCCGAAGAAGTGTGACGGGATAATACCCCCGTTGGCGTTGTAGCCATCCCAGGTAAATTCGTCGAACACATTTTCCGCATAGGCACTGACATACCACGTGTCAGTCTCGTAGCCCACGCGAACATTGGCAACGGTGTAAGCGCTGATGTAGCCCTCGGGATTAGCCTCCCAACCGCCGCCACGCTCGTCCTCGTAGGAGAACTCGAAGGCGCCCGTGATCGCGCCATTACCCACGGGGAAATTGGCATCAAGTCGCCCTGCCGCGGTGATCTCGGGGGCCCAGAACAGAGGGCTTCCCTCGCATCCATTGGCATCTTCAAGACCACAAATGTTCTGGATGCCAGTCGCTTCGGTATCGAGATATCCGGCTGACAGGTAGAGGGTAAAGTTTTCACTCAGTGCGATGGTTGTGGCGGCTTCAACCCCATAGCCCTCGGTCTCACCGACGTTGAGTACACGGCCTGCAAACGCACCGGTTTCCTCGACTTCAACGTAGTTGATCACCTGCATGTCCTGGTAGTCGTACATGAAGAAGGTGATGTCAAAGTTACCTCGACCATCTAAATAAGAGGTCTTCATCCCGATCTCGTAGGAGTCCACGGTTTCGGGATTGAACTTACCGGGTAGGTAGCCATCCCCTTGCCGTATGCCGGTTTCATAAGCGGGCACCCCGCCGTTTGCGTCCTCAATCCAGAAGCTTCCATAGCCCCCGGACTTAAAGCCTTGGGTGTAACTCGCGAAAAACAACGCTTCACCCATGGTGTAGGTCGTGCCCACGCGCAGGGTCAGATCATCCCAGCTGTCCGAGTCCTCGATGAATTCCGCCGTGGCAAAACCGTAGGTGAAGTAAGGTCCCAGATAGCTTTCAGGTTCAGGCACCAGTATGGCGAAGTCTTTATCGTCTTCGGTGTATCGCACACCGAACTCAACGTTCCAGTTCTCGGTGATGTCGAAGTCGGTGTTTACGTAGGCTGCCCATCCGGTGTACTTACCCTTGATCTGAGAGGTCTCTGTCAGCGTGCCGTCAGAGGATGGGTAAAAGTCGTAGTAGTAGTCACTACAGCTGTTGTAAAAATCATAGCCGTAGTACGAGGCGTAAGGGTTCAGATAGTACTGGCACATGAGGTCTTCAGAGCCAATAGCTACGAAGCCTGCATCAAGATCCTCCTGGTAGTAGCTTCCGCCGACGTACCATCCGAGGGGGCCATCATTATTTGATGTCAGGCGGAATTCCTGCTGGAAATACTCGCCACTCTGATTGAACTGGAAATTATTAATATTGAGCGGCGTGCCGTCGTAGTCTTCTTTGTAGAAGTAATCGTGATCCTTGTAGCCCGTATTCGAGGTTAAGGTGGCGAAGCCCAGGTCATAGTTGATAAACAAACCCAAGGTCAAAATATCAGCGTCGTCTTGTTCGCCAAAACCAATGTCAGAGTCGAGTTCCTTGTTGCTGCCGCCCACGGATGTGTCGTCAGTGATGTACTCGTCGAAGGTGTCCCAGATATCCCCGGTATCAATCGCCCGATACATGGAACCGCTCTGGCGTCGCTCCTCATACTCGACGACGGCGTCGACACTGAGACGATCGGTTTCGTACTTGGTCGACCAGCGGACCGCCCACTTCTCGTGTTCAATCTCGTCCCGGCCGGAGAAAACGTTTCGGGAAAATCCGTCCTCTTGTGAGTAATAGCCCGCAATGCGAGTGGCTAGGTTATCTCCAAGAGGAATGTTAATGGCGCCCTCGCCCACCGCGTGTCCACGCTCACCGATATCCAGTTGAATGTAGCCGCTTTGGCTATCGGGATCCGCCTTGGCAGTGTATACACTGAATGCGCCGGCGATGGCGTTACGGCCGAACAGAAAGCCTTGAGGGCCACGCAATATTTCGACCCGGTCGATGTCGTAAAGGCTGGTCACGGCACTGCCGTTTCGGCCTTCGTAGAGATCATTCTTGAAGAAGCCAGTAGAGGGGTCGCCGCCTACGCCAAAGTCCTGATAGCGCACACCGCGCACCGCGACAGCGTCGATGTAGGAGTCCTGTGAGTTTCCGCTAACTCCCGGCGTATAGGCAATGAGATCCTTCACGTCATTGAGGTTGGTGTCCATGACGAATTGGCCAGAGAGAGCGGTGATGGCCAGTGGCACATCCATCACGCTCTGTTCACGTTTGGTTGCTGTCACAACCACCTCTTCAAGCATTTGAGCTTGAATGTGGCTGGCGGCGAGTGCTGATGACACGGCGACGGGAAGTGCCAGATGGCGAACGTTTAGGGGTCGGTGGTTCATCGACAGGCTCCTGTAGTCAACAAACAAAGAAGAATGGGAAAACACCCACTAGCTTGCTAGTCCCTAAAGGGTTTGTACAGTCCCTTTTTGGGGTAAATCTGAGGAAAAATAGCATTACTTTGACTAGGGTTGCAGGCTCACAGATCGAGAGGAACCCCGGCATCTTGAAGGGTTTGGCGCATGGGCGCGAGCTGCATTTCGTAGCGGCGCCAGCGGCCAATGGAGCGGGTGTGGGCTGGTTCGCGAACTTGCACGGCGCTGGCGGTGGCAACCCCGGCGCTGGATTCGTGGAAGTTGAGGCAGGCGTCTTCCCATTCCAAGTCTAGTGCGGCGATCAGCCTGCGGGCATTGGGCTCCAGATCAGCCGCGGTAGCTTCATAACTGATATCGATAATGCAACCGGGAAACTCCCGGTGCCAGTGGGCCATCAAATCCCGGTAACGCACATGATGGCGAGCCATCTCCTCTTGATCGTAGGAGTGCAGGTAGGCGTCAGCAAAAAGTTGTTTGAAGCTGGCGAAACAGGCGTCCATGGGCCCCCGCACCAAATGAACGATTTTGGCGTTGGGCAGAGCGGCGAGAATAAGACCAATGTTCAGGTAATTTACCGGCAATTTATCGACAAATCGCGGCAATTTTCCGCGCATTCGCGTTGAAGACTGTAAATAGGTGGTTCCCAGCTGGGCCGGATTGAGTGCAGCCGCGGCTTCCAGCAGCTCGGGACTGTAGCGACGGGGGTCCTGAATTTTCGCCAGGCGGCGGATGGCGAGGCCAAATTGTTGCAGCTCCCCTGCGGAATGGACCTGGGAATGGCTAGTAATAATGCGCTCGATGAGCGTGGTGCCGGTGCGAGGTTGCCCCAGAACGAAGATAGGTGATGGATCTGGATTCCCCGGGGCGCATGTTTCCAGCCAACTTCTGGTGTAGGTGGATTTCAATGCATCGAACATGATTTGCTCGGTCGGCTCGTCAAAAGCCACGGTTTGGCGCCTGGCCGCGGCCCCGGCAGCAAATGCCTCAAAGGCTTCCGGCCAGGCTTTCAGGTCCTCAAGCTCCTTACCTATCGCATAGTAAAGAAATCCCAGCCCTCTGGGGTTTTCCGCGTTGCGCCCGAGCAGCGTCCGCATTTGACCAATGTGGTCGTTGGATTCGGCCTTGACCGCGCTGGCGAAGCCCCAATGAGCCTGGGGGGTGTTGGCCTGAATATCAATAACGTCGCTGAAAATGGCCTTTGCTGTCTCTATCTCCCCCAAAAATACAAGATTATTGGCCAAGTTCATCATATATTGTGGTGTGTTGGGCGCGCTTGTTGTGGCTCGGGCAAAAAAGGCTTTTGCAGCGTCATATTCGCCTAGCTGGGTTAGAACGGTGCCGATCGTGTCAAGAACTGCGGGATCTGTTGGCTTTAGCCTCCGAGTCTCCAGTAGGGCCTGCTCTGCCAGCTTTACCCGCCCTTCGCTGGCGTTAAGGCGAGCTAGCTGGGACCAGGCAGCCGCATGATCGGGGTCGAGTTTCACGACTGACTTGAAGGCGCGGTGAGCGTTGGGTCGGTCCGGCGCTTCCAGAGCAACTAGCCCCACGAGGAAGTGCGCTTGAGGATTCTCTGGATCTTGATCAAGCGCCTGCTGACAGCAGGCGCCTGCTTTGCTCAGGTCGCCATGATTCAGGGCCATGAAGCCCTCGGACAACAGCTTGTTTGTACGCTCGTTCATCGCCAAGGATTCAGCGTGCGCTGGTGGGACTATGAAGGGCGATCAGGGGGTCCACTCCCTCTTCCGCTTCACTGTGCGTGAGTGCCTGCATGAATAGGCTGAACAGCTCCGCCTGACTTGAAATATCCAGCTTGGCATAGGCGTGTTTTCGATGGAGTTTCACGGTCTCGGTAGAGATCGCCAATTTTTCCGCAATGAGGCGGGTGCTGTTCCCAAGAAGCACCATGCCCGTAATCTGCTGCTCCCGTCGTGTCAGCACCGAGCTTCCGAAGGCATGCAGGGACGCTTCCATTCTGCGCTGCAAGCTCGGGTCCTCACTGTGGGGGCTTGCGGCTTCAACCCAGTGACGCTGTATAGCCGCTTCGATCACGGGGTACAGCTCTCTCAGCATTGTAAGTGAGCGCTCGCTAAAACTTCGGCCCCTACTAACAAGGCCCAAGGACAGGTTTACAAACCCTCTTTCTACGGGGATCAGCAGGCCGCATTCGTCGCTCAAGCCGTTGTTACGATACCAGGTCCGGTAGTACTCACTGTTTTTAAAACCGTGAGGCGCAAGGGCTTTCAGTCGAAACACGCCGTGTTGCTGGTCAACCGTAGCTGCCCGGTAATAAGGATCGAGTAAAAACGCCCGCCGAACGTATCCTTCCAGCGAAGAGGTATCTCCGCTCGCTTTCGGGGTATTGAATTCTACGGTCGGTAACTGCCCTTCCCTAAACAGCAGTAAGCTGATGTCTTCAGCTGACGCCAGCTCGCCAACCGCGCCACAGATCGCCTCGGGAAACCCGGGTGTTCCCAAGGACTTAAGCGCTCGCGCGAGCTGCTGGGCGAAATAGTGGAGCTGAGTCATGGCGGGAGATTACCACGGACCGCCCTGAAAAAGAGCAAGACCCAGAGCGCAGCGATGTCCGACTTAACTTTTCTTGAAAAAGGCGGTTACTTATCCGAGCGCGTCCCGGATAGATCCAAACAGCTCATCATCCGATGGCAGGGTTTTTTCCTCGGCCAGGGGCATCGACACCCAGGTTTCATTGATGAGATCTCGCCAAGAGATGTTGTTGTTGGTGCCGTTGCCTCCCCAGGATCCACAGCCGAGAGAAAAGGTCTGCCGCATGCCATTCCATAGGTTGCCACTGTTTGAGGCGGCTTGAGGCTGGTTCACCATGACCCGTGACGTGCGGGTCTGGTGTGCCAGCTTCATGATGTTGTCATCACTCGTGGAGTAAATACCGCAGGAGTGCCCCTGCCCCTGATAGGCTTGAATGTGGCGGGTGAGTTCAATGGCGTGTTCAATATCCCGTGCACGATAAAGCGCCATAATTACCGACAGCTTTTCCCCGGAGAAGGGGTGCTCGGGACCCCAGCCATCCTCCAGCACAATAAAGAACTGAGTCCCTTCAGGTGGCGTTATCCTCGCCATCGTAGCGATTCGGTCAGCGGGCTGCGCCACCATTGCGGTATTGATGTGAAGTTCGTCGTCCCAAAGTGCCGCACGCAGCTTTGCCTTCTCCTCCTCTGAGCAGACATACCCGCCTTTTTGCTGCAGTTTTCCCAGCATGTGTTCATAAATGCCATCGACTAAGATGACTGAATTGTCGGAAGAACACGAGGCGGCCAGGTCTAGAGTTTTTGAAAGTCGAATTTTTTCCGCAGCCGCGTCCAGATCGGCGGTGTCATCCACGGTAATGACGGCATTGCCAACCCCTACGCCCAGTGCGGGGGTGCCGCTAGAGTAGGCCGCGGTCACCATGGCGCCACCGCCGGTGGCTAGGACCCGATCGCACTGACGCATCAGCTCGTTGGTTGTGTCGAGAGAGGGGGTTTCGATGCCAATAACCAGATCTTCAGGCGCCCCCATTTTCTTGAGCGCAGCCCGCATCAAGTCGCAGATCTTTTTGTTGGTGAGTTTCGCTCTTGGATGGGGTGCGATGATGATTGAGTTTCTCCCTTTTACCGCGTGTATGGCCTTGATGACGGGGGTGGCTTCGGGATTGGTAGAGGGCGCCAGCGCGCCAATAACGCCCAGGGGTTTCGCAATGATTTTAATTTTCCGCTCAGGCAGTTCCTCGATTACGCCGACCGATTTGTCATGAATGATATCGGCGAGAGTCGCTCGTGTTTTGCGCTGTATTTTAAGGAACTTGCCCTCGTAATTACCTAGCTGTGTTTCATCAACGGTGAACTGAGCTATTTCTTCGGCCATGCCCGGCTGAGCGACTGACCACACCATGGCTCTGATCAAATTATCCACTTGTTCCTGGGTGTACTCGGCAATCTCTTCCTGTGCGGCTCTGGAACGACTGACTAATTCAGCAATAAAACCTTGTGGATCGTCATTTGGGTCAATGGTGGAAGCTGTCATTTTGGTCTCACGTGTTTGAGAGTATTTCAAAGAACATGCCAGAAGGATGGTCGAAATGGTAACGCCGGGGAGAGCGACTGACTACTCTGATTAACATGAAAAAAGGTATGTCAAATATAAGTAATAGGCATTGATGAGGCAGTGCGCCACTGGGCTTTTATCTTTTAGCGGCGGGAGTTCATCGGTATAGTAACGGCCGTGAAGTGCCGCGAGAGCATGGACGTGAGCGCCTCGTGATCATGAACCCAAGCCAATCATCGAGACCCCCCCGTGAATTTTGAACTCAATGACCAGCAGCGATTTTTCGTCGATAGCGCCAAAGCGTTTTCACTGGGCGAGCTTGCACCCCATGCTGCTCAATGGGACGCCGAGTCCATCTTCCCAAAAGCGACCCTTAAAGCAGCGGGAGATCTTGGCTTTATGGGGATGTACACGCCGGAAGCTGCCGGCGGGTTGGGTATGTCCCGTCTGGATGCCAGTCTTATTGTTGAGGAGCTGGCTCGGGGTTGCACCACGACCGCCGCGTTTCTCACGATTCACAACATGGCCACCGCCATGATCGGCAAGTATTGCCAGCAATCGGTGATTGATGCGTGGTGCCCTGCACTCGTTGCAGGGGAAAAGCTCGCTTCCTACTGCCTGACAGAGCCCGGCTCAGGGTCTGACGCAGCGTCCTTAAAGACACGTGCAGTGTTAGAGGGGAAGGACTATTTGGTATCAGGGAGCAAGGTATTTATCTCCGGTGCAGGGGATACTGATGTATTGGTCGTGATGACCCGAACCGGTGACGAGGGTCCCGGAGGCATCACCGCCTTGCTTATTCCCGCAGATGCAGAGGGCGTTAGTTACGGTAAAAAGGAACACAAGATGGGCTGGAATGCCCAGCCCACACGCGCGGTGTCTTTTGAGAATGTTCGCGTCCCCGTCAGCAACCGACTTGGTGAAGAAGGGCAGGGCTTTGCCATTGCCATGGAGGGGCTTGATGGTGGACGCATCAATATCGCGACCTGTTCCGTGGGTACGGCGCAACAAGCTCTAGAAGATGCAGTCGCCTACGTGACCGAGCGCAAGCAGTTTGATTCGACGATTGCGGATTTTCAAAATACCCAGTTCAAGCTTGCCGATATGGCGACCGAATTGGTGGCGTCGCGCCAAATGATTCGCTTGGCGGCTAGCAAGCTGGACAGAGGTGATCCACAGGCGACTACCTATTGCGCCATGGCTAAACGATTCGCGACCGACGCCGGCTTCACGATTTGTAATCAAGCGCTTCAATTGTTTGGGGGGTACGGTTACATCAAGGAATACCCAGTTGAGCGGTATGTCAGAGACACTCGCGTACATCAAATTCTGGAAGGCACCAACGAAATTATGCGGGTCATTATCGGCAGACGGCTGCTAATGAATGGCGCGCTGGAGGTCATTAGATGAGTGTCAGTCAATCCGACAAGATCAAAGTTTCTCTTGATGGGCATATTGCTCAACTCACCATCGATAATCCCGCTGCGAATACTTGGGACACGGAGAGTCTCCCCGCACTCAAAGCGATTGTTGAGACGCTTAATGACAACCCCGACATCTATGCGTTGGTGCTAACCGGTGCGGGAGA
>CAXPOA010000221.1:0-30624 GCA_964218505.1 Luminiphilus sp.
CGCCGATCCCTCGGTACAAGTTCTGCTACTCGAGGCCGGTCGGGATGAGACCTCCCTCTTCATCAAAATGCCAACTGCGCTCACGATTCCCATGGGGATGTCCCGGTTTAACTGGGGTTACTACAGCGCCCCTGAGCCCACGCTCAATGGCAGGCGAATGGACTGTGCTCGCGGTCGGGTGGCCGGCGGTTCTTCAGCCATCAACGGGATGGTCTATGTGCGGGGTCACCCGGGGGACTTTGATCAGTGGGAAGAGCGGGGTGCCACGGGGTGGAGTTATCGGGACTGTCTGCCTTACTTTCAGCGGGCCGAATCCTGGATGGCTGGAGGCGACGATTACCGCGGCGGGGACGGGCCACTCTCTACCTGCAACGGCAATAATATGAAGAATCCCCTATACCGCGCCTTTATCGACGCTGGATGTCAGGCGGGTTATGGGGAAACAGCCGATTACAATGGCTGTCGGCAGGAAGGGTTCGGCCCCATGCATATGACGGTTCGCAACGGTGAACGTTGCTCGACACGCCTGGCCTATCTTGATCCTGCTCGCTCGCGGAAGAACCTTCGCATCGTAGACCGTGCGACCGCCGAGCGCATTGAGTTCGATGGCCTCATGGCGACCGGGGTGACCTATCGTCGTGGCGGTAAGACCTACTCTGCCAAAGCTCGAGAGGAAGTGATTTTGGCGTCGGGGTCGATAGGATCACCGACTCTGCTCCAGCGATCCGGTATTGGTCCTGCAACCTTGCTGCAGGATCTGGCCATTCCCGTGGTAATCGATAAGCCGGGCGTGGGGGAAAACCTGCAAGATCATTTGGAGGTTTACTTCCAGTACCGATGCAAGGAAGCCATTACCCTTAATGGCGAGCTTGATTGGTGGTCAAAATTTCTGATTGGTGCCCGATGGGTTTTAAACCGGAGTGGGTTGGGTGCAAGCAATCACTTCGAGTCCTGTGGATTTATCAGATCTCGTGCGGGAATCCCCTGGCCCGACATCCAGTACCATTTTCTCCCGGCTGCGATTCGTTACGATGGCAAGGCGGCGTTCGCAGGCCATGGTTTTCAGGTCCACGTAGGCCCCAACAAACCTGAGAGTCGCGGTGTGGTAAGGCTTACGAGTCTGGATCCCCAAAGCGAGCCGCACATACTTTTCAATTATCTCGCGACTGAGAAGGATCGCGAGGACTGGCGTCTTTGCTTGCGGCTTACCCGGGAGATCCTCCAACAGCCAGCGCTGGATCGATTCCGGGGTGACGAAATTCAGCCAGCGATTGACTTATCTGATGATGTGGCAGTTGATCAGTGGGTTAGGGAAAACGTGGAGACTGCATATCATCCCTCGTGCACCTGTCCTATGGGAGCTGCTGACGATCCGATGGCGGTGCTGGATGAGGATTGTCGGGTGCGGGGTGTATCGAATCTCCGGGTCGTGGATTCCTCAAGCTTTCCAACTATCCCAAACGGTAACTTGAACGCACCGACCATCATGCTCGCTGAACGGGCCGCGGATCTTGTCTTGGGCAAACCGATGCAACGCGCTGATGTTGATGTCTGGCAGGATCCCCAATGGGCCACTCGGCAGCGCAGTCAATCGCCAGCAAGAGATCTATCGGGTCTGTGAAGCGGGTAGCAGTGAGGGCGGAGCAATGAATACCATATTGGCCGCGGCAATTATTTTGACCATGAGCGCCTCCGTGTGGCTGGTGCTTCAATGGGGTCACGTTCGGTGTGAGGGCGCTGAGCCTTTGCCCTTGCTTACATTTTTGGCGATCCTGTTTACCTCTGGTCTCGATGTCGGCTTGATCATGTTTCCCCTAGTAGATTTTAAAACCTATGAGGCAGGAGCAGACTACGGCTTCAGCAACCCGCTTGCGATTGAGTTTGGGTTCTGGGGATTTCTTGTCTGGGGCTTCTACTTCCTGACGACCTTCTACTTCTGTATCGTCGAGCCGAGGCTCAAGCTGTTTGAACTACCCTGGATCAAACAAATAAACAACGGGGTCATTATTGGTACCTGCGCCTTCACCGCTTATCTGTTTCTGGTTTACCTGCCCGACTACATAGAGGGAATCTCCGAACCCGTCCGATTTGGCCTTGTTGCGACGGTGGTGTTACTGGCGGTTATCTCAAGCACCCACCTGCGGTTTATTAAGGTGCTGAGCGTTACTTCCACCGGATTGTTTTTTACCCTCATCGTGGGTGCGTGGTTATTGTCCGGCATGGGGTGGAGCGGCCTCGCTGGCTCGCTGGTAGCGCTGGGAGATTATTTTCCTAATTTGCCCCGATTCGTTCTACCTATCAATGATTACCACGCCTTTTACCTTTTCTGGTGGTTTGCCTGGAGCATCATGATTGGTCAATTCGTCTCGCGCTTTGTGGGAGGAATAAAAGCGTGGCAGTTACTCCTTGCTCTCTTGGTCGTACCGTCTATCCCGATAGCGGTGTGGTTCTCGGTGCTGTACCACTTTCACATGGAAGGGATCGATATCGTCCCCGCCCTGAGCTGGGGCATGATCGCGGTGGGTATCTTGTTCGTTATTAACTCATTGGATTCCCTTACCCGCTTGTATACCCAGAACATCAATTTAACCGTGGTTCGATTGGGTACTGTCCGGTATATCGGGCTCCACTGGACCTTGCTGTTCGGGCTTGTTTTGCTTTACCAGTTCACCCCTTTCAAAATTGAATGGGTGGGCTTGGTGGTGATCGCGATCTATCTGATCATCTTTTCTATGGTGTGGCGAAAGCGTGAGAGGCTATCGCTTCCTCAGCAAGGTTAGCGCTGGCTGCCTAGCTCGGTGATGGACTGATAGGTCGCCACCTTCATGTCGAATCGCAGCTGATCTCCAAAGGGCGCATTCATCACTTGCGTCATAAAGATGGCGATCAAGTCCTCTTCAGGGTCTATCCAGAATTTGGTGTTGGCGGCTCCTCCCCAGGAGTAGGCACCTTGGGATGAGATGACACCGGTTTGATCTGGGTCAGTAATTACACCAAAGCCAAGTCCGAAGGACTGACCGGGGTAGAGGTGCTGCGCTGGATACTCCGTTGCGCCTTTGTTACGGACCTCCGGCGTCAGATGATCCATGATCATGAACTCAACGGTTTTGGGCCCCAGAATTCGAACTCCCTCGTGGGAACCCCCTCGGCGCAGCATTTCGCAAAAGATCAGATAGTCCCGCGCGCTTGAGATCAGACCGCCGCCGCCTGAGAACAAGGTGACCCCCTGAATTGGCATTTGGTAAAGGGAGGGTAGTGGCCCAAGTGTGTTTGTTTCTGGGTTCCACCCGTGGTTTGGCACCACACGATCGAGCTTGTCATCAGGGACATTGAAAAAAGTATCTTCCATGCCGAGAGGTTGGAACAATCGGGTAGATAAAAATGTCTCCAGAGTCTCGCCGCTTAACCGTTCGATCAGAGCGCCCAGTACGTCAGTGGCAATACTGTAGTGATAACGCTCACCCGGGTTAAAACGCAGGGGCAGCTTGCCTAGTTTGGAAAGAAAGTCATCGAGGTTCTCGCTGTATTGCAAGGCAGATTCCTGATAAGCGAGTTCGACCGGATGATCGTTGGTCCAGCCGTAGGTCAGTCCCGCGGTATGTGTCATTAGTTGTTCGATGGTGATGGGTCGGTCGGCCGGGACCAATTCACCCTGGTGGTATATCTTGAGATTAGCGAGTTCCGGCAGGTACTTGGCCACCGGATCGTGTAGGTGAAAGTAACCTTCCTCATACAGCATCATCGCTGCCACCGTAGTGATCGGTTTAGTCATGGAAAAAATACGAAAGAGCGCGTCGGTGGTCATTGGACGAGCGTTATCCAAGCTTCGCTGGCCGTGGGCCTCCAGATGAATCAATTTGCCATGCCGTGCGACCAGAGTAACTGCCCCGGTAATGTGCTCCGCTTCTATGTGGCGATTAACAAATCTGGCCATGGACTTGAGGCTCTCACTGGACATCCCTACTGATTCCGGGGAGGCCTGTTCACTCGACGGTGTTGGTAGGGCGAGGAGGGGAGCTACCGTCAGCAAGACAGTAGCAACAGCCTTCGAAAGAAACCCCTTGGATAACAGAAGTGAAGACTTTGCGCTCATGCTTTTCATCCGTTGTTTTCTATTTTGTATCGCCAAAATACTGTCTCCGCGACTGCCGCCAAAGTCAGTGTTTTAGAGCCGGCCCTTTCGCGTGATTAATGCAGTCGTACGCCTTGAGCGAGTAGGGCTTGCTGCAATGCGGCGACTGACACCTCCTCGAAGCTGCAGTCCTGTTTTACCGCCAGGGCGGCGGCGACACCGGCGCCCTGACCGGTGACCGTACAGCACATCATGTTGCGGGTGGCGGCATGGCTTACCCGATCGCCACCGGTAATTCGGCCGGCACAAATCAGATTGCGCACGCCTTTTGGCAGCAGGGTCCGGTAAGGCAGTTGAAAGTAGCGACCGGTGGTGGGCAGAATCAAAATGCCGTAGCCATCAATGAACTCGGGAAAAATCCCGATGCTGTCCTCAAAGCGGCCCTGCGCACGCACATCTTGCTCGGACATGTTGTATGCCGCATCGATCTTCCGCGTATCCCGAATCCCAAGGGTCATGCCAAAGTTTCGAATCTTTGCCCCCTCGCAGCCGGGGGTGTACTGCTTGAGTGCTTCGATGGCCATCATCGCTTGATCGCGCCCCTGCATTTCACCCCGAGTGAGGTCATCGGGGTCAGTGCCGTCAAAGCCTAGTAGGTGGACAAGATTGAGGTAGGTTAAATCCCCGCTGTCATAAACAGCACCCCAGGTGCCGGCAATAGTATCGAGCTCTTTCGGAATCAATCCCGCTTCCCTGGCTTGCTCGAAAGGTTTGCGAAGGAAGGGTGAGAACATGGCGTCCTCCTTACCCGTCGTCTCAATGGTCCACTGGCCATAGGCCCAGTCTGCATAGGTATGGGGGTCTGCTTTGACGTGCTCGATGAAGCGGGTTTTGTTCACGCCAGACATGGAAAACATGACCGACGCCCCGATCATCTCTTCCTTGGGGTGTTTATGGGTTGGCGCTCCCGCTCTGAAAGCCACGTCACCATCGCCAGTGGCGTCGATAACCCGTTTGGCGAGAATAGCCTCTCTGCCCGCCTTGCTCTCTACGATAACGCCTTTGATGCAGTCGCCATCCATAATCGGGGCGACAAAAAGGCGGTGAAGCATCGGCGTGATGCCCGCCTCTAGCACCAGCTTGTCGGCCACCCATTTGAAGGCCTCGCCGTCTATCGCATGGCTGTCTGACTGGGGCTCTTCGACGGCGGCGCCTGCGCTGATCGCTCGTTGCTCAAATTCCACTCCGAGACCTTCGCTATCGACGGTTTTCTCGTGACGATACCAGGCGAATCCCTCAACCCCCACCGCTGTGATATTGCCCCCGAAGCAGCCATAGCGCTCCAGCAGCGTGACCTCGACCCCGGTCCGTGCCGCTGCTATGGCCGCCGCGAGCCCGCCCGGCCCGGATCCGACCACCAGCACGTCGGTGTGGTGGACCACGGGGGTTTTCTTGGGGCTTTCTTCGATAAACATGGTGAGTTGGACCTGTCAGCGCGGACCGTGGAGGGGCCCCGATTATGCACCTTATTGGTGAGATTTTGGCCTCCCTGCCCTGCAGATTTGGTTCGGTGTGATACCGGTAACTCAGAGGTTAGATTGGAGGGGTGGTTTTTGAGGCAAAAGGGCAGATAAATGGTTGCTTTCAGAGGTGTTACGAAGTAAAAAAGAAGAGCTGTAAATATAAACTATAAGCGCCGCCCGTTGTCTTCGGCATGGCGGTACAGTGCTAACCGGCTTAGCCTTGGGCGAAAGCCGCAGTTTCCAGAAAGGGGGAAACGCTACTCATGACTAAACTAACCAAAAAACAACGTTTTGTACCTGTACCACGAGCGGCAGCCCGACCTTTGGTGGTTGCGGTGGCAACCGCCTGTGGTGCTATGGGCTCAGTCGGATGGGTAGCGTCTACTCAGGCACAGGCCCTCGAGGAGGTAGTAGTAACGGCTACTCGCCGGGCGGAGAGCGTTCAGGACGTTCCCATGTCGGTGAGCGTACTTGGCGAGGCTCAGCTGACAGCACTTAACATCACCGATATGGAAGACTACTTGATGATGCTTCCAAACGTCGGCTACATCTCGTTGGGTCCAAGCACGGGTAATATATACATCCGAGGTATTTCGAGTGGTGGTGATGCGCTGGGACTTGGCTCTAACCCTGCGGTAGCGGTGTATCTGGATGAGCAGCCCGTAACGGTCGTCGACGCTTATCTGAACCCGCATATTTATGATGTTAATCGCATCGAGGTGCTAGCCGGTCCTCAGGGAACGACCTTTGGTGCCAACGCCCAGTCGGGAGCGATCCGGATTATTACCAACGCGCCTGAGATCGGTGAGTTCTCAGCGGGTTACAGCCTCGACGGTAGTCAGCCAAAGAGTGGTGACATGAGCTACCGGGCCGAGGGCTTTGTAAATATTCCGTTGGGTGAGCGGTCAGCCCTACGCATGATGGGCTTCTATAAGCGCGATGGCGGTTACATAGACAATGTGGCCGGTAGCCATACGTTTAGTCGCAGTAACATTCGCGCCGGACTAGCCCCCGATAGCCCACTTCGCGCGATCGCTGCGGACGTGACGGTAAGCAATCAGGACGTCGTTGAGGAAAACTTCAATGAGGCGACTACTTTTGGTGGCCGCGCGGCATTGCGAGTCGACCTCAGTGACACCTGGACCTTCACCGCTACCGCCATGCTTCAAGATCTTGAGCGAACTGGAGTGTGGGATCACGATCCGACGGTGGGTGACCTTGAAGTCATGTTGTTACTCCCTGAATGGATGGATGATCAGTGGACACAGTTTTCAGGCAAACTCGAAGGCGAATTGTTTGGCGGAACGCTGGTGGCTACAGCTGCCAGACTCGATCGTGAATACGAGGTCTACAGCGATTACTCGCTCTATAGCGATCAGGACATTGCCTCTGGTTATGTCGAGCCTTACTACAATTGCTACGTGAGCTACTTTGAAACTTGTGGAGATCCAAGACAGCAGCTGACGTACGATAATGCGCAAGATCGCACTACCTACGAGATTCGATATACGTCTGATCCGGACAAGCGCTTCCGGTACATGCTTGGCTATTACAATGTTGACGTCGAAGATAGCAGCGATGGTGAATGGCACGTGCTGGGCCTTAATGAGACCCCTCAGGCGGCTGTTGATGCTCCCGACATTTACTGGACCACTGACTTTTCAAGGGTTTATGAGGAGTCCGCTATTTTTGGTGAGGTCTCGTTTGACATTACTGAGTCACTGACCATTACCGGCAGCGCTCGCCAGTTTGACTTTGAGAGTACTCTGGACGGCTTTTCGGGAACCATTTGGTGGCCCTGTGGTGGTTTTGGCCCTCAAGGAGATCGTCCGGAGAGCAACTACGGCGCTAACTGTGCGTCGGTAGGTCGAACTACAGAAGATAAAGACGAGGTCTATCGAGCCAGTCTCGAGTGGAAAGTTACCGACGACATTATGCTCTACACGACGTGGGGTGAGGGTTATCGACCGGGCGGTTTGAACCGTTTTTGCGAGACCAGAATTCCCGACGGTCTGGGTGGTCAGGGCGGCGTGAACATTGGTTGTGCCTTTGAGTCCGATATATTGACGTCCTACGAGTTTGGTCTCAAATCAGAGCTTTTGGATGGTCGTTTGCGGTTCAACGCGGCTGCCTTCTGGCAAGAATGGGACGACTTTCAGCTATCTCGACTGGATACCTCGATTTCGCCTATCACGCTTACCTTTAACGTAGGTAATGCGGAGAGTAACGGCGTTGAGTTCGACTTCACGACGTTGATCACCGAAAACTGGACGGTGAGCGGTGCGGCGAGTTTCCTAGACTCAACCCTCGTGGAAGATTACCGACAGAGTCCGAGCAGTGCTCAGCCAGATGCGCCAGCCGGGACAAGACTTCCACGAGTCCCAGAAGTGAAATGGAACTTGTCAACGCGCTATAGTTTCAACAACGACTGGTTCGTTCAGGCGGCCTATATGTACACGGGTGATTCTTACAATGACCTGTACGGCGGCGATCGGCGTAAGCAAGATTCGTATGATGTCTTAAACGCCTCTGTTGGGCTGAATCGAAGCAATTGGACAGCCGAAGTCTACGTTCAAAACGCCACGGATGAGCGCGGTGACGTTTATATCAATAACAACAATTGGGATGATCGAATCACCATTAACCAACCCCGTACGCTGGGTGTCAGATGGCAGCAGCGTTTCTGACCAGCGCGGTCTGGTAACAGAACAAAGGGCGTCTCTCGGGACGCCCTTTGCTTTGGTGCTGTACTCCCACCATACTGCCTCCTTCCCCAGTCAATCACCTGGAAGAGATTTCAGAAGAGCGTGTAATGCAGTCTATTGAACTACTGTTTGACCAAGCCCGAGATGCGCTACGCAATCAGGATGCAGCCCGCGCCTGTGAACTATGTGAGCAGGCGAGGCAGATCAATACTCAGGATACGCGGTTTACCTTATTACACGGCTTTGCGTTGCGGCGCCTCGGCGAGTATGGCAGAGCAGAGCCGCTGCTACGTGCCGTGTTGCGTGAGGATCCTTCGGTTGACTTAGTACACCATGAATTGGGACAGGCGCTTGTGGGATTGGGACGTCTTGCCGAGGCAAGGCAATCATTGGAGAAAGCGGTCGGACTGAATCCGGAGTTAGTGGCCGCGTGGCGAGATCTCTATGAAGTGCGTGCAGCCGAGGGTGACGATGCTGGTGCCGCTGAAGCTTATCGACAGAGCATGCGAAACAAAGAGCTCGATCCGCTCCTTAAAAAAGCGATTGAGGCCATTGGTCAAGGTCGCCTTGGGGTCGCAGAGGCTATTTGTCGCGAGTATCTGAAGCGGCGGCCTCATGATGTCGACGCAATCAGGCTACTGGCGGAGATTGGCATTGCTGTGGGGTTGGCGGGAGAATCCATTCTCCTTTTGGAACGCTGCCTTGAGCTCGCGCCCGACTTTCATGTGGCTAGATCTAACTACGTCACGGCTCTAGCTCGCTATCAGAGATTTGACGATGCCCTTCGAGAGAATGAGCATCTTCGGCAGAAGCAGCCTGACAACCTTTCTCATCAGGTGCAGTTTGCTTCTACTTTGTCGATGGCAGGCCGCTTTGAGCAGGCACATAGCGCGTTTGCCGAGGCCTTGGAGAGGGCACCTACTAGCGAGCGCATTCTCACGAGCTACGGTCATTCGCTTCGGTATGGAGGTAAAGGTAGCGAGGCAGTAGATATCTATTTGCGGGCCATAGAGTCCGACCCAGCGGCGGGTGAAGCATACTGGAGTCTCGCCAACCTTAAGACATTTCGCTTTGACGACACTCGTATCGCTTCTATGGTGGATCAATACGACGGGCTTGAGCATCCCAGCGAAAATAAGTTTCACCTAGCGTTTGCTCTCGGTAAGGCTTTCGAGGACCGTGAAGAATTTGACCGTTCTTTCCAGGCTTATGCGGAGGGAAATGCCATCAAGAGGCAGTTCAGCAGCTATGATGCTGAGAAGACCCGAGAGCGAGTGGATAAATTGATTATGCACTGCGGCTCAGAGCTATGGGGTAGCACAGGCCATCCTTCGAACGAGCCTATATTTATTCTGGGGCTTCCCCGCGCTGGCTCCACATTGCTCGAGCAGATTTTGGTCAGCCACTCGAAGGTAGAGGCGACCGCAGAGCTTCCTTTTATTGGGAGAATCGCCAATGAAATTGCCGGCGCAAGATCTCGCGAAGAAAAACTGTCGTACCCTGAGGTATTGGCGACACTGACGCCAGAGGACTGCCTCAAATACGGTCAGCAGTACTTGGATCTTTCCAGCGGCTACCGAACGGGAAAACCCCATTTTATCGATAAGCTACCCAATAATTGGCAGCATGTTGCGTTGATTAAAACCATCTTGCCCAACGCAACTATCATTGATGCTCGACGCCACCCCATGGCCGCCTGCTTCGCAAACTTTAAGCAGTTATTCGCTCGGGGTCAGGAATTTACCTACTCCCAGGAGGATATTGGTCGTTATTACGCGGATTACCTTCGCCTGATGAATCATTGGCATGAGGTATTCCCTGGTGGACTGCTTACGGTGCAGTACGAGTCGGTAGTGGCGGATCTAGAGTCACAAGTACGGCTTTTGCTTGAGCACTGTAAGCTGGATTTTGAGGATGCTTGTGTGACGTACTACGAGAAGGATCGCGCAGTGCGTACAGCTAGTTCGGAGCAGGTGCGACAGCCGATCTATCGGGATGCGCTCGCCCTTTGGGAGAACTATCGCGAATTTTTATCACCTCTGGAGTCGACACTGGCTGAGCAGGGCGTCGAGTGGTAGTACCCTTCTCGCCGTCTCATCATGTCGCGAGCGTCCTGCGCAACTAGTCGGCGAGAATTGATGGCCCCATGTCGGGTAGTCCAGGCGTAAATCCGAGGAGTTCAGCGACAGTGGCAGCAACTTGATCCTGCCAGAGTTGCTCATTCTTAGATGCCTCACCGAGCGCAGGAACCCCGGGTCCAATCATGGCAAGCCATATTTGATCCGCCCCATCGATACCTATTTCATGATCAGTCCATTGGCCGCCTGAGCCGCGGCCATGATCTGTCGTCACGACCATGGCAGTTTTATCGCGAGTGCGTGGATCGGTCTGAATCTGTTGCCACAAATCCTGAAGGAAGCCGTCGGTGCGGTGCGCAGCGTCCAGATACTGGTCGTACTCCCCATGGTGCGCGAAGTCGTCGGTTTCTCCATAGGCCACATAGAGCACACGAGGGTTCTCGTTTTTGAGGTGCTCAAGTGCGTAGTGGTGGGTGAAAACATCCAGCCTGACCGAAGCCCATGGGGATGGGGTTTGTTGCTGTAGTGTGTTAAGCCATGCTTCACGCGCATCTCGGGGCGGATCGGCGGTTTGGAATCCCGCATTGACGGGGATGCCGCTGCGAACATCATTGATGATAAAGGGGAACACGTCCCAGGACGCAAAGGCCGCGACACGACCGCTGAAGCCTGGCTGCTGATTCAGCCATTCAAGAATAGTGATATTTTCATTGAGCACTTTGGCGTTGCTCACGATCGATTCGTCAGCCGCTCCGGTCAGGATCTCGTTGTAGCCCGGGTAGGAGAACCACTGCTTGTTGGTGACATTGGCCCGATTGCCCAGAGTCCGGTTGCCGTAGATAACGCCTTGGTTGGCGAGGGTTCCCCAGAAAAAGGGAAGTAGCGTCTCTCTCCGAGCCATGGCATCCGCCCGCCAGTATTTTTGTTCCATGAGTGGTCGACGATGGGTGTAAGCTGGGTGAGCCAGCAGGAGTGGGTCTGCGCCTGTGAACAGCTCCTGCCATCGTAGGCCATCGAGGGTGACGAGAACAAGATGGCTGGCCGCAGCTGATTTGAGATCCGGGTTAGACGTCTCCGCTAGACCTTTACTGGTCAAAAAGAGAGGCGTCAGCAGAATCAAGATCATCAAAGAGAGTATCGACTTCATCGCGCGCCTCCAGTGCTATGCTTTCCGCTATGAAAGGGTCGGCTCATTTTTCACGCTGCGGACAGTATCGGTACCAACTTAGCCGTTGCTGGGACCCTACCCTGTCGCGTTGTACCTTTATTGGCTTAAACCCGTCAACAGCGGATGCTGATACCAACGATCCTACTATTCGGCGGGTTATTTCTTTTGCTCAGGATGAGGGTTTTGGGGGAGTGATTGTCTGTAACTTGTTTGCCTTTCGTGCGACCCGTCCAGAGGACTTGAAGGCGTCGGTTGATCCAGTCGGTCCCCGCAACAACTTCTGGATAAGACGGTCTCTTGCGGAGAGTGACCTCGCGGTGGTCGCTTGGGGAAATCACGGCGCCTTTAATAACAGAGCAACGCGGGTACTGCGATATCTAACAGACCCGATGTGCCTGGGAACAACGTCGCTGGGTCAGCCGAAACATCCGCTCTATTTGGCTAAAACAACCTCGCTACGACCTTACCCCTGAGCGTGTTGTCCAACTTGGCTAGATGGGTCGGCACTCCTCTACCCAGCGGGTGAGATCGGCCACAGTCATACGAGTGTGGTCAGTAAACGCCGTGATAAAAAGCTCGATGGCGTGGAATGTTCCCATGACCTGCCGGCAATGGGCTTTCACGCCAGCGGCCAGAAGCGTTCTGAAAAAGGCGATGCCTTCATCTCGCAAGGGATCGCACTCATTGACGCTGATGAGGGTAGGCGGGAATAGGGCTAGGTCTTCTTCGGTGGCAAAATAGGGCCATGCCAGCGGGTTTTTGGCCTCTAGGTGCTCAATACCGTAGGCCATCGCCCCATGATTGTTGTTGACCGAGATAAAGATACCGGCGTGCTCGGTTGTGGAGGGCAGCTCGGCGCGAGGCCATTCCCCAGAGATATACGGGCAAAGTGCATACAAGCCAGCCACCGCCTCAGGATGACCGTCCTTGATCAACTTCATGGTTGTGGCAATGCTCAGGTTGCCACCGCCGCTCTCGCCCGACAGGACAATATGCCGAGGATTGATATTCAGCGCTCCCGCGTGTTCAACAATCCAGTGAAAGCCCGATACACAGTCATTGAGTCCTGCGGGAAAGGGTTCAACCTCGGGCGCTGAGGAAGGGCGGAGTGCGTTGCGGAAATCTACCATCACCACGCACAGGTTCTGGTGGGCGAGGAGCCGCGCCCATGTCTGATAGCAACCCCGAAAGCACGACGCTGTCATCATCCCACCGCCATGCATGTAGTAGACGCAGGGCAACGTTTCATCCGTATCTGGACGGAAACTTTGCAGTTTGATGGTATTGCCATCGGGCGTCGATCGAATGTCGTGGGTTTCAATCTGTAACCCTTCGCGACTTGCGATGCGCTCGTTGTCCATCAAATCCATCAGGGCGTGGGTTTGCTCTTCCCGCGCAAGCGCAGCCGGTGTCGATGTAATGGCGATAAGCTCTTCCCGTGAGGCAACGTCGATATTCTTGGGCGCAGTTTTCCGCAGGTTCTCGAGAATAGGGATGCATCGGGGGTCGAGACGCTTATCATGATGGTATTGCTGAGACATTCACATCCTCTTTACCCAGCGATGTTTGGTCAGAGTGGAGCTGGTGGGGCAGTATATCGGAAGGAGCAGGGCTGGAGTGCACTGCTGGTTTGAAAGCCTATTAGAGTGACATGATTGCTCTGGCTTCAGTCTGCCGGCCTATAGAGCGAGGTGACCATGACGAACAGTACCCACACGTATACACAAGATTCACGAAACGACGATATTTTGATCAATATCAATGGGGAGTTGGTGCACCGTTCTAAAGCCGTTGTATCCGTGTTTGACAGCGGCTTTATTCTCGGTGACGGCATCTGGGAAGGGTTGCGGGTCCACCGCGGCAGGATTCCCTTTCTCGGCAGACACCTGAAGCGACTATGGGAGGGCGCGAAAGCCCTGGATCTCGGTATCGGCCTGACTCAGGACGACATGGCCCAGCGGCTATATGACACCCTGCAGGCCAATCACATGGAAGACCATGTGCACATTCGGCTGATGGTTAGTCGAGGTATTAAGTCCACTCCCTATCAGGACCCTGCTGTCACGATCAGCGCACCGACCATCGTCATTATTCCCGAATACAAGTCCCCTGATCCCAGGCTCAATGATCGAGGGGTTCGCTTGTATACGGTGTATGTGCGCCGGGGCTATGCGGATGTTCAGGATCCTCGGATTAACAGTCATTCAAAGTTGAACTGCATCTTCGGCTGTATTCAGGCGGCGAAAGCTGGCTATGACGAAGCGCTGATGCTTGACCCTCATGGCCATGTGGCGACCTGTAACTCCACGCATTTTTTTATTGTACGGGAAGGGGAGGTATGGACATCGAGCGGTGACTATTGTCTCGATGGAATCACGAGACGCAACGTGATCAATTTATGTAAGGCCAACGACATACCAGTCTTTGAAAAAAACTTTTCCGTGATGCAAACCTACAGCGCCGACGAAGCCTTTGTGACCGGCACGTTTGCTGGATTAACCCCCGTGGTCGACATCGACGGACGGGTCATCGGCTCGGGACAGCGTGGTGCTGTGGTCGATCGGCTACAAGAGCTGTATCAACAGTTAATTGACAGCGAGTGTCAGTAACCAATACCGATGACCATACGAATCGCCATGTGGTCCGGGCCGCGCAATATATCTACAGCGATGATGCGTGCCTGGGAAAACCGGCCCGATTGCTCGGTCGTCGATGAGCCCTTTTATGCCAGTTACCTCTCGGAGAGCGGTGCCAACCACCCCTGTCGTGAGGCGGTGCTCGCGAGTCAATCTGACCAGCGTGGGGAGGTCATCGAGAAACTTAAAAAGCCAGCTTTAGTCCCGCTGCAATACGAGAAACACATGACCCATCACATGTCAGTTGGATGTGATCTTAGTTGGGCGAGCCAGTGTCGTAACGCCTTTCTTATCCGATCCCCTGCGGCTGTCATCGCCTCTTACCTTCAAAAAATGAATGGAGTTAGTGAGGATGACATCGGGATCACCAGACAGCGGTCGCTGTTCGAGGAAATCACGGCGATTACAGGAAAGCGCCCGCTAGTAGTCGATGCCGCTGATGTTCTTCGAGAGCCAGCACACATGATGCGCAAACTTTGTGAGGCGCTTGAGGTGCCAGTGGATGTTGCCTCAATGACTGCGTGGCCAAAAGGGCCTAGAGAGAGTGACGGGGTGTGGGCGAGTCATTGGTATCAGGCTGTCGAGGCGTCAACTGGGTTCGCCGCGCCCAAAGACAATCCGGTGCTGCGAGACGAGCAGGCCGCGCTACTCGCAGAGGCAATGCAGGAGCATTACGAGGCGCTTTACCACTACCGGTTGTAATGTTGCTGAACAGCTTATCGCTATGGACTCTCGTTACCTGCGGGTAAGAACAATGCCCGGACCTCTGCATGGGGGAGTCCCTTAACTCTAAGCCCGTCAATACCAATGATGGTATCTGCGGCCACCATGGCATTGACGATAGCCTCCTCGGTGGCATCGATGCCGGCCCTGAAAATTGCGCCCAAAGCGTAGTTTGGAAATACAGTGGCGGTCCCGAAGTTGTTTTCGTCCACAGCATCAGTGTTTGCTGTCGAGAACGCCACAAAAATATCTCCCGATCCCGGTGTACTAATGGCACCCAGACGACCAAGGGCGAGGGATGGTCGTTTGGCCAGTCGCGTCAATTGGTGAGGCAGCAGGGGCGCGTCGGTGGCCATGACGACAATAATAGAGCCGTCGCGGGTCCTGTCATTAAGCGATACGTTCTTTGGGTCACAGTAGGGGTACCACGGCAACGTTCGATCGATCGTTGTATCCACATGACAGTGTTCACCTACAGGGAGTTCATCTGCGACTGCCCGTGATCCCAGTCGAAGATCGGTGCCATCCCAGTTGTAATTGCACTGTACCAAGACGCCAACGGTATATGACTGGTTTTCGATGTTTAGAGTTCTGGATGCCGTGCCGATACCGCCCTTGAATCCATTACACACCATGCCGGTGCCGCCGCCGACAGCCCCTTCCAACACTGGACCAGTAGCCGCTTTCAACAGTGCTTCCTGAACGTGCTCGGACTTTACATGCTGGCCGTTAATGTCGTTGAGTGCACCGTCGTAGGTTTCCGCGACTACCGGGGCGTGCCAGTCGGCACTCCAGCCTTGATCGACCATCCACGCCACCAGGCTATCTCTGACCACGCCAACACTGTGGGTGTTGGTGATGGCGATTGGGCCATCAATCAGGCCGCGTTCGGTGAGCCATGTTGTGCCCGTCATTTCTCCCGATGCATTTAAAGTAAACCAACCGCTAAAAACTCCCTGGGTACTATCTTTCCCACGGGGGTGAATTACGGTGACACCGGTACGAATTGGTCCTTTACCTCGTTCAAGTGCACCCTCGCCAGAAATCAATGTAGTGTGTCCCACCTCGATGCCGGGGACATCGGTGATTGCATTGTGGAAGCCTGTCGACCCTGCAAAGGGAATGCCGAGATCTCGAGCCCGTTCTTCGGTCGCAGCTACCGATAGGGTGGTCAGTAAAAGAGTAAAGGGTAGTGCGTAAAAAGCGCGACGTGCTGGAGTGCGTTCCGACAGGTTAAGAGTGGACATTGGTGAATGCTCCGCGGGGCGATTGGCCTCCAATATAAAAGAGGAGTCGCCCATAGCGCTAGCGCGAGAGCGCCCCCGCGGTGAGTGGTGAGCTGGCTAGAGCTTACTCTGCCGCGTAATGCTGGACACAGCTTTCAAAGGTATCCAATTCCAGGGAATCGATTGTTGAAAGCATTTTGCCGTAGGGCTCAACCGCCCACGGCGCTTGCTTGAGAAAGTCGTTCACCATCATGCCAGCGACCTCCGGGGTGACGGCGAAGATGCGCACATCGAGCATATTAGCTTTCTGATGCCCGTTGCCCATCGGCTGAAAGATACCAACCTCAACCTTGTGACCGTTTTCCTGCATGACTTTCTCAAGGGCGGTTGCCGCAGCAATGTAGCCGGCTACGTCATTGACTACGATCTGATAGCGTCGTTCAAAGCCGGATGGCAGGGTGAAGGGTTTTAAAATGGCGTAGAACTCCGTAGAAATTACTCTACTGATGTCATTTAACTCTCCGCTTCTGGGACGTTCTGAAAACATCTGAGCGCCTTTGAAAGCTGCACTGGCGTTTTCAAAAATACTCCATGCAAAGGCCTGACCAGGATAGCGATGCCCGCTCAGGGTGACGCAGGTGCCTCCAGCTTGAGCCCCGAGGCTGGAGAAGACAGACGGGTTCTTGCTTACTACGTCAACATAAGCGTTCGGATTATCTGCCTGTACATTGACGACGGTAACTACAGGCGTGTCGTTGGCTGCGGTGAATGATGCGGTGATACCTAGTAATACACTTGCCAGATAGGAGATGCGCTTGACCATTTTATTGTTCCTTATGGTGAGATAACTATCACGGGTCCATGGAATCGGCTTGCACAGCCGGCTTCCCTTATAAAAGCATAGAGAACAATCACTCGTTGTGACATTCGAAGCAATCTTCTAGGCTTGGCGGCAAATCATCGGAAATTGGCGCACGAGCGGACGCGGCCAGCGTCCGGGGCGTCGTGCCGATTCTTAATGAACCCATACAAGGTAAGCAGACCATGGCTATTTCCATCGTGCCGGCGACACCGGAAGACGTCACGCAAATCTGGCAGTTCGTTGTTGAACTCGCTATCTATGAGCGAGAGCCGGACGCAGTGATAGCCACCAAGGAGGATTTTCATCGGGTTTTATTCTGTGAATCCCCGAGAGCTTATGCAGTGATGTGTCGCGACGGCGATATACCGATTGGTTTTGCACTGTATTTCTACAATTTTTCAACCTGGTTAGGCCGACATGGCCTTTACCTTGAGGATTTATACGTTACCCCCGAGCACCGCGGAAAGGGAGCGGGCAAGGCTCTCCTGAAGCATCTGGCAGGGATTGCCGTGGCGGAAGGCTGCGGTCGTTTTGAATGGAGTGTTTTGGACTGGAATCAGCCGGCTATCGACTTCTATGAGTCCATGGGTGCTAAACCCCAATCAGAGTGGGTCGGTTACCGACTGACGGGAGAGGCGCTAGAAGCCCTGGCGTCCCAAGACTGACAACAGAGCCAGGGCTCGCTACACGCTGTCAGCTAAAGCCTGCTCTTCCTCGTCCATTTCTGCTGGGATCGTTTCGAAAAGTGGCGTCGATAGATAGCGCTCACCCGTATCCGGGAGCATTACCAGCATGACCGATCCCTTGGGCGCTTGCTCCGCGACTTCGATGGCGGTGGCGAGGGTAGATCCGCCGGAGACGCCTGTGAGAATTCCTTCTTCGGCAGCCAGTCGTGCCGCCCATTGCATGCCAACATTGCCATCGACCGGCAATACCTGATCGAAACCCTTGTTGTCGATGCCTTCCTGCAGGACCTTGGGAATGAAATCCGGCGTCCAACCCTGGATGACATGGGGTTCCCAAGCTGGGTGACTACTCGCCGGTGAATCATCCGCGTTGCGTTGCTGAGGCTCTCCCGAACCCACGAGTCTCGCATTGTGTGGTTCGGATAAAATGATCTTGCAGTTGGGTAAGTCCTTGCGAAGCACCCGTGCCACCCCGGATACGGTACCTCCCGTGCCATAGCCAGTTACCCAATAGTCGAGACCGATATCCTTGAAGTCGTTGACGATCTCCCGCCCGGTCGTACTTTCATGAATGTCTGCGTTTGCCGATGATTCAAATTGCCGTGCGAAAAACCAGCCATTCTTTTCAGCAAGTGCCTGCGCCTTACGGTACATGCCAATGCCTTTTTCGGCGCGGGGTGTCAGCACGACTTTGGCCCCAAGAAATCGCATAAGGCGTCGCCGTTCAATGGAAAAGCTATCTGCCATGGTGATGACAAGTGGGTATCCCTTGGCAGCACAGACCATCGCCAGGCCAATGCCGGTATTACCTGATGTTGCTTCCACAACGGTCTGCCCTGGTGACAGAAGGCCCTCTCGTTCCGCGGCCTCAATGATATTGAGTGCTAGACGATCTTTGACCGAGCTTAGGGGATTGAAAGATTCGACTTTGACATAAAGGCTCACGTGATCAGGGGCGATGTGATTCAGCCGAACGCAAGGGGTATCGCCCACGGTCTCCGTCACAGAATTATAAAGTTTGCCCCTGCCCGATGTTGTGTACAGATTTCCCACGACACTAACCTCTAGTTTTATGATGTTGAGTAGAACACTACGCCACTTTGGGAGCTCGTGTCACTTCCGTTGTGATGGTCGCTCAGTGCTCTTTATTCCCAGTGAGAGCTTGATGCTTGAGTCGAATAAATTCCTGATGGGGAACATAAAGTAAATCTGCGACCCGACGTATCAGATGATCTTCGTACTTACTTAGATCCCCATCTGCTGCGGCAACGTCCCACATAAGCCCGACGAGCTCGTTTCTCTCCTCGGGCGAACAGTGCTCGTTGATGACGCGGGTAAAGTCATGCAGTGAGACAGCATTTTCCACCTGATCATTGGCTTGTTGGGTTACCAGCTCCACGTCCTCCGGGCTCATATCAAAGGTGGTGGCGAGCAGGTCGATAAGGCGCGCTAACTCCTCTGGGGTGATGTCAAAGTCCGCCCTGGCGACCTCAATAAGCAGGGCTGCTGAAGCAAGCTCCCGCGTACCGCCCTGTTTTTGCTCGATTTTTTCGCTGAAAAGCGTCTCGAAAAGGGATTTAAGCATGGGAAGTTGAGCTCAAATAAGGTGGATGTGTCTTAATGGGCACGATTATTGCTGACCTCTACCGGGGGGCTCCGGCACATCGGCCCAGTATGGGGTCAGGAGCTGAAGGATACGGGTTGTTGCGACAGCTGCAAAGTTGCACGCCCAGGCGAGAGAGTAATGTTTTGGTGGAAGCAGTCAGGGAACTGATCGAGAAGTTTGCTCGGGAGAGAGATGTTTCCGGAGACTTCGTCCAGACGGCGAACGACTGGTATCTCGAAGCACTGACACTGATTACCGCGCGACACAGAGAGGTCGGACGGCCTATTTTAGTTGGGATTTCGGGTTGTCAGGGATCTGGCAAATCGACCTTGGCCGATTTGCTGTCTGTCCTGCTGGAGGAACAGGCCGGCTGTAAAGTCGCGCTGCTTGCACTTGATGATTTTTATCTGGCACGGGAGGACAGGGCGGTTCGGGCCCGGGAATTGCACCGGCTTTTTGACACTCGTGGCGTACCGGGGACCCACGACACCGCTTGGATGAGCCGGTCTATCAACGATCTGCTGACAGGTACTGGCGAAGTTGTCACCCCCGCATTTGACAAGTCGAAGGACGATCGCACTGGAAGCGAGCAATGGCACCATTATGGTGCGCCTGTTGATGTGGTCCTGCTAGAAGGCTGGTGTGTTGGCCTGCCCGCCCAGTCGGATGCTGATCTCGCATCGCCCTGCAATGAGTTGGAGAGCACCCAAGATCCGGGGGGAGAGTGGCGAGGCCATGTGAACCGATTTTTGGCGACGGACTATCAGCCTTTGTTCGACCGCCTTGACTTACTGCTGGTGCTCCAGGCGCCTAATTTTGAGGCAGTGGCTCAATGGCGATTCGAGCAGGAACAGCATTTGGCAAGACAACAATCCAAACGAGGTGAAATCACAGGGAGGGCGCTCATGGATGAGCATCAGGTAAAGGACTTTGTGCAATATTTTCAACGGCTGACGCTGCATGGGCTTGAGGTGCTGCCCGAGCGTGCCGATTTGGCCTGGCAGTTGAGCGCCGATCGCACGGTGAGTGGACGGCTGGGGAGCGCGTCGTGAAGCGTCCCGTTATTTACACCGACTTGGACGGCTCCCTGCTCGATCACTACACCTACGAGGCGACGCCAGCCAAGCCTCTGCTTCGGCAACTCGATCAACTGGGTACACCGGTGATCCCCTGTACCAGCAAGACAGTGGCGGAAGTGATTCCTCTATGCCGCTCACTCAATCTCTCAGGGCCTTTTATTGCAGAGAATGGGGCATTAATTTGCGTGCCGACGAGCTGGCCAATCCCGATACCGAAAAATAGTGGGCGAAACGGCGCTTATTGGTCTCATTGCATGGGCTACCCCAGATCCGCGCTGCGGGCTGTACTGGATTCACTGCCGAAGCCCTGGGCTGATCGGTATCAGCCCCTGGTGGATCTCTCGGTCGATGATGTGATGGCGCTGACTCAGCTGGACGCGCGCGCTGCGGCGCGAGCCTTGCGAAGGGACTTTACTGAAACCTTGGTGTGGCATGGAAGTGATGCGGACTTTGATGCCTTCTCGACGTTGATGACTGATCGGGGATTGCAATGCGTTCGTGGTGGCCGATTTGTTCATCTCATGGGGCCAAATAATAAGGCGCGGGCAATGGAGTGGCTGCAGCTGGCCATTGGGCACTATTTAGGGGGAGACGTGGTCAGCATCGGTATCGGCGATGCCGACAATGATCGCTCCTTGCTCGAAGCAACAGACATCGCGCTTCTCGTAAAGTCCCCGGTTCATGCCTTTCCGGTCCTTGAACGAACCGACAACACCTTCCACAGCCGTCTTTATGGTCCTGAGGGTTGGGTCGAGGGCGTGGAGACAATCATGACAACCTTGTTGGGTAAGGAGGCACTGGCGTGAGTGATTTCTTTCAGAACGGAACTATCACGACTCTGCACGATCTGGGGGATCGATCGACTGAAAGTTATGAGGAAGCTCTGGTCAACTTCTCTAAAAAAAGACCGATAGGTCTCATCCTGCCCTCTCTTTACTCGGAGCTTGGTACGGAGGCCTTACCAAACATCGTTAGGGAATTGAGTCGGGTGCCCTACCTGAATCAGATAGTGATAGGTCTGGACCGGGCAGACCAGAGCGAATATCAACATGCGATCGACTTTTTTGGGCAGCTGCCCCAGCATCATCGTGTGCTTTGGAATGACGGCCCACGGCTTACAGCCATTGATCAGCGACTCCAAGAGGCAGGGCTTGCACCCCGAGAGCTGGGCAAAGGGCGAAATGTTTGGTACTGCATGGGTTATGCATTAGCGACTGCGAGGGCAGATGCCATCGCGTTGCATGATTGCGACATTCTGACTTACGACCGTAGTTTGCTCGCACGTCTGGTCTACCCGGTCGCCGACCCACTGTTCAATTATGAGTTCTGCAAGGGCTACTACCCGCGAGTTGCCGATAACAAAATCAATGGTCGGGTTTGCCGATTGCTGGTCACGCCGATGATCCGCGCCATGAAGCGCGTTGTCGGTGACTCTCAATACCTGGCCTATCTGGACAGCTATCGCTACATTCTTGCAGGCGAATTCGCTTTTCGTCGGGAGTTGTTAAACGACCTGCGCATACCTTCCGACTGGGGATTGGAGATTGGTGTGGTATCCGAGGTGTATCGAAGTAACAACAACAGACAAATTTGTCAGGTCGATATTGCGAGTAACTACGATCATAAGCACCAGAATCTGTCGCTCGATGATGCGACTCTCGGCCTCTCTCGTATGTCTATGGATATCGCCAAGTCGATTTTTCGGAAGCTCGCTATACAGGGCACGGTGTTTAATCAGGAAACTTTCCGAACCATCAAAGCGACCTACTATCGAATGGCGCTAGATCTTGTCGAGGCTCATCGCGACAACGCGATTATGAACGGGCTCGGTTACGACATTCACCAAGAGGAAGTCGCGGTTGAGCTCTTCGCTGAAAATATCATGGAGGCGGGTAAACAATTCCTCGAGCGTCCGATGGACGCGCCTTTCATTCCTACCTGGAATCGCGTGGTGAGTGCGATTCCCGAAATTTTGGATGACCTCCGCGAGGCAGTAGAAGAGGACCACTTAGAGTTTAGTGTTGCAGCGGAGGGCTCTCGAGTACGCGCATGTTAGTAGAGGCACTGGTTGATCGCCTCAAGGCACAGCTAAACACAATATACGGCGGGGTGATTGAGGAAGAAGAGCAGCTCGACTGGCTGCAGCGGTTTTTGGACACCATGGGCTTGTCACAAGACCACTTGCCTCCAGAGGCTCACCGAAATATCTGGAGCGAGAAGGACATCGCCTTAATCACCTATGGCGATTCAATCCTGTCTGAGGGTGAGGCACCTCTTCGGGTTCTTGGGAATTTTCTGTCGGGGTATCTGAAGAGTGTAATAAGTTGGGTTCATATTCTCCCGTTTCACCCTTGGACTTCCGACGACGGCTTTGCGGTGATGGATTATTCCAGCGTCAATGAGGCCCTTGGCGATTGGTCTGATATTACGTCTCTGAGCCACAGTTATAAGGTGATGGCAGATGTGGTGCTCAACCACTGCTCAAGTCGATCCGCATGGTTTGAAAATTTTCGCCAAGGGCTCCACCCCGGCGCCGACTATTTTTACGTGCCCGATCAGAACTTCGATATATCGAAGGTGGTAAGACCGCGTACTAGCCCTCTATTGGTACCCGTTGAGACCAGTACTGGGGAGCGACCAGTCTGGTGCACTTTTAGCGCGGATCAGGTCGATTTTGATTTTAGAAACCCCGCAGTTTTAAACGAATTTCTGGGCATTATTCGTCAGCAGCTAGATGCAGGTGTGCGTGTCTTTCGATTGGATGCGGTGGCTTTTGTTTGGAAAGCTTCAGGAACAACCTGTGTTAACCAGCCTCAAACTCATGCCATTGTTCGATTGCTTCGAACCATGATTGAGTGTGCTGCCCCTGAGGCGGTATTGATCACCGAGACAAATTTGCCCAACAGGGAAAACCTGTCCTACTTTGGAAACGCTAATCAAGCTCACGCGGTCTACAACTTCTCTCTGCCGCCGCTATTGTTGGATTGCTTATTGTCGGGCAATAGTCGGTACTTGAGCCAGTGGATGATGAGCATGCCACCCGCTCAGGATGGCACTACTTATTTCAACTTCATCGCGTCTCATGATGGTATTGGTTTACGGCCTGCGGAGGGTTTGTTGTCTGAGGCTGAAATTGGGCGGCTCATCGATACGATGACCTCATTTGGCGGCTTGGTTTCCTATCGAGAAACTGAGGGGGATAGAAAGCCCTACGAAATTAACATAGCGCTTCGAGATGCACTGACGGGAACTTACGAGGGGGTTGATGATCTCGGTATTCAGCGATTTATGTGTGCACATGCTGTTATGTTGGGGCTTGAGGGAATACCGGCTTTTTACATTCACTCTCTTATCGGTACGCGCAATGACCATGATCGCGTGAACCATACCGGCAGGAATCGCTCTATTAACCGGCATCAATGGGGCCTGGATAGGCTTGAGCAGGTCCTCGAGGATGAAAACTCCGATCACGCCACGGTACTGCGAAAATTATCATCTCTGGTTGCCCTTCGGCAGCGCCAGCCGGCATTTCACCCAAATGCCACACAGTTCACGCTGCGATTGGCTACTGAACTGTTCGGGTTCTGGCGTCAGAGTCAGGATCGCCGGCAGAGCATTTTTTGCGTTTACAACGTGTCCAGCACGCCAAAAAAGTTACCGCTTGCGGAGCTGAATCTGATTCTCACCGATGAGTGGTATGACCTGGTCTCAGGGACTCGCCTTTCAGATGCGTCAGCCGAGATGACACTTTCTCCCTATCAGGTTCTCTGGATCAGTAATCAATACCTGACGCTCTGATGTAACTGGTATCAACGATCCGTCGAACAAGGCATCAAAATAAAAATCCTTGAGTAACAAGCACTAAAAAGCCCCACTAACACAAGGAATCGCTTTTATTTCTTGGCAATGGGGTGTAGGTTTATCCGTGGGGGATACAACAAGAAGAAATATCGTGAAACCAACCGACACGTCGCACCCTGAGTATTTCCACAAGGTTGTGGATTGCCAGTACGCCTGCCCAGCACATACGCCCGTGCCAGAGTACATCCGCCTTATCGCGGCAGAAAAATACACCGACGCCTACATGGTGAACTGGGAATCTAATGTTTTCCCGGGGATTCTCGGCCGCACCTGCGATCGCCCCTGCGAGCCCGCCTGTCGCCGCGGACGCGTCGATGAGGAGCCAGTTGCGATCTGCCGGCTGAAACGGGTCGCTGCAGATAATAAATCTGACGTTAGTGGTTTATTGCCGGTACCTCCCAAGGCGAAAAATGGCAAGCGCATCGCTCTGATTGGCGGTGGTCCAGCGTCTTTGACGGTGGCGAGAGATCTCGCGCCCCTTGGGTATCAAATTGACCTTTACGACGATCAGGCGCTGGCAGGCGGATTCATGCGGAGCCAGATCCCTGCCTTTCGCCTCCCGCCAGAGGTGCTCAACGAAGAGGTCAACTTCATTCTCGATATGGGAATCAGTCAGCACTTCCAGACCTATGTGGACAGTCTGCAGGCTATTGTTAGCAAGGGATATCACGCGATCTTTGTTGGCACTGGTGCCCCTAGGGGCAGCAATCTGGATATACCAGGCCGCGAGGAGTGTGATTCTTCTATTCACGTCGGTATCGACTGGCTTGCATCGGTAGCTTTTGATCATGTGTCCAAGATCGGGAAGCGCGTGCTGGTCTTGGGCGGTGGCAACACCGCAATGGATTGCTGCCGAACCGCCAGACGATTAGGTGGGGAGGATGTGCGGGTGGTTGTTCGTTCCGAGTTTGCCCGCATGAAGGCGTCCCCCTGGGAGATCGAGGACGCCGTCGCCGAGGACATCCCGATTATTAATAATCACGTTCCCAAAGAGTTTGTTCACGAGGATGGCCGGCTTAAGGGTATGGTCTTCACTGTCGTTGACGTCATCTACGACGATGAGGGGAAGCGCAGTCTGGTGCCCACCGGTGAGGAAGTGTTCTTTGAGGCCGATGAGGTGATCATAGCGATTGGCCAAGACAATGCCTTCCCATGGATTGAGCGCGATTTAGGCATCGATTTTGGTAAGTGGGACATGCCCGTGGTTGATAAAACCACCTTCCAGAGCACCTTACCTCACGTATTTTTTGGCGGTGACGCAGCATTTGGACCCGAGAATATTATTACGGCGGTTGCTCATGGACATCAGGCCGCAGTGTCAATTGATCTTTATCTACGTGGCGAAGATATCAATAAGCGACCGCCTCCCGGTGTCAATCTTGTCAGCCAGAAAATGGGAATGCACGAATGGAGCTATGACAGCGAGGTCTCGCCAGATGATCGCTTTGCGGTTCCTCATGTGAGCAAAGACAAGGCGCTGCGGGATAGAAAGCTTGAGGTTGAACTGGGGTTCAGCACAGAAGTGGCCTACTTTGAAGCCGAACGCTGTTTGAATTGCGACGTTCAGACGGTCTTCACAACCTCGAAGTGCATCGAGTGCGATGGTTGTGTGGATATCTGTCCCACCGACTGCATCAACTTTATCAACAATGCCGATGAGCCAGAGCTTCGAGCCGCTTTGAGGCGGCCCGCCACCAATGCCGAGCAAGATCTGTATGTGTCCGAGGCCTTGGACCAGACAAAGCGGGTCATGGTGAAAGACGAAAATGTGTGTTTGCACTGCGGGCTGTGCGCTGAACGCTGCCCAACAGGTGCCTGGGACATGCAACGATTTTTATACAGCGTTACCAAGGCTGGGACATCATGCAAGCAAAGCAGTCCATTAACGACTTCGTCATAAAGTTTGCCAATGTAAATGGCACGGGTTCCGCCAGTGCCAATGGCATGTTTGCCAAAGCAATTTTTCGCATGGGTATCCCCGTGAGTCCTCGCAACATATTTCCCTCCAATATTCAGGGGATGCCTACCTGGTATGAAGTACGTGTAAGTCAGGACGGGTATCTGGGGCGCCGTGGGGGCACCGACATCATGGTCTGCGTCAATCCACAAAGCATGAAGCGCGATGTCGCCGAGGTTGATCCGGGGGGGTATTTTATTTACGACTCTACCAAGCCTCTCGATCTGAGGCTGGTGCGACAAGACATTCATTACATTGGTATCCCGCTGACAGAAATTTGTCTTCGGGAATACACCGACGCAAGACAGCGTCTGCTTTTCAAGAATGTCATCTATGTGGGCGCTTTATCGGCCCTGCTGAACATCGATTTTGGGGTGCTCAAAGATCTTGTTGCCGATCAATTCAAAGGCAAGGAAAAGCTCATTACCCCCAATATATATGCTCTTGAATTAGGCCACCAATATGCCAGTAAGCATTTTGACTGCCCGATTGGCATTCACCTTGAGCGCGGTCATAAGGTGGCGAAACACATCGAGGATTTTGACAATATTCTGATGGATGGTAATACCGCCGCCGCACTGGGTGCGGTGTATGCGGGCGCCACGGTAGCCGCCTGGTATCCGATCACACCATCCACGTCGGTTGTTGATGCTTTTGATAAGTATTGCCGGCGTCTTCGGATAGATCCCGGCACCGGGAAGAAAAACTACGCCATCATTCAGGCTGAGGATGAGCTGTCAGCCTTGGGCATGGTTATTGGCGCTAACTGGAATGGAGCGCGGGCATTCACCGCGACCAGCGGTCCAGGCATGTCTTTAATGAGCGAGTTTTTGGGTCTGGCGTATTTTGCTGAAATTCCAACGGTCTTAATTGACGTTCAGCGAGCGGGTCCTTCGACCGGCATGCCAACGCGTACCCAGCAATCCGATGTTCTAATGGCAGCCTATGCCTCCCATGGCGACACGAAGCATGTATTACTTTTTCCCGCCACGCCCGCTGAGTGTTTCAGCATGACCGTAGAGGCGTTTGATTTAGCGGAGCGCCTGCAGACACCCATTATTATCATGAGTGATCTGGATCTCGGTATGAATGAGTGGATGTCGCCGCCCCTTGAGTTCGACGACAGTTATCGTTACGACCGCGGTAAGGTGTTAAGCGCCAGCGATCTGGATGCTATGGAGGAGCGTTTTGGTCGTTACAAGGATGTTGATGGTGACGGCATTCCCTATCGTACCTATCCTGGAGTGCATCCCGACAAAGGGGCTTATTTTACGAGAGGCTCCTCTCGTGATGAGTATGCCGTCTACACAGAAGATGGGTCCGAGTACGTTCGCAACATGGATCGCTTACTCCGAAAATTTGAGTCGGCAAAAGAAGTGGTTCCAGAGCCGAAAATAAAGCAGTCAGAGCTAGAGACCCGTTACGGTGCGGTCTTTTTTGGTACGACCGCTTCTCCAGCCTATGAGGCGATAGAAATTCTGGAGAAAGAGGGCATCGAGTTGGACACGATGCGTATCCGCGCCTTCCCTTTCAATGCTGATGTTGAGCAATTTCTTCGAGAGCACGATCGGATCTTTGTGGTAGAGCAAAATCGAGATGGGCAAATGCGTAGGCTGTTGCTTAATGAGACCAGCGTCCCAGCTAATGAGAAGCTCATTCCCATTCTTGAATACGATGGACTCCCGGTCACCGCGAGGAAGATTGCCGGGATGATCAGAAACTACATTACCCACGGTAACGTCACACCGCTGGTGCGCCGTATACTAAAACAGGAGGCCACCGCGTGACTTATGTAAAACCTGCATTTCGGCACCCCGATGCACCGGTCAATGAGTTGGGCAGAACGAGAGCGGAATATGAGGGTGGTCTCTCTACCCTGTGTGCGGGCTGCGGCCATGACTCCATTAGCGCAGCCATTATCGATGCGTGTTTTGAACTGAATATTGAGCCTCACAAGGTGGCGAAGCTCTCGGGAATTGGCTGCTCGTCCAAGACTCCTGCCTATTTTCTCTCTGGTTCCCACAGTTTTAACAGCGTGCATGGTCGAATGCCCTCAGTAGCGACTGGGGCAAATTTGGCCAATCGAGAGCTCACGTACATTGGTATTTCTGGTGACGGTGACACCGCCTCGATAGGTCTGGGTCAGTTTGCTCATGTGGTCCGGCGCAATCTCAATATGACCTACATCGTTGAGAACAATGGATGTTACGGCCTGACCAAGGGCCAGGACTCGGCGACCATGGACACTGGAGCTAAAAATAAAAAGGGTGACATTAATCTCTATTCTCCGATCGACCTAGCGAGATTGGCCATCGAAATAGGCGCCACCTTTGTAGGCCGGAGTTTCTCCGGCGATAAGCAGCAGCTGGTGCCCTTGATCAAGGCGGCTATCAGCCACCGTGGCTTTGCCCTTTTGGATGTGATTTCTCCGTGTGTAACCTTCAATAATCATGGGGAATCGACAAAGAGTTATGAACACGTCCGCAAGGTGAATGATGCCATGCCGGTGGATTTCGTACCCATGAAAGAAGAGATTACGGCCACCTATGATTCTGGCACCACCTTCGAGGTGTGTATGCACGATGGCTCTGTGGTTCGGCTATACAAGCAGGATAATGATTACGACATTGAAGATCGCCATGCGGCGTTGGAGGCGACCAGCCACTACACTCAGGAAGGAAAAATTCTGACCGGACTGCTTTACATCCAGCGAGACAGTGAGGAGTTGCACGATCAGCTGGGTACTACCAGACGGGCCTTGAATTCGATGGACGAAAACGAGCTGTGCCCTGGGTCGCGATTTCTCGATTCTATCAACGCTGGCCTCCGCTAGCGCGGAAAAGAGGTAATAGCTCTAGCGCCGACCCAATCTCACCAGATTGGACTCGTGCTCGGTCTTGTTCAATCGGTAATAGGCCAGAGCCCAAAGCATCAGGGCCCATAGTAACCATTGAATGGGTACCAACACGGCGCCGAGATCCCACATGATAGTGCTATCGACCTCAGCCGGGCTCGTTCCCTCGGGAAACTGAACGGCAGCCAGCACGATACCCGCTATAAATACACCGATCCCCTGATTCGTTTTTCTTACGAAGGTTAAGGTCGAGAAAAAGATTCCCTCGCTTCGCCTTCCGGTGGAGAGTTCCGATTGCTCCACTAAATCCGCGATCATCGAGGCGGAGACAATTTGCATCGCAATAATCAGTCCCAAATCAACCGTATTAATGATTGCGACCAGTGGGAACAGCAGAGGCGCGCCATTCTCGGGGAGCGCATTTAGCAATCGCAACAACACCGGAAGCGGCTGAATTGAAAAAGCCAACACCCCGAGAACCATGACGGCCCTCTTTTTACCGAGTTTTCTGGCCGCTTTGGGTGCGATCACAAATCCTAAGAGCGCTGAAATCACTACCAATCCGGTCCAATAAAAAATCTGCATGGAGCTGAAATCCCAGAAGTAGGTCAGCATCAGGAAGGTCAGTGCGGCGGTGAGTCCAGAGGCGACCGATCCGGCGATCGTTGAAAGAAACAATGCAAAGAAGTTTGGATTGACTAGGGTTTCTTTAATGTCCGCAAAGGCTCGTGTGATGGAGGCCTTTTGTTTCGAAGTCTCCTCGCCAAAGTAGCGTATGTGGCGCTGGGTGCCCAGGGAGGAGATCATGATGGCAAAAAACATGATCCACGCGGAGAGCCAGCCATAGGTGCTGTACCCCTCGCGATTTAAGGTGCCGACAGGTTGGCTCTCGGTAGGTACCAACAAGAAGCCAAAGGCAATGACGGCGAGCAGCGAGCCACCGGTCCATCCGAAAAAGTGACGAAAGGATTGCAGAGAGGTCCTCTCGTCATAGTCTGACGTCAACTCGGGTAGCAATGAGGAGCTGGGTGTTTCAAAAAGCGTAATCAGCGTTCTGATCAGTACCGCCATGATCAGCAGGTAGAAGAAAAGCCCCTCGTTGCTAAGTTGTGGTGGGTTCCATAAGAGCGCATAGCAAGCGGCCACGGGAACTGCGGAAGCATACATGAAAGGGTGTCTTCGCCCCCATCGGGATCGAGTATTGTCTGACAGGTAGCCGACGATTGGATCGCTGAGTGCATCTAATATCATGGCAATGAGGAGTGCTGTGCCAACCAGTTCCGCATCGAGACCGACGACGGTGCTATAAAACATCAGTAAGAAATAGGCAAAGCCGTTGTCTTTAATGCCGTAGGCGACAGACCCGATGCCATGGAAGATCTTTACATGGGTACCCAGTTTCACAGTGCCATGCTCAGAGTGCGCTGGGAATGGCTGCGTCGTTGTTTTTTCAATGGTGGCCAATCCTGGAAACGCGCTGCCCTCTCTCCTCGACCAACGCATGCAGCGTTGCAATATGATCGGGTCCGACTTCACAGCATCCGCCGACAACGGATGCCCCTGCATCAAGCCAGCGGGACACCCAGCC
>CAXPOA010000222.1:0-4166 GCA_964218505.1 Luminiphilus sp.
TGGTACCCGTGGTGGGGAAGCTCGTTTGCGTCACTGATGATCGGCTAGTGCTGGCGAGAGAGACCGAGGAGTTTGGCATGCTCCACGTGCATTTCCCGCGGGCCGGATACGCACTGGCAGCGGCATAAACTATCAGCGGGAAATCCGAGAGAGGTAAAGAATGGCGAAGAATTATGCGCTGATTACCGGTGCTTCAGCAGGGCTTGGGGCTGAGTTTGCTCGTCAGCTGGCTGGTAGGGGTCACAATCTGGTTCTGGTGGCCCGCCGCGAGGGCAAGTTGCGTGAGTTGGCTGACGACCTAGCCACTAAGTACCAGGTTGAAGTGGAAATCATTACGGCGGACTTGTCCGAGCCCTCAGCGCCCCAGGTGATCGCCACGCAATGCCGCGAGCGGGGGCTGCACATCGACTGGCTGATCAACAACGCCGGTGTGGCTGGACCGGACCTGTTGCTTGATCGGGAGTGGTCGGAACAGGCGTCATTTTTCCAATTGATGATGACCTCGGTCGCGGCCCTGTGTCATTTGATGCTACCTGCGATGCTCGAACGCGGGTACGGGCGGGTTATTAATGTGGCGTCTGTCGCGGGCCGAATTCCTCGCTCGGGAGGCTGCAACTATGGTCCCAGCAAGGCCTATTTAGTGTCGTTGTCTGAGGAGCTAAATCTGACAACAGCAACCCGGGGAGTCCATGTCTGCGCGCTTTGTCCCGGCTTTACCCACACCGATTTTCATGAAACCGCGGGGTTATCAGCCATGAAAGCGGGTATGCCTGGCTGGCTGTGGTACACCGCCGATGTGGTCGTGAGGGACGGGATTGAGGGTGTAGAGCGGGGCAAGCCGGTGGTAATTTCGGGGCGCCTCTATCGTTATCTAGACCCGCTTTTTCAATCGGTGCTGACCAGGAGATTTTTCCGCATCAGAGCGCGTCCGAATGCCGAGTAGGTTCTTGTGTCTGCTCTCTTTTCAGCCATTCTTTGGGTGAACAACCATTAGTTAACCGAAACGAGCGTCGGAAATTGGCGGCGTTCTCGTAGCCGTGAATGGCGGCAATCGCCTCCACACTGACGCCCTCCAGAAGCATCCTTTTTGCGCCGTGGTGAATGGCCTCTACCTTTAATTGCCGAAATGTCGCTCCCTCTTCACGGAGCCTGCGGTTTAGTGTCCGTGCTGACAGGTGCAGGGAGGCAGCTAGATGGTTGGCATCGGGTAGGGGGGGCTCCTGAGCCTGCAGCGTGTATTTGACATGTTGGGTGAAGGGCTTGTTGTTGGCGCCGCTGGCAGCCTGAAGTTGTTCGCCAAGCAGGCGCTGTGACAGTAGCCAGTTGCTGTCATCCTTGTAAGGCGAGGCAATTTTTAGCCATGGGGTGGGAAAGTAGACAGCATTAATCGACTGCTTGTAGCGGACCGGCCCCTTGAAAAGTGTTTGGTATATCTCCCCGTAGTTGGTCTCATCGTATGTCACCGAGAAACTGACTGCCTGCTCGCTGGCGCCTACCAGATCTTCGATGTAATCCTGAAAAAGTGAAAATACCGCCTCTACGTGAAGATCAAGGCAGTCACCCAAATCAACCTCCGATTTGAATTCAATGCGCGTGTGGGTGTGGCCAACGACGACGGGAAACCGTATGTATCCGGCTTCGACGCTGGAGTAGCTGGTCATGGCTTTTAGACCATCACCAAGCGTGGGTGCGGCCATCATTGCGACCCCCATGATGCCAAGACCGGCGACTCGGTTTTTGCCACCCGCCAATAGACCCAGTCGCAAGTTGTGATTTTGGGTTCTCGCGTTGCGCAAAAGAGTAAGAAAATCCTGAGGGTCCAGTTTCGGGTGATTCCAAAGCCGGTCTGGGGTCAGGTGGGTCCCCCGGAGGAGTTCCTCTGGCTCGACTCCCACGCCAGTGAGTTCCCTGAACAACACGCGACCATAGTGCGAACTGATCATAATTGTGCCTCCTTGGCGAATAATGACACCATTTTGGCGCGAGAGGAATGTATCCTGAATTCCCCGATCCCGTACAGTGAAGCCATAGATTGTTTGAGAGTACGCGCGTAATGAATGCCGACGAAGTCAAAGCACTTAAGAGGGTTGCCAACGGCTATTCCGACCAGCTTGCCTGGCCGACGGTGCTGTTGGTTACAACCACGTTCTCATTGTTTTTCCTCATTCCGGCCTTGGTCTTTTCGGGCCATCTACCTATTTGGTTGGGGACCGTGGGGATGGCCTTTGTCACGTATGCCAACTACACCGCACTTCATGAGGCGGTTCACGGGTCGATCTGTGGGGCGCGTCAGCAGTTTCGCTGGCTGAACGAGCTAGTGGGACACCTTGCAGCGATTCTGATGGGCACACCATTTGTAGCGCACAGGCACGAGCATTTTTTGCATCATAACCACACCAATATGGGTGAAAAAGACCCCGATATTTTTTGTGCGAACATGACCCAGTCTCCGTGGCATGCCTTGTTGACTGCCTGGAAACTAACGGCGAGTAACTACCGCGTCTTCCTACAAGACCGCTGGCCGGTGGTGGACGTTCGGCAGCGAGTCATTTTTGTGGCTGAAATTATTGGCATTGTGCTTGCCCGGGTCATCTTGCTAGCCATGCCATTTGGTCTGGTAGGACCCGTCGCATCAAGTGATCCAATCTGGCTCACAAGTGCAACGTTACTGGTCCTGGTCATTGGGCCCGTTGTTGGAATAGTGGTACTCATTTATTTTTTTGCTTACTTGGTACACGTCCCTCATGAGGTTCAAGGCAAATTCATTGACACTTCAGTCTATGAGCCACCGGCTGCGGTGCGCTCTCTCATAACATGGCTGTGGGGTTTTCAAAATTATCACGGCATTCATCATGCCTTTCCGAGAGTGCCTTGGTATCGCTACCGCGCGTTGTTTGAGGCTGAGAAAGAAGCGATACTCCGTCAGGGAATGCCCACCCATCACCTGTCGGGCTATCGCTGGCAGCGTGTGAATTAAAACCCTCAAGGATCAAAGGTAGCTAGGAGCCCAACTGTGCCTGTTATTACTTTTATTGAGTTCGATGGAACCGAGCATCAGGTTGATGCGGACGCTGGAGTCTCTATTATGGAGACCGCTTTAAAGCACAACATCCCGGGTATCGATGCCGATTGCGGTGGCTCTGCTGTCTGCGGGACTTGCCACTGCTTTGTGCAGGCTGGCGGTCCTTTGCCACATGTTGATCCTCAAGAGGAATCAATGCTTGGGCTCAGGCCCGATCGTGCGGAGGACTCTCGACTGGGGTGTCAGGTCGTCATCTCCGATGAAATGGGGGATTTGACGGTCAAGTTGCCAGAGTTTCAGATGTGATCGTCGGGTTAGCACTCAATGTAAAGTCGTCTAGCACGACTCCTTACGTGATGACGAAAGCGAAGTAGAAAAAAAGCGAAGTATAAATAGGTAAAACCATACCGGATAAAAGTGGGGTGTTCCGAATGAATCAGGCCGTTACGCAAATCGATGGTTTACCCGATCCACTCACCACGCCGCTGGAGGAGCTAGACGTCTCTGACCCCCGGCGCTTCGAACACGACACCTGGCAGCCTCTTTTTGAGCGTCTGCGCCGAGAAAGTCCCGTCCATTACCAGTCCTATGGACCCGGCGGTGAGGGCAGTGAGGGTGATTTCTGGTCCATCACTCGCTTTGCCGACATTATGGAAGTGGAAAAAAACTGGCAGGCATTCTCCTCAGAACCCTCGATCGCCATTCTGGATCCCGAGCCCGACATGGTGGTGCAGATGTTTATTTCCACCGATCCGCCATTGCACGACGATCAGCGGCGGGCCGTGCAAGGTGTGGTAGCGCCACGAAACCTGCAGGAGTTCGAAAAATTAATTCGTCAGAGAACCCAGGACACCCTCGATGCACTGCCCGTGGGCGAGACCTTTAACTGGGTAGAGAAGGTTTCTATTGACCTCACAACAAAAATGTTGGCGACCCTGTTCGACTTTCCCTATGACATGCGCCACAAACTTACCGAATGGTCTGATGCGGCGACTTCGGACGAACGGATTACGGCGGGAGAGGGACTTACAATTGATGAGCGTCGAGTCATCATGATGGAAATGTTGGAGGCGTTTACAACGCTCTGGCATCAGCACAAAGCGAGTGATCAGGAATCCTTCGATCTCATCCGTATGCTGCAGAA
>CAXPOA010000223.1:0-8718 GCA_964218505.1 Luminiphilus sp.
GGCGCTGGCGTGGCAGGTCTATACCAGCTTCACCGGCTGAGAGAGGCTGGCTTTAGTGTTTGTTGTGTAGATGCTGCTCCCGATATCGGTGGCACCTGGCATTGGAACTGCTACCCTGGCGCGAGGCTGGATTCCCCTTCCTATACCTACCAGTATTGGTTTTCCGAAGACATCTACAACGACTGGGAGTGGTCAGAACGTTTCGCTACACAACCGGAAATCAAGCGTTACTTTAAGTATGTAGCAGACAAACTGAATCTGTGGCCAAACATCACCCTAAACACTCGAATAAAAAGCGCTACATGGGATGCTACCGACCGCATGTGGCGCATCGCGAGTGAGTGCGGCCAGGAATGGCGTACCCGTTATCTAATAAGCTGCATGGGTATGCTTTCAGCGCCCAACACGCCACTGTTTTCAAACCAAGAGGCGTTCGAAGGCACGATTCTGCATACCGCCCGGTGGCCCCAGGACGGGGTTGATTTAAGGGGAAAGCGGGTTGGTGTAGTGGGCGTGGGAGCAACAGGCATTCAGGTGATTCAGACTATTGCGCCTGAGGTTGCTGAGCTTTATGTGTTCCAGCGTACGCCACAGTACGCGGTGAAGATGAACAACCATCCCCTCATCAAAAAAGATCATGACTTCTGGCGATCTCAATACCCCACCATGCGACATTCCCTTCATACAACTTTTGGTGGCTTTGAATGGAACATCCCCGAAGTCGGCGTCGCAGCAGAAATGACGCCAGCGGAACGGCTCGAAATTCTGGAGGACTGCTGGCAGGACGGTAGTTTGAAAATGTGGGTTGGCACCTACCCGGAGGTATTGGCCGATGAAGCCATCAACGCCGAAGCTTCAGAGTTTGTCCGCGCAAAAATTCGCGCTCGTATCGATGACCCCGCCATAGCTGACAAGCTGATTCCTCAGCACTATGGATTTGGTACCTACAGAGTTCCCCTAGAAACCAATTACTACGACGCCTTTAACCGCGCTAACGTGCACCTCGTAGACGTGAAAGCCAATCCCATTGAGGGATTTAGCTCCCAGGGGCTGCAGGTTGGTGAAAAGGAATATCCTCTGGATGTTCTCATTTTCGCCACCGGTTTTGATGCAGGTACAGGTGCTCTCTCTCGGGTTGATGTCCGTGGCACAGATGGGCGATCGCTGGGAGAGCTATGGCGAAAAGACATTCGCTCAACCCTTGGACTGCAAGTCCATGGTTTTCCAAATTTGTTTACCGTCGCCGGCCCTCTTGCTCCTTCCACCGCTTTTTGCAATATGACTACCTGCTTACAACAACAGGTCGACTGGGTTACCGACGCGATTTTGTTCATTCGGGAACACGGCAAGTCTCAAATGGAAGCATCCGCTGAAAAAGAGGAAGAGTGGATTCAGCACCACGATGAAGTCGCGGAGAGCACACTGCTTATGAGCACCAACAGCTGGTACACGGGAGCGAATATTGAAGGAAAACCTCGACGCCTGCTTTCTTACGTCGGCGGCGTCGGCGTTTACCGAGAGATTTGCGACGAGGTTCGCGCGAACAATTTTGCCGGGTTTCATATCACCTGATTACTTACAGATCGAAAAACAAGGGGGCATCATGCGAGTCAGTGGAAAAGTGGCGCTGGTCACAGGGGGCGGCTCAGGAATCGGCGCCGCGACGAGTCACCGCCTCGCTGAAGAAGGGGCGCTGGTGGTGGTATCCGATATCGATGCAGACGCAGCAGAGCAGGTGGTAAATGACATTATCGGCGGCGGATTTAAGGCTGAAGCCAGCTATCAGGATGTTACTGACCAGCAGCAATGGCAAGAGATCGTAAGCGGAATCATGGAAAGGCATGGACAGCTGGATATTCTGGTGAATAACGCCGGCATCGCATTAACTGGCTCAATCGAGGACGCCACGCTCGAAGAGTGGCGTCAGGTCAATGCGGTTAACAGTGAATCGGTTTTTATGGGTACCCAAGCGGCAATCGCTGCCATGAAAGGGAATGGTGGTTCGATTATCAACATATCCTCCATTGAAGGGCTTGTCGGCGATCCACTCATCGCGGCCTACAACGCCAGCAAGGCCGCGGTTCGGATGATGACAAAGTCTGCCGCCCTGCACTGCGCAGAGCAGGGTTATGGCATCCGGATAAATTCTGTTCATCCCGGGTTTATTGAGACTCCTATGGTGGCAAAGGGGGTCGAAGCGATGGGAGAGGAAAACGCTCAGGCATTTCAGGAGCGTATTTTCAGTAGCATCCCCCTGGGCGCCATGGGTCAGCCTAGAGATATCGCCAACGGTGTACTGTTTCTTGCCTCTGACGAGTCAGCTTATATGACCGGCTCGGAGCTTGTGATCGACGGCGGTTTCACCGCGCACTAAATCGTTTTCCTAGGATAAGATCACCGACATTGTGTCGGTGATCTCTATAGTGGCTATAACCGGGGCTTAGCCTATTGCAGAGGTGACACCTTGAACGTCATTGTCTTTGCCACGAAGTCCACTTGACCCGAGACAATATTGATAAGCCCGTTGGTCACAACATCCAGTGAATACATATCGAACACGGTGCCGTTCTTGCGATAAACGCCTTGCAAGGTGGCTCGCTCAATTTGTTCGCCATTTTGTGTCCAGGCATAGCCGGTAAATTCACCCATCGTGCCCATTCCCAGCTTATCGGTGAACTCATAGGAGAGGTACACGCGACCATAATCCCCCGCTTCGCCAGTGGCAGCCACGCTGTAATTAGTCCCATCAGTCGTGTGAGCTGCATCAATGGTAAAGGTGGCGGTGAACTCACCCTCACCGTAGTTTAGGTCTTGGCCAAAACTAAAGGGTGCGGCGAAAAGAAGGAAGGTTAATGTCAAGATTTTGCGAAGGGTCATGGTTTTCTCCTTGTTAGATTGACGACGAGGCCGAATGTATCAGCCTGCTACGTGCCGATTGACACTACTGGCTTTTCAGGTGCCTGACAGCCGAAGAATCGTAATACCCATCAAAGTGGCGTCTTTTCGTGCGTTATTGGCGCAGGCAAGCTGTATGCTGCTGCTTCGATGGGACCCGGCCTTACCGGCTTACTCTCGGAACCCCAGTTAAGGCCTCTAACTGGACCCGCTGCATGATGCCTTCAACGTTAGTAAAGTTCTCAATCAACTCAGCAAATCGCACCGTACGCTGTCGATAGTCAATGACTGCCGGCAATACCGGAACATTTGATGCGAGTGCGATTCTGGCAAATCCTTGTTTTAACTTGGCTACCCCGTGCCGAGTTCCCTCGGGAGTGATGCCAAGCACCAGCTTTGATCGAGTTTGAAATGCTCGATGCATTTGCTCCACCAGACCTTGCTTGCTACCTCGGTCTACAGGGATGCCGCCAAGGCGACGAAGCACTGCGCCCAGGGGAAACCAAAAAAGTGTGTGCTTCATCATGAACGTCGAACGCAATCCCAGCGCCCACAACACAGCAATTGTCAGAATAAAGTCGAGGTTGGAGCTATGAGGCAGCAGAGCCACCACCATTTTGGGTCTGTTGGGGAACTCGCCATTAATACGCCAACCCCATAGCCGCAGGGTGACTCGCCCGATCCACCGAGTAATCGGGTTAGCGGTTTTTGGCAAATTGTCGCCAAGTACTTGCCAGCCCATACTATTCCTCACCGCAAACAGATGACCGGCATCATCGCACTAAGCGGCCGCCTCGGATATCGGCTTTTCGTGCTTGAGTCCTCGACCTAATCATGCTTAGGTCGCTGGACGTTCAATTACCATCTCGACAAAACAGGAGATTCACAATGCCACCCATGACTGTACTTGGCTGGTTTCATACCGTGATTGGTGCGGCCGCTATTTTGACGGCCATCTACTCCCTGTATCACCACAAAATCCTAAGCGCTACCAACACGTCTGGCAGAGCCTATTTGCTCATGACCCTGTTCGTCGCAAGCTCTGCCCTGATGATCTATAACCAGGGCGGGCTGGGACCCGGGCATGCTCTTGCCGTACTGGCGCTGCTTGCGCTCGGTATCGGATTTTTTGTCGAACTCAAGGCGCCCATTGGGGGGCTTTCAAAGTATCTGCAAACCGCTGCTTACACCGCCACGCTGCTATTTCATATGATACCGGCGATCACCGATTTTCTGCGGAGATTGCCGGTCGGCGACCCCTTTATCGAGTCCTTTGATTCCCCCTTGCTCCGGGGCTTTTACCTCGCCTTTTTATTGGCATTCATTGTGGGCTTGAGCGTCCAATTCCTGTGGCTACGCAAACAAAAGCAGCACTAGCTAGTTTTTAGCTGCTCCATAAAAAGGCCACTCAACGTGGCCTTTTTATGGAGCTAATTTTTGCGTCACTTGAGAATGTAGGCATCTACCGTAAGGGTTTTTGCAGCCGCATCGAAGATAACCACGTCAAAGTTTTGAGTTCCATCACCCAAAAGTACGACGTTGTTCATTGTAAAAACTGATCCCTCCCGCGAAAAATAGCCTGAGAATGTACCGGTAGCAAAGGTCCCGTCAGCAAGGAAGCCGCGTCCATTACCGTGAACAGCGCCGTGGGTTTTAGAATTATCCGCAGCTTTTAGTTCGTAGGTTGCGTAGACGCGACCATAGACACCCATCATGCCCTCTGCCGTAATGACCACACCGTCATCGAGCAATCTGGCCGAGGTCACGGTCATATCGGCCTTCGCCTGCCGGCGCTCAAGCTCTAATGGAGCTCCGAGATCCTGTGCCTGTGTTAGACCTGCAAGCAACATGCAGGAGGAAATAATGATTAATAAGGTTTTTATGGCTTTTAAATGCATCGCGCTCTCCAGTTTGTGTAGTGCGGGTTGATAAGTGTCTATTTCCTGGCAGCGAAACCATAGCGGTTAACACGTCAGCTTTTAGCGCATTAGCGCCAACGTGCCACGCCGGAGACGCCGTAAGCATAAAAAACCCCGCCGTAGCGGGGGGCTATTACTACACGGGTTCAATTACCGGCTAATGGTCCAACCCGCCTGCTCAAGTGCGAATCGGTCCTCGCTCAGATTACCAAGCGCCACCACCTTGCCTGCATCATTGAACTCAAATCGAGTAACCGTGTGGTTGTCCACCGGCAGGCCGCTTACCTCATCGGTGTCCCAGCCTTGGGTCCAGACATAGACGACGTTACCCTGCCCGATCGCCTCGTGAAGCTCCCACTTCTCAGGGCCCCAGGTGTCTGCGTCACCGGTATCCATCCACGCGAGCATTTGAGCCTTGCTGATGGGAGTATCGATGATGCCGCGAGCCACTGAAATATCCATGCTCTCTCCGTCGCGCAGAATAACTGCATCGACTACCTCGCCGGGCTTGCCACGGAAATCGAGCTTACCCATGTTGGCCTCATTGACTTCGACGCCGCGTACCGAAAGGAACTGATCTCCTGGCTGCAGCAGGCCATCAACCGGACTTTCGGGCGTGACCGTGCCGACTATCATGCGGCCTTCTTCATCCGCTGGATCCCAGGTAAACCCGAATCCAACATAGCGGCTTCTATATAGCAAACCATCTTCTGCCATAAGCTCTTGCACGGCGGCCATGGCCTCGGCTTTACCCGCGGCACCAGCAGTAACCCACTGCTTTGCCGCGGCAATATTGGGATTTTCGGCCGGTGCAGGTGCGGGTCCTGCGCCGCCACAGGCAGTCAAACCGACAATGGCTATTGCACCCAACGCGGCAGACGCCGATTTAATTACAGATTGATACATTGTGCTTCCCCCAGTTTATTGTTGTGCCAGCTCGCCATGAACTAGCTGGGAGGCGTGGATGCCTCCGCAGCGACAAATTAGACTACTTTTGGTCATAACTCAAAACTAAATTGGCTCCCACAGCCAAATGTAATGATAACCTGACCATCATCGCTGTTGAGGAGAGCGCCTAATGCCTACCAGCTTCCACTTACATCGATCGCTCGGCACTGGACTGGTCCTTCTTTTCTTACTGGCCGCCCTCGGATGCGAAAACACCTCATCAGTGACCTACGACACCATCATTCGGGGTGGGACCATCTATGATGGCTCGGGAGCCACCCCCTATGAGGCCGACATCGGGTTAGCAAACCAGCGAATTGCAGCCATCGGGGAATTGAGCAGCGCCTCAGGGCACATCGAAATCGATGCCACAGGCAAGGCAGTAAGCCCTGGGTTTATCAACATGATTGGCTGGGGAGTGACATCTCTCATAAAAGATGGCCGTGGCATCAGTGATATTTCTCAGGGCATTACCCTCGAGGTATTCGGGGAAGGGAACTCCATGGGCCCCTTATCACCATCGATGAAGGAAGAATTCCCAAAGTACTGGGATCAAATATCGCCCTCCTGGACGAGCCTGGGAGAGTATCTGGAGTTTCTTGAAGACCAGGGCGTGTCCTCTAATGTCGCCTCTTTCATAGGAGCAACCACCGCGCGGATCCATGTACTGGGTCGCGATGATGTCAAAGCGTCGCCTAGTCAGCTTGAGGAAATGCAGGCGCTGGTAAGAGGCGCAATGCAAGAAGGTGCAGTTGGGGTTGCCTCATCCCTCATCTATACCCCAGCCAGTTTTGCCAACACCGAGGAGTTGGTTGCTCTTGCGAGTGCTGCATCCGAGTATGGAGGAATCTATGCGTCCCATATGCGGAATGAGGGAAAAGGCATTTTTGAGGCCCTTGATGAGCTGATTACTATCGCGCGGGAAGCGGATATCCCCGCTGAAATCTACCACCTCAAAATTTCCTATCCTCCCTTCTGGGACCGATTCGATGATGTGCTCGCGATCATCGAAGAAGCGCGACGCTCCGGCCTGAAAATAACCGCCGATATGTACCCTTACCCCGCAGGATCGACGGGGCTAGACGCAATCATGCCCCCGTGGGTGAAAGAAGGTGGCATCGATCAGTGGATCGCACGAATGCAGGATCCTGAGACCCGGGCCAAGTTAATTCAGGCGATGCGAGAGAACCCAGACGATTGGGATAACAGGCTCGCCAGCGGGGGGGCCGACTCGGTACTTCTGGTGGAGTTTCGCAATCCAGATCTGAAACACCTTGCTGGAATGACCCTCGCTGAAGTTGCGCAGCAACGAGGCATGTCACCGGAAGAAACCGCGATGGATCTGGTGATTGAGGATAGAACCCGTGTTGGCGCTATGTATTTCAATCAGTCTGAGGACGTGGTGAGAAAAGCGATCCAGCAGCCCTGGGTTAGCTTTTGTACCGACGCGGTATCCATCGCTGCTGAGGGTGATCAACTCCTAAATCACCGTCATCCAAGGACCTATGGGACATTTCCTCGAGTGTTGGGCCACTACGCTCGGGATCTACAGTTATTGAGTCTGGAACAAGCTGTGCACCGAGCAAGTGGGTTGCCCGCTACCAACCTGTCCCTTCGGGACCGGGGCTTTTTACGTGAGGGCTATTTCGCAGATGTACTGGTCTTTGACCCGACCACCATTCAGGATCATGCGACATTTGAACAACCACATCAATATTCCACAGGTATGGAAAAGGTTTTCGTCAACGGCGAGCTGGTGTTTGAGGATGGAGAGCACACGGGAGCACTACCCGGTCAGGTTGTCAGGGGACCCGGATGGACGGGCTGGAATAACTAGAGACACATGAAGTGTTGGACTAACTTGGCTAAAATGCGGCCGAGTCCTTAACCCAGAAGCCCATGTCCACATCGCCCCTTCATCATCCAACGCCTGAGCACTGGTTAAGCTGCGTGCTCGCCAACTTTGACGCGTTCCTGTTGGACCACGCCGCCGCGGAGAAAAAAGCCGCCGGCATGGCCATGTCAATGCTGTCCCACTACCCCGACAAAAGCAGGCTGGTGACGGCAATGTCTGAATTGGCCGTCGAGGAAATGGTCCACTTCAGAGAAGTAGTCAAATTGATTCAGAGTCGGAATCTGCAGCTTGGTGCGGATCAGAAAGATCCTTATGTCAACGAGGTTCGGAGCTGGATTCGCCAGGGCACTAACGTTTACTTACTCGACCGCCTGCTGACGGGTGCGGTCATCGAAGCCCGGGGAGCAGAGCGTTTTGGGTTGGTGGCAGAGGGACTGCCTGAGGGGGATCTGAAAATCTTTTACCGATCTCTGGCTCGTTCGGAATCAAGACACTTTGAACTCTTTCTCAATCTCGCCGAGGAATATTTCTCACCAAGTGAAATAGAGCTCCGCTGGCAGGAGCTCCTTTCGGCGGAGTCCCGCTGTATACAGAACCTACCGATCAGAGCTGCACTGCATTAACGATGAAAGGCAATCGCGCGATCGATAAATATCTCGCGCAGTACTCGCTGCGGCCTGGCGCTCAATTGGAAATACGTCAGCACTGGCAGCATGTGATAGTCGTGCCCAGCTATGACGAGTCACCGGACTTTCTTGCCACTTGGCAACAGATCTATCGGGACACCTCACTTCTCATGGTGCTAGTGCTCAACAGGCCCCATGGAAGCGATCCAGCTGTGAACAAACCGGTCAGTGCGGCGCTGGAAACATATCCGACCGTAACGCTTGGGGAAGGCTACTTTCTGAGCCATCTAAATGATTCGTGCTCGGTGTTAAGGGTCGATCTTGACCGGCTGGAAGGTCCCACTCCAGACAGCGAAGGTGTAGGGCGGGCTCGACGTGTTGGCTGTGATCTGGCCCTCGAATTACAGCATCAAGGGATCATTCAGAGCCACTGGATTTATTCAGGAGATGCCGATGCAATCTGGCCTGCGGATCT
>CAXPOA010000224.1:0-8232 GCA_964218505.1 Luminiphilus sp.
AAATTCTCTTTGAAAACCTGACCCCGCTATTTCCTAACGAGCGACTCACTCTGGAAAAAGGTAATGGCTCGACCGAAGACCTTACAGGGCGAATCATCGATTTATGCGCTCCTATCGGCAAGGGACAACGCGGTCTGTTAGTCGCACCCCCCAAGGCCGGTAAAACCATCATGATGCAAAACATCGCTCAGGCGATCATCTCAAACAATCCCGAGTGTTACGTGATCGTTCTATTGATCGATGAGCGCCCGGAAGAAGTAACCGAGATGCAGCGTTCCGTGGGCGCGCGAGGCGCTGAGGTTGTTGCATCGACCTTTGATGAACCACCCTCGCGACATGTTCAGGTGGCCGACATGGTCATTGAGAAAGCCAAGCGCCTCGTTGAACATAAGCGTGACGTTGTGATCCTTCTGGATTCCATCACGCGACTTGCCCGGGCCTACAACACGGTTGTTCCAAGTTCCGGTAAGGTCCTAACGGGTGGTGTCGATGCCCACGCGCTGGAGCGCCCAAAACGCTTCTTTGGCGCCGCCAGAAACATTGAGGAGGGGGGTAGCCTTTCCATCATTGCCACGGCACTCATCGACACGGGCTCAAAAATGGATGAAGTGATCTACGAAGAGTTCAAAGGCACCGGCAATATGGAGCTGCATCTCGACCGCAAGATCGCAGAGAAGCGAGTTTATCCCGCTATCAACATCCGGCGTTCCGGCACTCGGCGGGAAGAACTGCTCACCGGTGACGAAGAACTGCAACGCATGTGGATTTTGCGCAAGCTACTCCACGGCATGGAAGATCTCCCTGCCATTGAGTTTCTTCTCGATAAGCTGAAAGACACCAAGTCGAATGAAGAATTCTTCAAATCGATGAAGCGGAAGTAACTCGTAACACCCCAATGAGCGTGCAATTCACCGACCTCAGGGACTTCATTGCGGAACTCGAGAAACGTGGACTACTGGTTCGCATCAAGCAGCCCGTCGATCCCAATCTTGAGATGACCGAGATTTCCGACCGCACCCTTCGGGGTGGCGGACCAGCACTCCTGTTTGAAAACCCCGTGGGGTACGACGTACCGGTGCTCGCTAATTTATTCGGCACTGAAGAACGGGTTGCCATGGGTATGGGCGCAGAGTCCATCGAGGCGTTGCGGGAGATTGGGGAATTGCTGGCCTACCTGCGACAACCAGATCCCCCAAAAGGGATGCGGGACCTTATCGACAAGGCGCCGCTGCTGAAGCAGGTTCTTAACATGGGGCCCAAGGTGGTCAAACGTCCTCCATGCCAAGACATTGTGCTCAAAGGCAATGACATTGACTTAACCCGTCTGCCGGTACAAACCTGCTGGCCGGGAGATGCTGGACCGCTGGTGACCTGGCCGCTGGTTATCACCCGAGGTCCAGAGAAGCCCAGAATGAACCTCGGCATCTATCGCATGCAGCTAATCGGACCCAACAAACTGATCATGCGCTGGCTCTCCCACCGCGGTGGCGCTCTCGATTTCCGCGACTGGACGCTGAAAAACCCCGGGGAGCCCTACCCCGTTGCTATTGCCCTTGGAGCAGATCCAGCCACTACCCTCGGGGCGGTGACCCCTGTTCCAGACGCCCTGTCTGAATACGCTTTCGCGGGTTTGCTAAGGGGCAGCAAAACCGAGGTGGCCGATTGCGTAACTGACCGCTGCAAGCAGAATGAATTGCGTGTACCGGCTCATGCAGAAATTATTCTCGAAGGCTATATACAGCCGGGAGAAGAAGCCGATGAGGGTCCGTTTGGTGATCATACGGGTTATTACAACGAGGTGGAGCGGTTCCCTGTATTTACTGTTGAGGCAATGACGACACGTCGCAATCCGATTTATCACAGCACTTACACCGGAAGACCGCCGGACGAGCCCGCTATTCTCGGCGTTGCATTGAACGAGGTAGTAGTACCTCTACTGAGAAAACAGTTCCCCGAAATCGTGGATTTTTACTTACCCCCCGAAGGGTGCTCCTATCGTCTTGCGGTGGTGACCATCCGAAAAGAATATCCTGGGCACGCGAAGCGCATCATGATGGGTATATGGTCATTTTTGCGTCAGTTTATGTACACCAAGTTCATCATCGTTACCGACGACGACGTCAATGCACGTAGTTGGGAAGATGTCGTGTGGGCAATGACAACCCGAATGGACCCTCGGCGGGACAGTGTGTTTATTGACAACACACCTATTGATTATCTGGATTTTGCTTCGCCCGTTGCCGGTCTCGGCTCCAAGGTGGGCATGGATGCCACCCATAAGTGGGAGGGTGAATCTGATCGGGAATGGGGTACTGCAATTTCAATGAGCCCAGAAGTCAAAACACGAGTAGACGACTTGTGGGATTCACTGGGTATTGAACTCCCAGGCCGAAGAGCCTAGACAGTTCTCAAGAATCGGACTCGGCGTCAGGGAGTGGCGCGCCCGGATCACCATACAGGTCACGACCCATCTGCTCCAGGAGTTTGACGATCCCCTCTCCTCGCCCTGAGGCACGATACAGAGCCGATAGCAACCACGCTGCCTCAGCAGCGCCCTCTAGCTGACTCGCCTCGAGCAACAATGCCTCGGCACGATCCCACTCATGAGCATGAAGTGCCACCCGAGCCGCTGCCATCATCAAGCGATAATCCTTCCCCTGTTGTGAAAGCCAGCGATCGAGGGTTTTGAGCAGCTTCTTGGGTTGCTTCGGTGCAAACCGGCCAAGGCTGTCAACCAGTGTTGCATCCCAATCACTATCCAGAAAATCCACCACCCAGCGTTCAAGTGCGGGATAAGCCTCTAAATCGCGAAGTTGTGCCACGAAGTGCTGACGGAATCGCCTCAGCTCTTTAAGTTCGGCAGGAATAGATCGCCACACCTTTTCAAGAGCACCCTCGGCGTCGGGGGCCTTAATCGCCGATGACATCAAACCGAGCCACATTTGCTCCTCAATATCGGACAAATGGCCGCTGGCATTGAGCTTGTATTTCTTAAGTTCGGGCAAAATTTCCCGCAAAGACTCCCAGTCCCGAAGCTGAAAGTGCGCTCGTGCTAACAATTCAACAACATAGGGGTGCTTGTTGGCATTAGCTCTTGCACGCACTAGGGTAGCCAGCGCCTGCTCATATTGACCGGCAGTTAACTGAAGTTCCGCCTGAGTGAGCTCCACCGCAATACCCGCATCGACATCAATAGTCTCCGCAATACCCAGCTGGCGTCTGGCCTCATCCACATCGCCCAAACGAAAGCTCGCCTGCGCGGCGATCAAGTGATTGAGCAGAGGCGCCTCAGTATATCGGGCGGCCCGAAGCAGTTGTTTACGTGACTGCTCCCAATTGCCTTCAACAAAATTGATAAGGCCGCGATTACTCAAGGCAGTCGCGTTCCTACTTTTTCGGTTACCAAGCCAAGTCATGAGCGTGAGTCGACTTCGCAGGATCTTGGCCAAGAGCTTGAGAAAGACGGCGGCCAGCATCCAGGTCGCTAGCGCCAAGGTGATACCAAACCACAAGCTAGTCTCAACAGAGCTATCTCGCCAGCTGATATAAATATAACCTGGATCCTGCTCTACCAGCGTGACCAAACCCGCGCCAAGTAACAGCCCCAAGACGCCATAAAAAATTAATCTGCGCACTATTGTTCCTGCAGGTCAGCCGTCGAAATATCGACGGCTATAACATCGTTACCCAACAGCGCGAGAGCGTCCGCCAAAGCGGCACTGGATTCAATGAGATCGGGCAGCGTGGGCGCAATATCGAGAGCAGCGAGTAATGCCAATTCCTCTAGGATCGGAGTCACATGCTGTGGATCTTGCGCTTCCATCAGATGCAGAATGTTGGAAACACGGGACAATGCCCCATCAAAAAGCGCCTGATTACTTGAGAGCGCTGCTATTTGCGCCTGTTCAAGCAGTAACCGCACCATCTGCCGCGCCAGCTCTTCTTCATCTGGCGTGGTAAACGCCGACAAGCTGCTGTCTCGAGATTTGATTACCAGATAATCGCCGAGCTTCGCCAACGCAGCATCCCAGCCCCAACCCAAGCGGGCAATCAAGCCCTCCCCCTTCGGCTCAGAAACAGACTGGGTCGTCACCGCGCGCTGCGAACCAATTTTTAGCTCGTTAGCCTGACTGGCCAGGGCGCTAAACCTTGCATGGATACCGACGTTATCCACCTTGGGAGCGGCCAGTAGCATGGCTCGATCAGAGGCAATCGCGACACGCGCCCTATCCAATCGCGGGTCATTGACCTCGCTAAGCAAATTGTCCGCGTTGTTCAAAAGCGCTATCGCAGCATTTACATCCCGGGCGGAAGACAAGCGTTGTGCAGCCAATCGAACCGTAAAAGCGGCTTCCTGAGCCAACCACTGCCGCCGGTCGGTCGCGGTCAATCGGGCGAGCCGGATTTCCATTCTGTCCAGTCGGGTCAGAAGCGCCTCATAATCTGCCACCATTCTGGCGTGACGATCAGCCTGGCCAACGGCGCCGTCGTTAATGGAGCTAATAAGACTGGTTTGCAGCTCGCGCAAACCAGACGCTAACGCAGCGTTCATTTGTGCTGGCGATATCGCTTCACTGCCTTCAAGTCGTGCGAGCCTCTCCTCAACTCGGGTGTCCGCACCGGTCAGCTGCAGCCACTGAGGCCAAAGAAACCGCCACCCTGAATAAGCCGCCGCTCCCAAAACCAGCAGGGTGAGCAAAAGGAGTAATCGCGCGAGCCAGTCGGCGCGCCTTGGCACCGGCTTGGCTGGTACTTGGGCAGATTCCTCTTGATTTTGGTCGGCGTTGGTAGCGGCCATGTTATCTCGTTCCACGGGTTCCTTGGAGATCTCTTGATCGGTTTTGGGGGGGTCGTCAACTTCAGTCAACGCCTGTTCTTCCTCTGTTGAAACCTTTTCCTCTAGAAGTTCCTCGGTCACCACATCATCGTCTTTCAAGTTTAATACCTTCAAGAATGCCTGATCACTGGCATTCTCGGCGACCAGAACACGACTCCATCCCAGAGCGGTCGCGACCTCAGCCACGCGGTCAGAAGGAACGATCACTGGACTGTCCAGTAAATTTGGCTGTCCGCCCTCGCCTAGCAGTGCTGATAGTCTCTCTAGCGTCTCCCCACTACTGGCCTGAAAAACGAGAGATTCCTCGCGGCAGAGGCGCCAACAGAAGTCAGCCGCATCAACGCCTGCCGGAAGTCTGTGGTAACAGATAAACTCGGTAACGACTGCGCCGCGCTCTCTAAGGGTGTCGGCCAGAAGCGCGCGGCCCCCTTCCCCTTTCACAATGACGATTTGCCTGTCCTTGGAATCCGTGAGTTCACCGAGGGACAACAGCCCCTCTGAGTCCGCTCGTGAGGGCACGACCGCAGTGATCTCATGTTGTGCCAAGGCATTGGCGGTAGCCTCACCTACCGCTATCACCGTGGCCCCGGTGCGACCTAAATCCTTCAACAAGTGCGGCAGCCCGGCACGAACTGCGTTGGCACTAATAAAAATTACAACCGAATCCCTGGTGATGGCAGGCACCGCCGGGATGTCTTTAATGGGCTCGATAACCAGCATCGGCTCATGAAGCACCCGCCAGTCGAGAGCTTCCAACGAGCTAACCAATGACTCCGCAGTGCCCGACGGCCGCGTTAACACTGCCGTTGGTTTCACCCCCGCGCAGTCCTCAGAATCTCCGCGGCACCCGCAGTGAGCAGTTGCTCTGCGACCTGCTGCCCCAAGCTTTCGGGATCATCGCCAGAGCCCTCCGCCATGAGCAGGGATGTACCATCTGCAGCGCCGACTCTCGCTCGCAACCAGAGTGTGTTGTCCTGCTCTACGGCATAGCTCGCAATGGGCACATCACAACCCCCGTCAAGCCGGCGAACTACTGCGCGCTCGGCGATCACGCAGCGGGACGTTGTGGCGTGATTCAAAGGAGCTAGCAGGGCGGCTGTGTGATTATCATCAGCCCGATATTCGATGCCTACCGCACCCTGGCCCCCTGCTGGCAGGGACACATCGGCATCGATGCTCGCGCCAATTCTGTCGGCAAATCCCAGTCTTAGTAGACCCGCCGTGGCCAACACAATCGCATCGAATTCTCCGGCGTCGAGTTTTGCTAACCGGGTATTTACATTACCTCGCAAAAACCCGATATCGAGATCGGGACGGACACGCCTGATCTGGCAGGAGCGCCTCAAGCTTGATGTACCTAACCGAGCGCCCTCTCCCAGCTCGCTCAGATCAGTCACACCCACTAGGGCGTCCCTTGGATCCTCGCGTTCACAAATCACACCAAGGGTGAGCCCGTCGGGCAACATCATGGGCACATCCTTCATCGAGTGCACCGCAATATCGGCGCGGCCGTCGAGCAAGGCCGTCTCCAGCTCCTTGACGAATAACCCTTTTCCTCCGACTTTGTACAGGGGTCGATCGAGAAGCTGGTCCCCTCGGGACGTCATCCCCAATAGCTCTACCGTCAGGCCGGGATGCAACTCTCGCAATCGGCCAGCCACATGATTGGCCTGCCAGAGGGCTAGTGGGCTCTCGCGCGTGGCGATAACAAGTTTTGACACAATCAGCCTCCCAAATATCAGGCGAGAGCTTACCACGGGTCCGCCAGAACGTAGCCTCCGGGGTGGTATACTTGCGACTCGAACGGGTGCCTGCACAGGGAGCGCACCACCATTATCGATGCGAGCAACACAGAGGCACGGCAAAACAACATGAGCACAGCGGACGATACCGACAACACCAGCTCGCTCTGGGGAGGCCGATTCAGCGAGGCCACCGATGCCTTTGTTCAGCGGTTTACCGCGTCCGAAAGTTTCGACCGTCAGCTCGCCCAAGAGGATATAGAGGGCTCGGTGGCTCACGCGACCATGCTTGCTGGGGCTGGGATCTTGTCGGAACAAGAGCTCAGCGCGATCACCGAGGGGCTTATGTCGATTCGGGAGGAGATAGCGCAAGGGTCGTTCGAGTGGCGGGTTGACCGGGAAGATGTGCATATGAACATCGAAGCCCGTTTAACAGAGCTTGTGGGCGATGCTGGCAAGAAATTACACACAGGCCGTTCTCGAAATGATCAGGTAGCCACAGATATAAGGCTCTGGCTTAGGCGCGCGATTGACGAGATCTCAAAGGAACTTACGCGCTTACAGCAGGGCATCATCGAGCTAGCAGAAGCGCATGCTCACACCGTCATGCCCGGCTTCACCCATTTACAAGTAGCCCAGCCGATTACCTTTGGACACCACCTTCTAGCCTGGAATGAGATGCTCGAGCGGGATTGGGGTCGACTGCAGGATTGCCGACACCGACTCAACCAGTGCCCACTCGGAGCAGCTGCGCTCGCTGGCACCACCTTTCCCATTAACCGCACCATGACCTCAGAGGCGCTCGGGTTCGATGCACCCACCCGCAACTCGCTGGACTCGGTATCAGATCGGGATTTCGCCATCGAGTTTTGTGCCGCTGCTGCAATCACAACAACCCATTTGTCACGCATGGCTGAGGAACTGGTGCTTTGGACCTCGGCCCAGTTTGGCTTCATTGATATCCCGGATCGATTTTGCACTGGCTCCTCGATCATGCCGCAAAAAAAGAACCCTGATGTGCCCGAGCTTGTTCGCGGAAAGAGCGGCCGGATGAATGGCCATCTTATTGCCCTGCTAACACTGATGAAGAGTCAGCCTCTGGCATACAACAAAGACAATCAGGAAGATAAAGAACCTCTGTTTGACTCGGTGAACACCCTGTTTGATTGTCTTCGTGCTTTTGCAGACATGGTGCCTGCCCTCCAGCCCAATCAGGAGCGGATGCGTGCCGCGGCACTACAGGGATTTTCTACAGCAACGGATCTTGCAGACTATCTCGTTCGCAAAGGCGTGCCTTTCAGAGATGCTCATGAAGTAGTCGGAAAAGCAGTTGGGCATTGCATTGGCGAGGGCATTACTCTCGAAGATCTTAGCCTTAGTGACCTGCAGGGATTCAGCGACGCAATCGGTGACGATGTATTTTCTGTACTCACGCTGGAAGGCTCGGTAGCCGCCAGAAACCATCTGGGAGGCACTGCACCTGATCAGGTCGCCGCTGCGGCAAAGGCAGCGCTAGAGTCGGTCAATAGACGTTAGTCGTCCCAAGAAAAAGCCACGCCCGCGTGCACTGACAGTTCAGTAACGAGTACATCCCTGAAGCTCTCCTGGGTTTTGGTGTCGCGCCAATCGCTAGCATCTTGATTCCACTCGTAA
>CAXPOA010000225.1:0-10404 GCA_964218505.1 Luminiphilus sp.
GTTTTCATTAGCTCTATGATTACTGGGTGCGCTGCCTGACTGCCTCGAACAGGCAAATTCCCGTCGCAACCGACACATTCAAACTCTCCACCGTGCCCGCCATCGGTAATTTGACCAGAAAATCACAATGCTCGAGGGTTAAGCGGCGCATGCCTTCCCCCTCGGCACCCATAATTAGGCACAGTGGCCCCGTGAGGTCCTGATCGTAGACAGTGATGTCGGCCTCACCAGTCGTTCCCACCAGCCAAAAGCCGGCTTCTTTGAGTTTTTCGAGTGTTCTACTCAGGTTGGTAACCCGCGCGAAGGGTATGGACTCGGCGGCCCCGCAAGCCACTTTACTGACGGTTGGGCCCAGATCCGCGCTGCGATCCTTTGGCACGACCACGGCATTCACCCCGGCGGCATCGGCGCTGCGCAGACAAGCGCCCAGATTATGGGGGTCGGTGACGCCATCAAGCACCAAAACCAGCGGCTGGTCGATGCCCTGCAGGTGGGCGATCAATCCCCGCTCGTCCAGCGCCTCACGGCCCCCCGACCCCTCAAGTTGTGCCACTACCCCCTGGTGTCTCCCATCAACCATGTCATCGAGCTCTGCACGACCGACCAGATTCAGCACCACCCCCTGATTTCGGGCCAGCGTCTCGAGGCTTTGAACCCGCTTATCCCGTCGGCCTTCCTGCAGCCAGAGTGTTTGAATCCTGTTCGGCTCACGCCTCAGAATCGCTTCAACCGCGTGAAAACCGAAAATCAAGCTGCTCATCGGCGCTTACCGGTTTTGGAAGATTTCTTGAGGACGCCAGCTTTTTTTCCGCCGGACGTTTTTTTCGATGATGCCCGGGCAGCTTTGCTGCTTGCACTTTTCTTACCCGAACTCTTTTTTCCTGCACCGCTATTCTTGTCTGGGCCTTTTGGACTCTCGGCACGCCCTCGCTTTTTTTCGGCGCCAGCCTCTGCTGCTCCCTTGTGCGCTGCCTTTGCTGCTCCTTTGCGGCGGGTCTTATTTGATCGTGGCGTATCGGTCGAGCCCCCAGCAGGCTGGCCTCGAGTCGCGCCACCCGGAGCGTCTAGCTCCAAATCTATTTTTCGCTCATCGAGATCGACTCGGGCTACAACAACGCGCACACTGCCACCCAGCTGAAATACCTGACGGGTCCGCTCACCAACGAGGCGCTGTTTGGCCTGTTCGAAGTGGTAATAATCGCCGGGCAATGCGCTTATATGCACCAACCCTTCGATATACAGGTCGCGCAGCTCAACAAATAAACCAAAGCCCGTAACCGCGGTAATCAGGCCATCAAAGGTCTCACCCAGTTTATCCCGTAAAAATTCGCACTTGAGCCACGCCTCAACTTCGCGGGTCGCATCGTCAGCGCGGCGCTCAGTCACCGAGCAATGTTCCCCGAGCGCGGCCATATCCGCCCCCTGATAGGGGTAGATTCGTTCGCGGGGGATTGGTTTTACGTCGGCCATTCGCATGACCTGAGGTGACGGCATATCGGACCGAATCATGTGGCGAATGGCGCGATGGACGAGCAAATCCGGGTAGCGTCGAATGGGAGATGTGAAGTGAGCATACGCCCCGTAGTGCAGCCCGAAGTGCCCCTTGTTTTCCGGTTGATACACCGCCTGACTCAGCGAACGCAGCATCATGGTCTGGATAATCGTTGCATCATCCCGATCGGCCAGCTGCGCAAGGACCGTTTGATAATCTTCGGGTGTTGGCTGGTCCCCACCGGGCAGGTCGAGGGACAACTCACCCAGGAATGCACGGAGGTTACTTAAACGCTCGACGCTCGGGCCCTCATGAACGCGGAACAAGGCAGACAGCCCGGTGGTTTCAAGAAATTCTGCAGTGGCCACGTTAGCCGCCAGCATGCATTCCTCGATCAGCTTGTGTGCGTCATTTCGATGCACCGGCACGATGGCTTCAATTTTCCGGCTGTCGTTAAAAACGATGCGGGTTTCTACCGTTTCAAAATCGATCGCGCCCCGACGCGCTCTCGCCGCACGCAAACAGGCATAAAGCTCGTGCAATCGGGTGATATCGTCATAGCGCTCCGCTTCTACATCCGAATGCCAGCCCTCTTCAATGATCTGACCGACCTGGGTATAAGTCAGCCGCGCGTGGGAGTGAATGACCGCTTCATAAAAGTGACTCGTCGTCACCACGCCACCCTTATCGATCTCCATTTCACAGACCATAGCCAGTCGATCGACTCTTGGCTTGAGGGAACAGAGGCCGTTGGATAGCACCTCGGGAAACATGGGCACCACTCGCTCGGGAAAGTACACCGAGTTACCGCGATTCTCTGCCTCTTCATCCAGAGCAGAGCCCGGTCTAACGTAATGGCTGACGTCCGCGATCGCTACCCACAGGCGAAAACCGGACCCGTTGCGCTCACAGTAAACCGCATCATCAAAATCCCGCGCATCTTCGCCATCGATGGTAATGAACGGCTTATCTCTCAGGTCAAACCGACCTAGCTTGTCGGTTTCGCTGGGCTCGTCGCGCAATGAACCGGCTTCTCGTAGCACCGACTCTGGCCACTCCCAGGGAATTTGGTGGGCTCTGATCGCTATATCGATCTCCAGTCCCGGATCAAGATGATCCCCCAAAATTTCCTGAACCGCCCCCTTAGCTCCCAGCACCTTGGTTGGGTAGTCGGTGATTTTTACTGAGACCATTTGGCCCGGGGTCGCCCCCGCCTTTCGATTTGGCGGTATCAAAATGTGCTGGGTAATCCGGGTGTTGTAGGGCATCAAGTAGCCAATGCCGCTCTCCTCCATGTAGCGCCCGGGTAGCACCTCGGTGCCGCGCTCGAGGACCTCAATCACTTTTCCTTCTGGCCGCCCCCGATGATCGATACCCGATTGGGAGATGAGCACAGTGTCACCGTCGAACACCAACTGCATGTCCCGGGCACTCAGGAAAAAATCGTCGCCACCTGTCAGGGGGGTAGCGAAACCGTACCCATCTCTATGGCCAATTACTCGACAGCGCACTAACTCGAGGCGCTCACTGAGACCCAAGCGTCCGCGTCGGTCAATGTGTATTTGGCCATCCCGCTGCATGGCGCGAACCCGTCGCCGCAGGGCATCAATACCATCCTCGCCCGTAATACCCAGATGTGCAGCAAGTTCAGTGAGAAGAAAAAGCTGCCCGGAGTCCTCAAGAACGGCGAGAATGGCCTCGCGGCTGGTAATCGGCTTGTCGTAACGCTCAGCTTCACGCTCGGCGTGGGGATCAATAATTGGCCCCTTTTTCGGTGTCTTCTCGCTCAAAAGTTGTTTCCACGTCCAGAAAATAGGACCCGCGAAGCGCCGCGGGGCTCCAATATAGGCCATGAGGCGGTCTATTGATAAGGAATTCGGCCGCCGATCCGGCGAAAATCAGGCCTGCAAGCCATTTCGCGCCGCTGTTAACTAACAGCATCGCGAAATTACCCAGGGCACCGCCACCGCGCTGGGAAACAGCCGCTCCGGAATCCGCGGGGGTGTCACTGGACCCAACTTGTCGCTTTTGGAACACCCCGAGGCCGAACCGCGCGTTGAGAGCCTTGAGTGGCACTGCTACGGTAAGGCATTGAAGGATCTGGCACCGAGCCCCTGTTTGCGCGTTGGCTTTGGGTGATTCAAAACAAGACAAAACAAGACAAAACAAGGATTTATCATGAAAAAAATCGCAACAGCAGCAGCCATCGCCTTTTCACTCACTTCAGTGCAGGCACTGGCAGGCAGTCCTGTCCAACTCTGGAAGTGCGGTATAGACGGAGATGTCTCCGAGGAGTCCATTGAGGCATTTGCGGACAAGTGGGCGAAGGCAGCATCAGAGTTGCCCGGGGGCGAGGGAATGACCTCCGAGGTCATGTTTCCGGTAGCTGCAGCAGCAGACGGCAATGGCACCGACCTCATCTACCGCGTCCAGTGGGCTTCATTCGGTGATTACGGTAAGTGGTGGGATGCCTACCCCAGCTCGGATGCAGCGGAAATGGAAGGCGACTTGCTTTCGTGCCACGGCAGCTCACTGTGGGAAAAGATGTAAACCTAAGTCGTTTGAAACAAGGCCGCCCTTTCGGCGGCCTTTTTTTATGGCTCAACCTTGAGGTTTAATCTCAGCAACCGCACTCACTGGTGGAGTGCAGCCATTACCGTCGTAGAGACCCGTTATGTCAAAAGTCTGGAGTTGTAATGAGTGGGATCCGCTAGAGGAGGTAATCGTTGGCACCGCTCTCAATGCGCGATTTCCTCACGCTGATCCAAGCACCAGACTGGCTGAATACCCCGATCGATCCATTGATCAAATTCCACAAGGGCCTTTCCCGGATCAAATCATTGCGGAAGCAGAAGAAGATCTGGAAACTTTCGCTTTGGTACTGCAGACCGCCGGGGTTACGGTGCGTCGACCTGATCCGTGGGATCACAGTAAATCCTTTGGCACCTGTGAGTGGCAAACGACCGGCTACTACAACTATTGCCCTAGAGATATATTGCTGGCGATTGGTGACCAACTGATTGAAACCCCAAATGTCATCCGTGGACGCTCTCAGGAGACCCACAGCTACCAGTCACTTCTGATGGAGTATTTTGACTCTGGCACCCGCTGGTTTAGCGCACCAAAACCCAGACTGCTTGATGAGCTATTTGACGCGCCCGGAGATGAACCCATCCCGAAAAATCAGGAACCCGCTTTTGACGCTGCCAATGTCCTGCGCTTTGGTCGCGACCTCTTATATCTGGTAAGCGCGACGGGCAACGCCATGGGTGGACGCTGGTTACAGAGCATTCTGGGGGACAGGTATCGGATTCACTTTTTAGAAGACGTCTACTTTGGCAGTCATATTGACTCTACGCTGGTGGCCTTGCGACCCGGCCTTGTGCTCGCAAACCCCGAGCGCCTGAGCGATGACACTATCCCGGAGTTCCTGAAAGAGTGGGAAGTCATCTACAGCCCCCCTATGGAAAATCAGGATCGCTTGAGCGCAGACTATCTCAAGCAAGCGATCGGCAGCGAATGGATAGATATGAATCTTTTTAGCATCGATCCCGATACCGTAGTCGTGGACAGCGACCAGACCCAATTGATCGCACTGCTCGAGAAAAAAGGGTTGAACGTGGCGCCAGTAAAGTTGCGCCACTCCCGCATGCTTGGCGGCGGTTTCCACTGTGTGACCTTGGACATCCGACGACGAGGGACAATGGAATCCTACTTCAAGGGGTCACCGAGCTGAGGCAAGTAACGCCATGTCACTGGTGATTATCGGTTGCGCCTGTTTTCTGACCTTGACCACCCTCGCCTGGTGGCGCTATCGGTGGGTGCAGGATCATCCAGTATCGCCACCGGATACCCACCGATACCGTCTACGAAACAGCAACACACCCATCCCTTGGGAGAGAACACCCCATCAACGGGGAGTTCAGTATCTTCAGGAAATTTTTGAACGGTCCGCGCGTCGGTACCCAAATTATCCAGCGCTGACCGTGCCCGAAACCGGAGAACAACTCTCCTATCGAGAGCTGGACCACCGCGCAAATCGAATCGCCAATGCCCTGAGCCCTTATGTCACCGGGCCCAATCAGATCGTGGGTGTTTGTATAAGACAAAACTGTGCCGATGTTGTCGCCGCCCACCTTGGCGTCCTTAAAGCAGGCGCTGCTCAGGTGTTCCTCGATCCAGACGCGCCGCCGGGAATGTTGTCACACATGCTCGAGGATGCCGGGCCCGTCGTGATACTGCACAAGGGTAAAGAAGAGCCTGCAGTCCCAGGCGTAGAAAGTAGCTTGCTCCTCGATATCTCTGGGATAAGCCCTGGACCCGCCTCCACTCGGCGGCCCTCATGGCTGAGCCCACCCGAAGAGTCGATCGCGTCCTTGTTCTACACCAGCGGTACTACCGGGACACCCAAAGGCGTCGAATGTGCCCATGCTGGTTACATTAATTTGGCAAATTCTTACGCCGACTATTTTGATCTTTGTGCCGGCAGGGACGCGACATCGCTCACATCCTCCCTCGGTTACGATGGCAGCATCTCAGAACTTTACAGTGCATGGGTCTTTGGTGCGGAGGTGGTCCTGCTGACCAAAGAGCAAATCCGCTCTGGCCCTGATCTTGTACCCCTGCTCCGGGACCATGAAGTCACCGCCCTGTTTTGCCCCCCGGTATTACTGAGCACCCTGAGCGATCATCCCGAGAAGGACTTACCCTACCCCGTTTGCCGCTATGTCATCCCGGCAGGGGAAGCATTTCCCGCCAACCTGATCGAGCCCTGGAGTCGCGCCAGGAGGCAGATCATCAACACCTATGGGCCAACCGAAGTGAGTACGGATACTAGCCGTCAGTTGCTGCGCGCCGGCGAGCCCGTGACCATCGGATCACCCTTCCCAGGTGTCGACTACTTCATCGTAGATCCGGACAACCTGACCCCGCTTCCCCATGGAAGCTGGGGAGAGCTATGCATTGGGGGAATACAGGTAGCGTTGGGCTATCGCAATCTTCCAGAACAGACCCAGAGAGCATTTTTCGACCACCCCGACTTCGGTCGACTCTACCGAACAGGAGATTACTGTCGCGTCGACCCGACAAGCTGGCAGATCGAGTTGCAAGGGCGCATTGACGCGCAACTCAAAGTCCGAGGACATCGCGTGGAGGCGCAAGGGATAGAGTCGTATCTGCAGGATCATATCGCCGCGATCGAGACCGCGGTCGTTGACCTGAGAGATGGGGAGTTGATTGCGTTTGTGCTGGCGCCCACGTTGTTGGAGGCCAACGAGATTCCAGCGCACAGCGCTCGTGCTGCATCCTCTGCATGGACTGATGAAGTGCGGAATACGATGGCAACGCTGTTTCCCGCCCATGCCATTCCCAGCCGATTCTTTTTGGTGTCCTCGTTCACGCTAAAACCCCTGTCGGGAAAGATAGATCGGCAAGCGCTGCCTCCGATACCCCATCCATCAGATCAGACAGCAGGTTTGGAAATTTCGTTAGAGCAAGAGAAGGACATCGAGGATGGCTTACAAGGAGACATACTTGAAATCTGTCGCTCGGTGCTCGGTAACCAATTGACTTTGGATGATGATTTTGTGGCGTGCGGCGCACATTCAATCGCGATTGCGCAGCTCAGTCAGCGGCTGCGTGCTGCCGGCTATTACTGCTCGGTGCGTTTGCTACTGACCGAAGCAAGGTGCGCCAGAAAACTTTCTAAACGATGCACAGAGCATGGATCAGAGTCGGACGGCGCGAGTCGGGAGGGCGAGATAACGAGCAAAAAGCCACGCCCAATTTGTAAGGCGTCAAACATGCTGACGCCGAAACAATTCAGCTTGCTACAGATGGTGGGCATCACAGCGCTCAGACTGCCAATCTGGATTTTTATTGTTGCGCTGATTGTTCTGGGAGACCCCGAGGATGCGCTGCTTACCGGGGACCTGCTCAATCTCATCTGGGTCACTGCTGCTGGCTATCTGGCTTACATGACCCTGCCTTTGCTGAACCTTTTTTGGGTCATGTTTCTGCGCCGCCTATTCAAAGGGCTCCTCTTAACGCATCTTCAGCCGGGCCAGTATCCGAAATGGAGTACCACTCACTGGTGGATCTGGTGGACTAATCGCCAGCAAAACCAGGTGTTACAGTCGTTCTCGGGGTGGCTCAGAAGTCCGTCGATCTTCGCCTGGGCCCTGCGGCAGCTTGGCGCCACGATAGGCCCTCGCTCACACATTTCCCAAAGCGCGGAATTTCACGGGCCACTTTGTTTGCTGGCCATGGGAGCCGATACCACCCTCCAAAGTGGCGCACAAATCAACACACTTTTTTGGGAAGGCGAAACGCTCTTTCTTGATCATGTGTCCCTCGGCGACCGTGTGAAGATCGGGCATCGGGCCACGGTCGATGGGGGCGCGATTGTGGGGGCAGGTTGTTGGCTGACGCCGCTCAGCTCAGCCTCGGCAGAGGTGTGCTACCCAGCTGATCACCTATTGATCGGCGTCAGCGCCCGCGCCGTGGGACAGGTGCAAACTCCCCGCAGGCCGCGCGAGTGCTTTCCAAACGTTGATGAGCGGCGTCATCGCGCGCAACTGACTGGCCTGGCGGCACAGATCTTCATGGATATTCTTCTATTTAGCGTCCCTTCCGCCCTCATTCTGAGTACGGCGAGCCAATGGCTGCTGGGAGGGTTCTCAACAATCGCCGACGGCCGGTCAGACTCCTCGCTATCAGGATTGATAGGGGCTCTGTTGCTAACCAGCGTCATTGGCGTGTGGATAAGTCTGGTCTTGAGTTCGCTGCTTGCCTGCGTGTTTATTCGCCTGACCGCATCACAGCCAGGTCTTATCGTGGGGACGTCACTCAAAGGAATACTGCTTCGCTATCGTCAACAGAAAATGAATCAGATCCAGCGGCTTTGGACCTGGACCCTGCTCGGGCAGTATTTCAGAGCCCTCGCCGGCGTGCGCTTCGAACAAGTTGGAGCCACCGAGTGCGACGTAATGGTGAACACGATACCCGAAGCCCTCTCAACCTCGGCGGATGTATTTATGGCGCAGGGATGCCGTACCAACAGCCTCGACGAAGAGGGGGACTTCCTGACGCTAAGGCCTCTGCGCCTTGGCCGGAGCGCCTTCATCGGCAACAACAGCGTCGCAGAGTCGGGCGACCTACCCCACAAGCTTTTACTTGGCGTTTGCACACCTGTTGGGGATGACAACTACCGACAACAATTGCGGACGCGAACTGGCGCTCCGCTTGTGGTTGCAGGAAATCCTCCTCTCGCTTTTGCGCACACCGGTGAGAGTAATACCGGCCCTGAGCAAAAACCGGGGTGGGGATTGTTCATGCTCCGGATCACGATTGGTGACCTTCTGGGTGTTGCCCTCACCCCAGCCATGCCCTTTATTCTGGTTTCGGTGCTCCTGGTGGTCACCTCACGCCTCGGCTTGGGCGAATTGCCGAGTGCAATAGTCTCGTTGCTTGTCGCCCCGTGGCTTCTCACCCTGCTTGCACTAAGCATTAAAAAATTACTGGTACCACGACAATGGGGTAGACACCACGCCACGCCCTTTTGGTCGGTGCGTCACTTCACCTACTTCTTTGCACAAGACTGCTTTTTTCGGTGGGCAGGGCCGCTGCTAAACACGATGGCCGAATCCTCGCTGGGGAACCCGCTTCTTAGAGCATTCGGCTGTCGACTGGGTTCGAACGTCTTACTGCGGGAACCCCTGCAAACCTTTGACTGGCACGCCGTTGATATTGGCGCCAACACCGTTGTCGATGGACAACTGCAGCTGCACAGCTTCGAGAATCGATTGCTTTCCATCAAAGCATCTACCGTTGGCGCGGGCTCTGCCCTCAATGCAGGCACCACACTGATGGGAGGTGCAGCGCTTGGCGAGGGCACGACCGTAGCCGCCGGGACGCTGGTACTGAAAGAAATGGTGCTGTCCTCTGGCCTCCACGTGGGCAGCCCTGCGGAACCGGTTGCTGTTGAGGCAGGATCATTATGAGCCTATCCGCCTCTCTCAGGCACGAGACCTCTGACGCCGATCATCGGCATCAGAAAACAAATCTCGACGCCGTATTCGCGCAAGAGATCCGTATAGAAAAACGCATCGTCAATGAAACGCGAGTGACTTTTTTTTGCTGGTCAGCGAAAGACGATGAAACGCTAACCCGGGCCTGCTTGTCCCGCCTGAGCGAGTCGGAGCAGTGTAAAGCCAGGCAATTTTTGCATTCCAGAGACCGGCACCGTTTTGCCCAACGGCGCGCGCTGCATCGTTGGTTACGCCAAAGGATTATCGGACTGCATCCTCTACAGCTGCCGGAGGAATCGCAGCAGTCCACTGTAAGAACGAATGGCGGCCACACGTCTCCGGATCAACCAACGCTGGACTCTCCACGATACGCCATTAGCTGGACCACGGTCGGGGAGATAAGTGTCGCTGCTGTATGCGAGGGGGCAAGTATTGGTATTGACGCCGAAATTTCCTCCAGCGCCATCGACTTTCTATCGATCGCAAAAGAAGAGTTCACTGTGATTGAAGCAGGGCTTATTGAGGCCCGATTACGAGTCGCAAGCGGTAACCGTGAGGAGGCCGCGTTTCTCGACGAAGCGCGAGAGCTGTTTTTCCGCTTGTGGCGTCTAAAAGAAGCGGGACTCAAGTTTTTTGGGCAGGGACTGCGGCAGGGGCTGGCTTCGCTATGCTTTAAAGAAAATGATTTCGGCGAGCTTGTTCTTATTCACCACCCGATGGCATGGCAACAAGCCCCCGGCCTCATCCCGACCTTTTGCGAGATCGATATTTTTGGTCTTACCCTTGCTGTGGCCTTACCCGCAAGGGACGACGAGAGCCTTCGCTCGCCCATCGCCACAACCACTCCATAGGCCCCACTTGAAAGATCTGGAACCAAAAGCGGGC
>CAXPOA010000226.1:0-6311 GCA_964218505.1 Luminiphilus sp.
CTCAAATCCAGCAACGGTCTCAAAAGCAACACGATTCGAGTCGGGCAAAAGCTGATCATTCCGGACGCCTGATGTCAGAGAAAAGAATCAAATCCCTGGATGCCAGATTGGCTAACCAAATTGCGGCCGGCGAGGTAGTAGAACGCCCCGCGTCGGTGGTTAAAGAAGCGCTTGAAAACAGCATCGACGCAGGCGCCACCCGCATTGAGATCGATATTGATGCCGGTGGGTCAAAGCTCATTCGTATTCGCGACAATGGCGCCGGTATTCAGTCTGATGATCTCAGTCTTGCCCTCGCTCGCCACGCCACTTCCAAAATTGTGTCGATTGATGATTTGGAGGCGGTGGCGACGCTTGGTTTTCGTGGGGAGGCCCTGGCGTCAATCGCGTCTGTTTCCCGCCTGTCGCTGACCTCCAACAGCGGAACCAATCCAAGTGACGGGATGTCTGCCACCAGCGAGGGGCGAGACATGGCAGTTACGCTGAAACCGGCACCGCATCCGAGGGGCACTTCTCTGGAGGTCCGGGATCTGTTCTACAACACCCCAGCAAGGCGCAAGTTTCTTCGGACTGAAAAAACCGAATTTGGGCATATTGAGGAGGTGATTAAGAGACAGGCGCTGTCTCGACCCGATATTGGTTTTCAGCTGCGTCACAATGGCCGGTCGATACTCAACCTTGTGGCCTGCGTCGATGAGCAAAGTGTGGGCCATCGGGTTGTTGGCGTCTGTGGTCAGCCCTTTATGGAGCAGGCGGTTCCTGTCGAGCGTTTTGCTGGCGACCTTTCACTTCGAGGCTGGGTTGGGTTACCTACCTTCTCTCGTAGCCAAACCGACCTGCAGTACTTCTTCGTCAATGGCCGCGTCATCCGCGACAAACTGGTCGCGCACGCCATCAAGCAGGCCTATCGGGACGTCCTTTTTCACGGTCGACATCCTGCGTTTGTCTTGTTTCTGGATCTCGATCCCGCGCGGGTAGATGTCAATGTTCACCCCACCAAGCACGAGGTCAGATTCCGGGACGGGCGAGAAATCCACGGGTTTATTTTCAGTACGCTAAACCGTGCCCTGGCCGACGTACGACCCGCCGCACAGGGGCTCGCTGCAGAGGACAGTGCAGCGACATCCCTATCGCCCTCGCCTTCAGAGACCGGAATCACCCCGTGGCAGCCTTCACTTTCCATGGCCTCGAGCGGAGGTGCTTATCATCCTGATCAGCATTCCGCCGCTCAGGCGGCAGCCTTGGAGAAGCTCTACGCCACCCCCGCGTCAGCTGCTTCACGCAGTGCAGATCGAGGCGCTTTTGGAGCGGTGAACGAGTCAGGGGGGAGCGTATCCGGTATTGCTGATAGCGAAGAGCAGGGCAGTGATATCCCCCCGCTGGGTTTCGCGTTGGCTCAGGTCCATGGGGTTTTTATTCTCGCCCAGAATGCAGTGGGCATGGTGTTGGTCGACATGCACGCTGCCCACGAGCGCATCACCTACGAACGACTCAAGCAAATGCGCGATGAAACGGGGATCCGTCGCCAGCCCTTGCTTGTACCTCAGACGATTGCGGTTTCGAGCAAGGAGGTTGCGATTGCCCTCGAATTGCAGGCTCCGTTACTTGAATTGGGTTTGGTCATTGATGCGGCAGGTGAGGAACAGCTGGTGATTCGGGAGATACCCATTGCGCTCTCCGGTGGTGACGTCGAGACGTTGGTGCGTGATGTGTTGTCAGATCTGCTTGCTTATGGCAGCTCAGATCGCCTCGCGGCTCACATGGATGAGGTATTGTCCACCATGGCGTGCCATGGATCGGTACGGGCAAATCGTCGACTTACGGTGCCCGAAATGAATGCATTGCTTAGAGCGATGGAGGTAACCGAGCGATCGGGACAATGTAATCACGGTCGTCCCACCTGGGTGCAGTTGACCATGGCGGAACTCGACAAGCTATTTCTCCGGGGCCAGTAGATGATCAACCTCCCGCTGCTGTGCGTGATGGGTCCAACAGCAGCTGGCAAGACCGCGCTGGCAATAGAGCTCGCCGATAGCTTGGGAGGTGAGCTGATTTCCGTGGATTCTGCGCTGGTTTATCGGGGTCTCTCGATTGGTGCGGCGCAACCTGATTATCCTCATCATCTGATCGACATCCGCGACCCTATTGACCCTTACAGTGCTGCTGAATTTGCCCATGACGCGGCGAAAACTATTGCTGACATCAGAGCCCGTGGTCGGTTACCTATTTTGGTGGGCGGAACCCTGCTTTATTTTCGGGCCTTACTTCAGGGGCTGGACGCCATTCCGGCGACCCGTCCCGAGGTCCGCGCAGACATAGAACAAGAAGCGGCGCGATCAGGATGGCCCGCGCTGCATGCGGAGCTTGCCGAGGTAGATCCAGCACTGGCGGCTCGCCTTCACCCAAACCACAGTCAGCGAATAGGCCGTGGGCTCGAGGTGTTTCGAATGACGGGGAGACCGTTAAGCAGTTGGCAGGAGGGCAACGTTGCGCCAGCGGTAGACGGCGATGCCATTCCGCTGGTCATTGCGCCCCAATCGAGAGAAGAGCTCCACGCGCGGATAGCACACCGCTTCGATGAGATGTTGTCCGATGGATTGGTCGAGGAGGTTGAGGCGCTTTACCAGCGAGGAGATCTAACGCCTGATTTGCCGGCGATCCGGGCTGTGGGCTATCGCCAACTGTGGCGGTATGTTGCCGGTGAGACTGATTTGCAGACCGCTCGAGATGCCGGAATTGCCGCGACCCGACAATTGGCAAAGCGGCAACTCACCGGACTGAGGCGCTGGCCTGATGCCCTTTGGCTGTTGACCGGATCGGACCTGGGATTGTCATCGGTGAAGACTGTCTCTGGGGGCCGCTGGCAGGGTCTGGCGGACGCTGTAACCAGAGAGGTGATAGGGGAAGAACAGGTTTTTTCGCGACCTGGCTTCAGCTTTTCACGTCAAATTGGCGAAATTTTACGGAACTTTCTCGCCAACGGAATTTACTAACATTAAACTACGCCGCCGCCAGCGGTTTGGCGGAACGGTTTTTGTCGCCTCGTTTTTTGCGACGTTTGATACCAGTAACAAGGAGTTGTCATGTCAAAAGGGCATACATTACAAGACCCTTACCTGAATGCGCTGCGAAAAGAGCGGGTTCCGGTTTCTATTTATCTCGTCAACGGCATCAAGCTGCAGGGCCAGATCGAATCCTTCGATCAGTTTGTGGTATTGCTGAAGAACACGGTGTCACAAATGGTTTACAAGCACGCCATTTCCACCGTTGTCCCATCGCGCAATGTGCGCATACCGATGGCATCGGAAGACGAGGACGTCGCTGAAAGCGAGTAATTCCTCATCTACACAGCTGTTTGAACGGCACGAGGGGGGTGAGAGAACCCTCCTTGTGCAGTTGCGGCTCGATGATGGGCAGCCACCGCTCGATACGCGGGAATTCGAGGAGCTGGTGATCTCTGCCGGCGGCCAGCCCGTGGGCTTTGTCACGGGTCATCGGCGCTCACCCACCGCAAAATTTTTCGTTGGGGAGGGAAAGCTCGAGGAAATTCGGGCAGCCAAAGAGGCTTCCGAAGCGGATTTGGTGGTGTTTAATCATCCTCTATCCCCAAGCCAAGAGCGCAATCTGGAGAAGGCCCTGTCCTGTCGTGTCATTGCGCGCACTGGCTTGATTCTCGATATTTTTGCTCAGCGGGCGCGCACCCATGAAGGCAAGTTGCAGGTAGAGCTGGCGCAATTGCAGCATATGAGCACGCGCTTGATTCGTGGGTGGACTCACCTTGAACGTCAGAAAGGCGGGATCGGCCTTCGCGGTCCCGGTGAAACACAACTCGAGACCGACCGACGGTTGCTGAGAGCAAGAATTCGATCAATCGAGACTCGACTGGATAAGGTGAGGGCCCAACGGGCTCAGAGTCGTCGAGCCCGGGAGCGCGCGGAGATTCCATTGGTGTCTATTGTCGGTTACACCAATGCGGGTAAATCCACCCTGTTCAATCAGGTGACCGCCTCTACGGTCTATGCTGCCGATCAACTATTTGCCACGCTTGACCCCACCCTGAGGCGATTGGACATCGATCATCTGGGTCAACTTGTCTTGGCTGATACCGTTGGCTTTATTTCCCATCTTCCCCACGCCTTAGTGGATGCGTTCAAGGCGACCCTCGAAGAAACCCTCAATGCGGATCTGCTCCTGCATGTCATCGATGTGGCGGCGGAGGATCGAGACACGCTTATCGAAGAGGTGGAGAGCGTGCTCGACGAAATCGGGGCGAGCGATGTGCCTCAGCTGCGCATATTCAACAAGGTCGATCTGCTGGAGCAGGCCCCCCGGCTACTGAGGGATGAGCAAGGCGTGCCGCAAGCGGTCTATCTGTCGGCTCGGGACGCCACGGGTCTGGATCTGCTCGAGCAGGCGCTTCGGGAGCGCCTGCAAAGCAGCATTTTCGAGGGGGAGATCGAGCTTACCCCGTCACAGGGGAAGCTGCGGGCGGCGCTTTTTGCCATGGGAGCAGTGACTGCAGAGGCCTTTACCGACAGTGGCGGCAGTGTTTTGTCCATCCGGCTGCCAGAAAAAGAGTGGCAACGGTTGCAACATCAGCACTGAACCCCCATCTCGTTAGGCGTAATGACGCAATTTTGCTAGACTCACCTCATCAACTCATAAGGAATCTCTGATGTCTTGGAATGAACCCGGGGGTGGTAATAATCGGCCCCGCGATCCATGGGGTGGTAACGATCAGGGACCCCCTGATCTCGATGAAGCCCTGAAAAAACTTCAACAGCGCCTGAGCGGACTCTTTGGAGGTCGCGGTCGCGGTGGCGGTGGCGCAGGTGGCGGCTTGTCTGGTGCGTTAATTGGTGTGGTGGCCGCAGGTGCCATTACCGTGTGGGCGCTAATGGGCTTTTATCAACTAGACGAGCAGGAGCGTGCGATTGTGCTTCGGTTCGGGGAATATGCCGGCACCATGCAGCCCGGCCTGCAGTGGAACCTGCCTGTGATTGATGAGGTCATCAAGGTCAATACCACCAAAATCCGTGCTGCTCAGGTTCGCGAGGTAATGCTCACTCAGGACGAGAACATTGTCGAAGTCTCCATGTCGCTGCAGTACTTTATCGAAGATCCTGAGAAGTTTGTGCTCGAAGTTCGGGATCCCGAGGTCTCGTTACAACATGCGGCGCAGAGCGCGTTGCGACACGTAGTGGGTGACAGCACCATGGATCTTGTATTGACCGAAGGGCGAGCGGCACTGGCAATTGATGTGAGAGATCGGTTGCAGGGGTATCTCGATTCCTACGGAACCGGCATTCGCCTCAACAAAATTAACATTGATGAATCCAAGCCCCCGGCTCAGGTTCAGGGCGCCTTTGATGACGTGATCAAAGCGCGTGAGGATGAGGAGCGGGTCAAGAACGAGGCCCAGTCCTACGCTAACGGTATCGTCCCCGAGGCTCGTGGTCGCGCCCAGCGGGCGCTCGAAGAGGCGACCGCTTACCGGCAGCAGGTCACCGCACAGGCCGAAGGTGAGGCCTCGCGATTCAGTCAGCTGCTGACGGAATACGCCAAGGCCCCTGCTGTCACTCGCGAGAGGCTTTATCTCGATGCCATGCAAGACGTGATGTCCAGCACAGGCAAGGTGCTGGTCGATGTCGAGGGAGGCAACAATATGATGTATCTGCCTCTCGACAAGCTGGCCCCCTCCGGCGGAAGCACCGCTGCCTCGGGCAGTTCCCGCTCAGGCCTGAGCGAGCGTGATCTTAGGAATATTACTGAGCGTCTGAAGCAGGAGCTTCAGCGTGAAGTTGAAGTAAACGACACACGCCGAGGGGGTCGCTAATGAATCCGAAGCAGATGTGGGCAGGGTTGCTTACCGCATTGGTGGTAATTTTGCTGTCGAACTCTCTGTATGTCGTCAAGGAAACCGAGCGCGGCGTGCTACTCAAGTTTGGTGAAGTGGTAAACCCGGATCTTAAGCCTGGACTTCATATCAAGGTGCCCTTTGTGAACAATGTGCGTTTGTTTGACGGTCGGATTCTAACTGTTGATGCCAACGCGGAACGATTCTTCACTCAGGAAAAGAAAGCCTTGATCGTTGATTCTTACGCTAAATTTCGTGTGCTTGATACGGCCAAGTTTTACACCGCGACCAATGGCGAGGAAGCTCGGGCTGCCGGTTTGCTCTCTCAGCGGATTAACGACGGCTTGCGTAACGAGGTTGCGATACGGACTGTGCAGGAAGTTGTCTCGGGTTCCCGTGACGAGGTCATGGATTCGATTACTCAAAGGTTATCGGAGGTTGCAGCAACCGAGCT
>CAXPOA010000227.1:0-7199 GCA_964218505.1 Luminiphilus sp.
TGCAAGGCATCCGCTGGCAGCTGTCCCGAGGCAGCGAGGATCGCGAGAGCGATAGGTAGATCGAAGCGTGCGCCGGACTTGGGTAGCTCCGCTGGGGAGAGACTCACGGTAATCCGCCGGTCAGGCCACGCCAAATGAGAGTTGAGAAGAGCACTTCGAACCCGCTCTTTGGCCTCTTTTACCGTGCTCTCTGGCAAGCCAACAACCGCAAAGCTGGGGAGGCCGTTACTTATATGCACTTCTACTGACACCAGCGGGGCATCAATGCCTGCTGACGTTCTAGAGAGAACACGGGCGTGGCTCATCGATCATCCTTGATCTATCAGGGCGGGGTGGCGTCAGGTCCCGAGGCTTGGTTTGGGAGTTGGACCTTGGGAACCCCTTTGTTTGGGGATGCCGTTCGTTGGCTGTCGCGGGATCTACTTGTCCCTGGACTTCTCCAGCTCCTCAAGCTCGGTTGATAATTTGGCCAGGGTGCTTTCGAGCTCTTCTACTTTGGCCCGCGTACGCTGAAGCACCGCGGTTTGGGCATCGAATTCAGCACGGCTGACAACGTCAAGTTTGCTAAGGGCGCTCTTGGCAAGGGCTCTCGCGTTTCGATCGACCTGCTCCAGCACACCGTTCTCGTCCCGTACCAGGCGGTCGAATAATTCACCGAGACCCGGAGGCCGCAACGAACTTAATCGCTCGTGCTGTCCGGACTCTTCATCTTCCTGTCGCGCCATGTGAACGCCTCCAGAGACTTTGTTGATTGCTAGGTCGCTACTCTAGCGCAGAGTATGGCGACACCGAACATCTATACTTCTCAAAATCGCCCTTGAGCGGGGCATCCCTGCGCCATTCTGGTGCGGAGGGGGTTCTATTGATGCCAGCGGCACGCAGACTCGCCTCGCGCGGGACTCGATAACCTACTGTTTTATATCCAAAAAAAACCACTTGGTATGTCTGTCGCTATGAGATCTGGGCGACGCGGGCTCCAGCAGGCCTCTCGTCGGAGCACAAATAGGGAAAGCAAAAGGAGTCCACACATGCTGCAACGCTCAACAAACAACGCCGCGCTCGCAGGCGCTGCCCCGACAGGGAGGACTGTATGAAACTCGTCACTGCCATTATCAAGCCATTCAAACTAGACGATACCCGGGAGGCACTGTCTCAGATTGGTGTCCAAGGCATTACCGTAACCGAAGTTAAGGGGTTTGGTCGCCAGAAGGGTCACACGGAGCTGTATCGCGGTGCCGAGTACGTCGTGGATTTTCTTCCTAAGATCAAAATCGAAGTCGCGGTGGCTGACGCGCTCCTCGATCAAGTTATCGAGGCGGTAACCCAGGCTGCGCACACCGGGAAGATTGGTGACGGAAAGATCTTTGTCACTAACCTCGAACAAATCATCCGCATTCGAACCGGCGAGACCGGCGAAGCGGCCATCTAACCTCACTCAATACAGGAATCTGTCATGGAGAACGAAATTTTTCAGTTGCAATACGCTCTGGACACCTTTTACTTCCTGGTGTGCGGCGCACTGGTTATGTGGATGGCGGCTGGCTTCGCAATGCTCGAAGCCGGTCTGGTCCGAGGTAAAAATACCGTAGAGATCCTCACCAAAAACGTGGCGCTGTTTGCAGTTGCTTGCACCATGTACATGGTGTGCGGCTACGCCATTATGTACGGCGGAGATTATCTGCTTAGCACCATCACGGGCGATGGGGTGACCGGCGCTGAGGAGGCTGCTACCTACGCGCCCTCAGCAGACTTTTTCTTCCAGGTTGTGTTTGTGGCGACGGCAATGTCGATCGTTTCGGGCGCTGTAGCTGAGCGCATGAAGCTATTTAGTTTCCTTGTGTTTGCAGTCGTGATGACTGGATTCATTTACCCGATGGAGGGTAGCTGGACCTGGGGCGGAAACCCTGTCTTTGGCATGTACACGCTTGGAGACCTAGGCTTCCTCGACTTTGCGGGATCCGGCATTGTCCATATGGCTGGTGCTGCTGCAGCTCTGGCTGGCGTCATCATGATTGGGGCGCGCAAAGGTAAATATGGGCCCAACGGCGAAGTCAACGCGATCCCGGGTGCAAACTTGCCCTTGGCGACGCTAGGTACATTCATTCTCTGGTTGGGCTGGTTCGGTTTCAATGGCGGGTCTGTGTTGGCGACGGCTTCTGTCGAGTCGGCGAATGCGGTTGCCGTTGTGTTCATGAACACCAACGCTGCTGCTGCCGGTGGCTGCCTGGCTGCACTGCTCACTGCCAAGTTGTTGTTCGGTAAAGCAGACCTCACCATGGCACTGAACGGTTGTCTTGCTGGTCTTGTCGCCATTACTGCCGGACCGGACACTCCAACTGCCTTGCTCGCGACGATCTTTGGCGCGGTCGGCGGCGTGCTAGTTGTGTTCTCGATCACCACCCTCGACAAGATGAAGATCGACGATCCCGTCGGTGCGATTTCTGTGCACGGTGTAGTGGGTCTTCTGGGTTTGATCCTGGTGCCTGTGACCAACGATGGCGCAAGCTTCTCGGGTCAGCTTATCGGCGCCGCGACAATCTTCGGCTGGGTATTCGGTGTATCGCTGGTCACCTTCATGGTTATCAAGATGATCATGGGCCTGCGGGTCAGCGAGGAAGAGGAATACGAGGGATCCGATATCGCCGAGTGCGGTATGGAAGCCTATCCTGAATTTACTTCCGCCCGATAAGGCGAAAACCTTTGGAGTGTGTGTTGGGGCCTTCGGGCCCCTTTTTTTGGGACTTTTTTTCTCTCAGGTTGTCTATGCCCATTGCCAAATTCTACAGGCAGACCATAATGTATGAACCAATAAGCCAGTTGACGTCAAAGGTAATCCAATTCCATGAAGCTTGTGACCGCAATTATCAAACCGTTCAAAATGGACGACGTACGATCTGCCCTCTCCGAAATCGGCGTGCAGGGTGTGACGGTAACCGAGGTCAAGGGGTTTGGCCGCCAGCGAGGTCACACGGAACTCTACCGCGGTGCCGAATACGTCGTTGATTTTCTTCCCAAGCTCAAGCTTGAGGTGGCTTGTTCTGCCGATCAAACCGAAGCCATCGTTGAGGCGATAATGGATTCTGCGGGTACGGGTAAGATTGGGGATGGAAAAATCTTTGTTTCTGATCTGGATCAGGTAGTGCGTATCCGCACCGGTGAAACCGGCGAGGAGGCCATTTAGAGGCGTCTAGCGAGGTGTTGAAGCTCTGGTTTGAAGCTCAGCGACAACCTCAGGGAGTTGGCTCAGGCAGCTAATCACCTCAGTGGCGACATCACTCTGGTCACCATCCTTTGTCAACCACACGCAGTCGATGCCCGCTCGCTGAGCGCCCACCACATCGTGTTCATGGCTGTCCCCCACATGAAGTATCTCGTGATGTGACAGGTCGGTGAGTTCGCGAGCGCGATCAAAGAGAGCCGACGCGGGTTTCGCTGCGCCTACCTGCTCTGCCTGTAAGGCAAATTCAAAGTGATGGCCAATAGGGGTCTTGAAGACATCCGCGTTGCCATTAGTCAGTGCACCCAGACGATAGCTTTTTCCTAGGGTCGTTAGCACCGAGTCGGTGAATGGAAACAGCTCTACATCATTGCGTCTGTCAATAAAGGCGGCGAACGCACCTTCGCTGGCCCGCTCCGCTTCGCTGGCGCCCACGCCCACATCCGTGAGCAGACGCTGGATAAACCGTTGTCGAAATAAGCTGATGTTGTGTCCTAGATCTGGGTCGTCTCTGAGGACAGTTTTCTTCAAGAACAGAATGTCGCCGTCGGATCTGCCTGCCAGCGCTTGAGGATAATGAGCGTTGAGCCATGCATTCTGTGCCTGTTCCGCCAGAATGAGTGCTGGTCTGACATCCCAAAGAGTGTCATCAAGATCAAAGGTAATACATCGAATCATGGTTTATTTCGACGGCGGGCTCTGGGGTGAGCAGCGTCATAAGTTTTCGCAAGATGCTGAAAGTCGAGATGGGTATAGATTTGGGTAGTGCTGATATCTGCGTGTCCCAATAGCTCCTGAACTGCACGCAGATCACCGCTTGACTCAAGCAGATGGCTGGCAAAGGAATGCCGAAGCATGTGGGGATGTAGTTTGGTTGCCAATTCGGTCGTTGCTCCCAGCCGTTTGAGGCGCTCTTGTACCGAGCGTGGGCTGATACGCGTACCCCGAGAGGAAACAAATAGGGGCGAATCGAGGCCAACAGTTTCTTTGCCTAAAGGCCTCTGCTTCAACCAAAGGGCAATGGCGTCCAAAGCGGGCTGACCCACAGGTATTGATCGGGTTTTTCGCCCTTTACCCGTCACGGTAATGATTCGCTCTTGTCGGTCTACATCGCCGATGTTGGCCGAGACCAGCTCTGCCAGACGGAGGCCGGATGAGTAGAGTAACTCCGCCATCGCCAAGTCACGAAAATCCAGTGGGGACTCGGGGTTCATTTGAAACAAGGTGCCGACGCTGTCGGCGTCTATGCTTTTTGGTAGCGGTCGAGCCATTTTCGGTGCCCGAACACCCAGCGCGGGATTGCCGATAGAGGAGTCCCGGTCACCCAGAAACCGAAAAAGCGCCCTAACTGCCGAAAGCTGACGCTGAATGCTGGAACCCGCCAAGCCCCGACGGTGCTCGCTTGCTATCCAGTGCCTGACGTCAATTTCTGCAATTTCGGAGACCTGACTTTTATCGCGCTTCTCGCAAAATCCACTGAAGTTGGATAGGTCTCTATCGTAGCCGGTGAGTGTATGAGGAGACACCTGGCGCACATCTCGCTGATAGGCGAGATATTGGTCACAAGCCTCTCTTAGAAGTTTGGCCACAGGAGTCCGGTCACGCCAGGTCTTTTGGATCCAGAGGGGGAAGGCATATCAGAACATCGGCAAGATATTCCAGAAAGAGTGTGCCTACCTCGCTGTCATAACGTCTGCTGTCCTTGGATCCCACGGCAAGCGCGCCGAGTAGAGTATCACCACGCATAAGAGGCGCTAGGGCTGCGGAGCCCTCGCTGTCGCAGTCTGGAAACAGCGCTTGCATTTCTTCCGAACGAAATATCCCGCAGTAGGCCTGCGACTGTCTGAGCAAGCCCGTCACGATCGCTGCTCGCTCGCTTTCGGCTGGCTCGGTTGGCGCAGAGTCGTCGAGCCATATCACTCCGCCATATTCCACCGCGAAGTGGGTCTTCAGGCCAGCACTGATCACATTGCTGAGAGTTGCTCCATCGCGAACCTGAACCAAGTCCAGAACCATTTGTCTGGTGGCTTGCAGAAGATCATCGTTTGCCTGCGCCGTCTTTGTTATTGCGGCAAGCCGGTTTCGCATTTCAATGTTGCGTTCTCTGAGTAGGGTGACCTGACGCTCCACCAGAGATACCGCACCTGCGCCTCCATGGGGTAAATCCATGGACATCAACAACTCGGGCCGATGTTTGAAAAAACTGGGATGCTCGCGAAGATAGCTTTCAACCTGATCGCCTTCGACGATGGTTTTCGCTGATTCGAGTGATGATGGGGAGGCCTTATCTGCTGTCATACTATTACCATCTTCAGAGGGTGGTAACGGGTTTACCGATTTCGCAGGCGGATCGTTCCCTCAAAAATAGTTGCCGTGGGTCCGCCAAGCCATACCGGCGCGTTGTTCTCCATCCAAGAGACCTTCAGCTTACCTCCGGGCAGATACACTGTCACCTTGTTATCAAGCTCACCCATGCGAATGCCGTGGACAACTGCTGCGCAGGCCCCCGAACCACAGGCCTGAGTCTCCCCAGCACCACGTTCAAAAACTCGCAACCGGATTTCACTGGAATTGACTATCTGCATAAACCCAACGTTGACACGATCCGGGAAGCATGGATCGGCCTGCATCGCGGCCCCCAAATCATTGACTGGCGCGGCTCTCACGTCATCCACACGTATGACAGCATGAGGGTTACCCATGGATAGTGCACCAAAGCGCACTTCTGTTCCGTTTAGCAAGAGCGTGTATTCGATCTGCTCTTTCGCGGCTTTCATGGGGATATGCTCGGGTGAGAAGACGGGACACCCAAGATTAGCGGTTATCAGCCCATCCTCATCGGTTTTGATGGTCATTGGACCGCCGGGCGCCAGCACCCGTAGCTCTCTTTTCCAGCTTAGATTTTGCTCCTTGACGAAACGGGCAAAACAGCGAGCCCCGTTGCCGCACTGGCCTGCCTCGGACCCGTCGGGGTTAAAAATTCGGTAGCGAAAATCCGCATCCGGTTGGTCCGGTGCTTCCACTAAAAGAACCTGATCGCAGCCAATACCTCGCTGCCTGTCAGCGATGCGTTTTATCTGACCGGGCGACAATGTAGCCGACTGACGGACCATATCGATAATCACAAAGTCATTGCCTGCACCATGCATCTTGGTAAATCACAGATTCATCGGGCTTTCGCAGGTAACTTGGTTTCAGAGGCCCAAAGGGTAGCGACATTTTCTCGCTCGCGAATCTGGAAAGTTTGATCACGATCCACCATCACTTCAGCTGGCCTGGGTCGAGTGTTGTAGTTTGACGCCATGACAAATCCATAAGCGCCGGCACCGGTCACCGCGAGAATATCCTGCTGCGCTAGGTTGAGATCTCTTTCTTTGCCAAGAAAATCGCCAGTTTCACATACCGGTCCTACAACATCCCACAGCCTGGTGTCGCCTTCGCGCTTTGTTACCGGGACAATATCCTGCCAGGCGTTATATAGAGCCGGTCTTATCAAGTCGTTCATACCTGCATCAACCAAGGCAAAGTTGCGATAAGGGGTAGTTTTTAAATAATTGATTTGGGTGAGCAAGACCCCAGCCATTGCGACGATCGACCGACCGGGCTCAAAAATCAATGTCAGAGCGCGATCTCCAAGACGACTGGTGAGTGCATTGATGTAGGCATCCACGGCAGGAATACTTTCATCACGATACTGAACCCCAAGACCCCCTCCGATGTCGAGGTGTTCGATAGAGATGCCCACGTCACTGAGTTGATCAAGCAAAACAATCAGGCGATCCAGCGCCTCACAAAAGGGTGCTATTTCAGTCAGCTGACTCCCTATATGGCAGTCGATGCCGATTGGGTTAATACCCGGTAAGTCTTTTGCCTGTTGATAGAGATCGACAGCTTCGCTCATATCAACGCCAAACTTATTTTCCTTGAGCCCGGTCGAGATATAGGGATGGGTTTTGGCATCGACGTCGGGATTCACTCGCAG
>CAXPOA010000228.1:0-5864 GCA_964218505.1 Luminiphilus sp.
CCTTCGTGCTGGACGACGCACAAATTACGGTGCTGGTGGTCACAGACAACAGTATTGACGAGGTCATCACAGAAACCCTCGCCTGTCGCGAGCAGTCCACGCGACTCATTGCAGCGCGGCCAGACGCCGAGCAGAAACTGGTCCACGTGCTCGACCGACAGGTGAATCCGGTCGAGAGAGACCTGTTCCTCCATGAGTCGAGCCCAGTACTGCAGCTATACACCAGTGGCACCACCGGAAAGCCGAAGGGCGCAGTAATGAGCCATCGTAATATGAGCTCTCTCACCCACATGATGGCTATCTCGAACGACAACATTTATGGCCCTGGCATCGTATGCCTGGTCGTCGCGCCCTTGTTTCACATCGGTGGCATGGGCGTGGTTTATATCGGCCTGGCTCAGGGCTGCAATAACCTGATGCATGAGGCTTTTGATCCGATTCGCGTCGTCACTACCATCCAGAACGAGCAAGTCGCCACCATGTTTATGGTGCCCGCCATGATTCAAGCCATCGTGAAGATGGTGCCCAATGTGCGCGACTATGACTTTAGCGCACTGAAGTTGATTGCCTACGGCGCATCGCCAATCAGCGTGAGCCTGCTTGAGGAGGCGATGGAGGTCTTTGGCTGTGATTTCAGTCAGGTGTATGGCATGACCGAAACGACGGGAACTGTCATTGCGCTTCCTCCTGAAGATCATGAGCGCGCCTTACGGGAGAAACCCGAGCTACTCACCTCTTGCGGAAAAGCCTGTGCGGGCAATGAGGTCAAGATTGTCGATGGCGATGGTCGCCGGGTGCCCGCAAACGAGACCGGAGAAATCTGTCTCCGCTCCGCCAGCAATATGGTGGAGTACTACAACCGCCCAGAGGCCACCGAGACCACCATCAGGGATGGGTGGGTCTTTACCGGAGATGCCGGTTTTATGGACGATGAAGGCTATGTTTATTTGCGGGACCGACTGAAGGATATGGTCGTGAGCGGCGGCGAGAACATCTACCCCGTGGAAGTCGAAAATGTTCTCGCGGGTCTGCCCGGAGTCGTTGAAGTCGCCGTCATAGGCGTCCCCGATGAAACCTACGGCGAAGCTCTGCTCGCTTTCTTTGCGATGAAACCTGGCGAGACTATTGATGTGGATAGCATGGTTGAGTTTTGTCGTAGTAAATTGGCGGGCTACAAAATACCGAGGCGCCTGGAATTGATTGATGCCCTACCCCGTAATCCCTCAGGCAAAATTCTCAAGACCGTACTGCGCGAGCCCTACTGGGAGGGTATTGAGCGGCGTATTTCCTGAGCTGGTATTCCTGAACTGGTATGCCGGAGCGACTATCCCCGATTCTGGGCTGCCGGGAGGATGTCGTACCCCACGGTCATGCGCTCACTGGCGGTTTTCAAGGGCTCGGTGCCGTGCCAAAGATAGGAGGGAAAGACGACCAGGGAGCCCTCTTTTGGTTTCACCCAGTAGTCAGCCGAAAGAGGTTCCCGCGCGTTAAAACCCGGCTCCCCAAATTTGATCCAGCCTTCACCGCCATGATCGACTGCATCGGGCACCGTGAGATAGAAAGCGCTGCTTAACCATCCCTGAGAGTGAAAATGGTTTTTGTGATAGCCATCGCGCCAAAGACGCACCGACCAGGAATCAGAAAATCGGAATCTCTCCGTATTGCGACGATACAGGGGGTGCGAATCACTTTGGGGCATCGCCGATAGCACCGATAAAAGCTGATAACCCAACACCTCTGTCAGCTGCTGAATAGCGGAATCCCGACGACTGAAGAGATCATCAAGGGTTTGCGTACCGTGAACCATTGATTGCTCTACCGGATGGTGTTGGGTGGTATGAAGGCGCAGCAAAGATTCACGGAAAAAAGCCAATCCCTCGTCGAGGGTATCGAATTTCTCGGGCGTGACTATCTCTCGAACCCGAATCATTTTGTCGTAGTCGACCAAGACGCGGTACTCGTTCTCGAGGCCGACATATCGTAACGCTGTGGCAAACAGCGCCCACAACCCCTGGTCCTCGGGAAAGCGCTCTACCAACGAGCGCAGAAGCGCCAGAGCTTCCTCATAGTCAGCCCCAGCAGCCATCAGTGCAGTCGCCAGTTCCCGCTCGCTGGCGGGGTCGGCTTTTTTATCTCGTGCTGCCACAGCGTGCTCTAGAGCCCGGTCAAACTGACCCTGTTCACGTAAGGCATAGCTTAGTTCGCGATTCAGTCTGGCAGCTTCTCCACCCGCTTCCAGGGATCGGAACAGCACATCGAGTGCCTCTTCCCCTTTTTCCTCGAGCAACAACTTTCGCGCGAGTGGTACGGCAAATCCCACGTCACCCGGATTACGCTGTAGCGCCTGACGGTAGGACTCAAGATAATCTGGATGGCCAATAACCCCAAGATAACCATTAAAGTAATGGTGAAACTCGGGGTTGTCCGGCTCCTCCACCAGCATGGCCTGATAAGCCGCCACGGCCTCCTCAGAGCGATCAGCGAGAGCCAACGCGCTGGCAAGGTTGAGGAGCACATCGGCAGAGTTGGGCGCCACTTCATGTGCCCTTTGGAGCGTCAGCACGGCTTCATCGGCGAATCCCATGGTCTTCAAGGAGATCCCCAGGCCGTTTAAGGCTGCAGCATTCATGGGGTTGTCGGAGAGCACATCCTGAAACAGCCCCACAGCGCCTTGTTGGTCACCGAGTTGTTGTAGCGCCTGCCCGAGACCAATTCGCGCATTGACGTGTCCGGGGCGATATTCAAGGGCAACAGAGAATCGGTCCGCCGCGGCGTCAAACCGCTTCCCATCCGTGAGTAGCTGACCATAGTTAACGAGCGCCGGCACGTTCTTGGGGTCCGCATTGAGGGCGTCTTTGTATCGATTCTCCGCCTCATCAAGTCGTCCCTGCTGTCGATACAGATTAGCGAGATTAGTGATTACATGAGGTTGAGAATTTAGCTCGAGGCTTTTGAGATAACTTGCTTCCGCCTCGTAAAGCTGACCGAGCCCTTTGTGCGCCAGCGCCAGCAACTGCCAATAGTCGGCAGACTCGCTCCCAGCCGCCTCAACTGCTGCAAGAACAGCGAGCGCCCGTTGGTGATGTCCCGCCTGCAGCAGCCCAGCGGCCTTCTGGAGACCGTTCTCTAGCACGACGTTTTCCATCCTGGAGGTTTGATAGCCAATCCCTTCATGGATTCACCTCCCTTTCACGCCACGTGCCGTTCGAGAGCGCACTGATAACACGGTGATGCCGTTTACCCAGCCACAAGTAGTCCACCTGCTGAGGCTCTATCAGCATCACCTGAAAATTATCGGGAGGATTTTCTGTCGGCGGTATCGATTCGCCCGTATTGAGAGGCGCACCCGGTGGGCGCCAAAAAAACTGCGCTCGAGCCGCCTCTGACAGCCGGGACCACATATCGGCAACCAGACTTTGCTGCGCCAAAAGATCCGCCATTCTTACCCGGGTATCCATCCGAAATTGCTCACGACTCCTTACAAAGTACCAATGTACCTGCGCACGGCTGTCTCGCGCTATTTCCTCCACTTTTTGGCTGCGTCCGTCGGTGATCGCCAGCAGCGTGTTGCTCTCCTCCAGAAACCCACGAAAAACCACCGTCCGGCAACGAGGGGCCCCATCAAGCCCGACAGTAGCCAACTGCAAGTAGCGGCTGTAGGCGTCCCGTCGGTTGCCTTTGAGGGCACTATCTAGCCTGTCACGCCAGTCTGTTTGTTTATTCATCCTTACAACCTAGCCTGAATCACCCGACATCGTCTATGCTTGATCAACGCGACTTTCTATTGGGTTACCCACTATGCTCTGGGGTTATCCACGCTATCGGGTTAACCGCAGTGTGTGGTTGATCACACCATAAAATAAAAAAGAGGCAGCTTGGTTTTCATGCCCCTGATTCCTGCAGACAACTCAATCGCCGTCATCGCAGCACTTATGGTCCTCTCTGGAGTTTCCATGCTGCTTGCCAGGACCCGACTTGGCGCGCAGGTGACCGGTACAGTTATCGTGATCCTGGGGGCAATCGCGGCGAGTAACTTGAACATCATCCCCCACAGCGCCCCGGCTTATGGCTTTGTTTTCACCTATCTGGTGCCCGTACTGATCCCACTCTTTTTATTTCAGGCTGACCTGCGGCGTATTGTAACGGAAGCCTCTCGCACAACGGCAGCGTTTCTGCTGGCCACTATCGGAACGGTTGCCGGTGTCACCGTGGCGGCGCTGCTCTTGGATCTTAGTGTGTTTGGGTCAGGCTCTAGCTTACCGATCGAGGCTCGTGAAGCCGGCATCGTTGGGCTATTTGCCTCTACATACATCGGCGGCTCAGTGAACTACGCGGCCCTGGGAGAAATCACAGGGCTTAATCAAGACGCCTCGTTTTTCTCAGCGGCGACTGCAGCAGATAATTTATTCAGCGCACTCTATTTAAGTCTCATCGCCCTCATTCCAGGGGTTGCTGGCATCGCACGATTTTTTCCCAATAGCAAACAAGCCTCAGATCATGCGATCACTGATGAGTTAAGCACCGAAGACCCGGTCACCGCCACGTCTCTCTGCCTAGGGATCGCCGCCAGCCTGTCTCGGGTGGCCATCACCGACACCTTAGAAGCGATGCTCGGCCTGTCGGGATGGCGCTATATCATCCTCACGGGACTGGTCCTTATGGTCGCCACGTTGGTACCCAATGCCCGACGGTGGTTCAGCGGCGCTTTCGAGCTGGGCATTGCCCTGTCATTTGTCTTTTTTGCGGCTATTGCGGCGGGTGCCGATATCCCCGCCATGCTAGCGGTCGCCCCCCTACTCATCAGCCTGGTCTGCATCTTACTCACCGTGCATCTGGCTGTATTGCTGAGTCTGGGCTTCCTCTGCAAGCTGACACTGCCCGAACTGTTGACCGCTTCCAACGCGGCCATATTGGGAGCAACGACCGCCCCCGCGATGGCAGCAGCCAAAGGCTGGCGCGACCAGATTACCCCGGGAGTATTGGTTGGTGTGTTGGGCTACGCACTGGGGACATTTATAGGCACCGCGCTATTTAAACTCTGGTAACAAGGTAGACTGCTGGTAACTCAACATTTTGGCTGCGAGGACGTACCCATCGAGACATCAACATCGGCACACCAAGAGATACAAGCGGCCAAGCCCAGCCTAAGGCAGCGCTATCTACAGCTATTACTCCTGATCATTGGCAGCGGGGCGATCTATCCCGTGGTCTACATGCGCCAGAATTTTGAGGGATCGATGCTCGAGACCTTCGACATCACCCGTGCTCAACTAGGCGAATGCCACTCGATCATGGGAGTCATTTTTTTTCTGACCTATGTGCCAAGTGGATGGTTGTCGGACAAACTTCCTACCCGCTGGCTAATGAGTATATCGATGGCGGGTACCGGCCTACTCGCACTCTGGCTCAGCACGGTCCCGGATTTCGCGCAGATCAAATTGATTTTCATCGGCTGGGGGCTCACCAGTGGACTGACGCTCTGGGGCGCCCTCATTAAAGGTACCTCCCTCCTCGCCCCCCACGATCAACAGGGCCGCTTCTTTGGCTTACTGGAGAGTGGCCGAGGATTGGTCGAGGCGCTATTGGCAACGATTGGTCTTGCCGTGTTTGCCTATTTCCTGAATTCCCTGGAGGCAAGCACCAGCGGATCGTTAATTGCGGTTATTTGGTTCTACGGACTGGTATCGATTGGTTTTCCGCCGATTCTGTTTTTCGCACTCAGAACATCTCATATGGAAGCGCCCCCCAACCCCAACCGTCACGGCCTGTCAGGCCTGGTCACGGATTTGAAGGAGCTGCTCACTAATCAGAAGATCTGGCTCGCAGCACTCATCATCCTGATTGGTTATCAGATATTCTGGGTG
>CAXPOA010000229.1:0-3404 GCA_964218505.1 Luminiphilus sp.
TCGCTGCTTTGCCAGGATCGTGATCTGGCGCCCTTCTTTTTACCGATCGATTTTGCCGGCACACGGGAGGCAGAACGTCGCAACATAAGAACCAAGCAACTCGCGGGGGATGCGCTCAATAACGGCACCCCACTGATTCTGTTCCCCTCGGGGACGGTTTCTACGGCCACCCGTTTTGGTTTGGGTGCAGTCACCGACACGCTCTGGACTACTTTCGCCGCGAAACTCGCACTGCGTTACCGGCCCACGGTAGTACCCGTGTTCTTTCATGGTCAAAACAGCCGCGCTTTCCACATCGCCTCACACATCGCGGAACCCCTGCGCATGGCCATGCTGATGCACGAGGCGTTGCGGCGTTTCAACACCACGATTCATGTGGATGTGGGCGAAGCGCTGGAACCAACTGAGTACGAGCACCTGCAAGATCGACAGACCCTGACTCGATTTTTATATGAGCGAGTCCAGGCAGCAGGATCCGTTTGTTAAATTACTGAAAAATAGGCCCACGCTAGCGAGGCGCCACCTACATGCAAGCACACCACTCAGGAATGGGTAGGCTCGTTAACAGGAATGGGTAGGCTCGTTAACGGCGAGCACCACCATAAAGGTGTACGGGCAAGCTGGAGATAGCATGGACCAAAACCACCGGAGAAATCTTCTGCTTGCCGGTCCACTGGATATTAGGGAAACGCTCAAAAATTCGTTCATACGCGATGTTGAGCTGCATCTGCGCAATTCGACTCCCCAGGAACTTGTGTACCCCATGGCCAAAGGATAGGTGCTTTTCCACATTGGGTCGGTGCATATCTAAGTTATCCGGATCGGGAAAAACCTCCGGGTCACGATTCGCCGCCCCGTACCACATGATGACCTTCTCGTTCTCTGCAATGCGCTGCTCGCCGATCTGGGTATCCTGGGTTGCGGTTCGCCGCATGGTCACCACAGGGGAAACCATCCGAAGTGCTTCCTGAGTCATTTTCGGGATCAACGATGGATCATCCAGGATCATTTGACGCTGCTCAGGAAATTGCGTCATGAGACGCATGGTGCCCGAGAGGGAGTTTCTTGTGGTGTCGTTGCCCGCAAAAATGATGAGCAACCAGGAGCCATCGAGGAAAGACTGGGGCATTTGCTCGCCATCCAGTTCAGCGTGAGCGATGAGGGTCAGAAGATCCTCTCGAGGATTTTTCCGCCGGTCCGCCATCACTGCTTCGCCATAGACAAACATTTCCTTGAGCATGCCTTTGAAGCGGAAAGGGAGTGTCGGCTCCGCAAAAAAGGTTTGATAGGGGTTGGTCAAATACTGGGCCGCCATTTCGAGATAGTGCATCCAATGAGCAATCCGCGGGCGGTCTTCCTTATCGATCCCAAGCATTTCACACAGCGTAAAAAGGGGTAGCTCTAAAGAAAAGAGCTTCGCGAAGTCAACCACGGGGCCCTTGGCTTCGAGTCTGTCCAGCAGCGAATCAACCTTCTCCGCGACGCGAGCTTTCAGTGTGTCGATAAAAAGCGGATAGAAGAACGGCGTGTGCTGTGTGCGGAGACTTATGTGCAGTGCGCCATCGAGATTAATTAAGCTATTTAACGATGCCTCCATCAACTGACGGGCTTTCCATTCAGAACGGTTTGGAATAGCCAGATGCATGCTGCCGCGCTGTGAGGAGAAAATCTCAGGGGCCAGCTCCACCTGCTTAATGTCCTCATATCGGGTAACAGACCAAAAACCCGATACTGGCTTTTTGGGCATGGGGCGCGACCACATCACGGGGGCCTGCTCGCGCATTGTGGCGAACAGCTCATAAGGCTGACCAGCGGTCCATGAGGAGGGATTATCGAGCTGAAAGCCCGACAGTGTCGGATACACCTGAGGAAATTCCGGCGAAAGAACGCCGGTATCCGTCACCAACTGATCACTGACTGTTTTCATCTCTCGATTCCGCAGCTGCTTAGTATTGGCTCAAGCTCGCGACGAACATTTAGTTGCGTTAATGCCGTCCAAGCCAAAAGAGGCAATTTCTGAGAGCGAGAGTGTAATCGCTAACCAGCTAAATTGGTGTTGGACAGGCAAAAAAAACCCGCCACAGGGGCGGGTTTTAGCGTCTGGCCGGATTATTTACCGTCGACGGTATCCCATGTAGCCCAAAAGAGTGATCAGACCCAGCAGACCGCCGAGGGGTAAAACTGGGATTGGCTCAGCGTCAGGAGTACTTTGAGGAGTTGGACCGTTGGGCCCGTAATCTCCATCATAATACGAAGTTACGGCTACATTAGTGAGTGTTACTGAAGGCCCTCCCTGTGTCTCTAAAAACAACAGGAAGCTGTCGTAGCTCTGGTTAAACCCTCGAATGGGAATATCCACGCTTAGCGCGCCTTCACCGTTTGCTACCGAGTGCACTTCAGAAAGTCGTGTCAGTGCCGCGGTTTCCGCTGGGCACTCTACCCAGTCGGTAAAGAACTCAGGTTCGTTATTCGGGTAAGGTGCTCTTTCGAACTTGAACCGAACACGCTGGGTTTCGGTCTGTGAATTAGATGTACAGTCAAAGGTGATCTTGCCACCGCTCGGGAAATGGAAGGGGTAGAGACTTTCATCCCTGTAGCTATCGGCAAAGCCGGCATAACTTGCAGCGCCGACAGGGAACTCGTAGGTGTCAGTCCTGCAGGTCGCCTCGGCACCGTCGAACGCGCCATCGAACCTGATAGTACTGGTATCCTCACAGGCAGCAGTTTCTTCTGCTAAAGCGGCGTCGCTATTTTCCACCCAGCTAACTGACATGTTATCCCAGTTTGAGACAGCCTGATCTCCTGCGTCGGCCTGAGCGATGATCCCGACCACTGCCAAAATATTAGGGAGGGATTTAAAGTTCAAACCGGTCTCGCTAAGTGTGACCGTGCCAGCACTCAAATCGACGGGCAGAAATACTTCCTTGATAGTGCTGTACTCGTTATCAGGATTGAAGAATCCCAAATAAAGCATAAATGCTGCACTCGTGTCGTTGGGGTACTCCGAGCTGCTGTTAGGCTTTACGTCAATTGCAAAACTATAGTCAACCACCTTACCTTCGCCCAAATCGGATTCCGAGCTTGTAATAAACTCACGTACCACGCGAACCTGATGACATGCATCAAACACATGTTCAGACTGGTCCGCCACGATCAGGTTTTTGGTGCCCGACATGTAGCTAGTAAGGTCAAGACCGCCTATGTTGTAGTATTCAAGGCCAAAGAAGTCCTCCATGTTTGCAGGACCTTGGTCGAAGCCAGGAGTGGCTCCGGTAAAGGTTTGGCAGCCCGCATCACTGAATTTGAACACGCGCTGTTTCCAATCTCCCAATGGCTGTGCTTGATATGCGTAGCTTTCGAAGTCATCTGTAACGACCACCGTCTGTCCTATAGCCGCCGCTGAC
>CAXPOA010000230.1:0-17188 GCA_964218505.1 Luminiphilus sp.
GTCGGTCGAACCCCATTTGGTGTCGGGTGAACTAGTAGAGTTACTGACCGACACTGCCTTGAGCGTCAATCAGAACCCGGGCATGGGCATTTATCTCCTCTACCAAAAGCCCAAATACTTGGTGCCAAAAGTGAAGGTATTTATCGACTTTCTCGTTGAGAACCTGATGGGAAAACACGACTGACCGACTCATCCCCATGCCTGCACATCACGTGAAATAGCGGTTCAACGGAGCAGCAATACGTAAGCCCACCCTGTCACCCCCCTCAGCCAAATTAATTGGCGATCAAGACCGGGAGTACCAAATTCGAAGCGGCGTCTTTTGAGCGATGAATCCGCTGAGTCGCGGTCTTGTAGTCTTCAGGTAGCGCACGATAAATATCCGTAAATTGCTGCGGATTGCGGTCATAGGCTGGAAACCACGAACTGTGAATCTGAACCATGATGCGATGCCCTTTTTTGAAGGTGTGGAATTTATCCCAAATGTTGAAAGAGATAGGCGTCACAACTCCGGGCTCAAGCGGCTGCGGAAACTCAAAATTGTCTCGGTATTTAGCGCGCATAACTTCGACGCCCACCAACATTTGTTGACCCGCCATAGAAGCAGCGTCACCACTAGACTCAGGAATATCCCCTGGAAACTCGTCAATTAACTTCACAAAAAAGTCGGCGTCGGACCCAGTACTCGAGATAAACAAGTTGGCCAAGATGGGGCCCGCGATGGTGAGGTCGTCCTCTAGCACCTCTGATCGATATACCAGCACATCCGGCCGTGTCGACACGAAGCGTTGATCTTCAATCATCCAAGTGTGTCCCGGCCAGCCAACCGTAATATCTTTCGTGAACGGCACGGGTTTTTTGGGGTCGCTCACGTACTCATCAGAGGATGATGTCGCGGCTGGCGTTTCAAACGTTAGAGCACCGTTCGAGGCCAAAAAGAGCGGTTTATATTCAACGCCTCTAGGCGGCCACTCATCAAAATGCCGCCAGCGATTAGCGCCTGTTTGGAAGACGATTGCTTCGTCAGCATCCCAGTCGCCCTCCCCCTTTAGGTGGTAGGCGAAAAAAGGGGTCACCACATTTTCTTTAAAGTACTCCGAGGTCTTGCTTCCAAATTGAAAGTCTCCCAACGATGAGCCGTCGTCTCTCATCCAGCCACCATGACGCCAGGGACCAGAGACAAACGTACTTTGATTGTTGGGATTGCGTTTTTCGATTTCCTGGTAGATCGACAGTGGCCCATAAAAGTCTTCGGCATCGAACCAACCGGCCACGTTCAAAATAGGATGATCGATGTTATTCATGTGCTGCAGCATATTCCTGCGCTGCCAAAAACGGTCGTAATTTGGGTGCTCTATAAAGTCCTCCCAAGCGGGAACGCGGCCGTTGAAAAACCGCTTATTCATCTCGGAGGTTGGACCCGCGTTTAGGAAGAATTCGTAACCCCAAGGCGTCCCATAACTGAACGGTTCTGGCGCCTCTTCGGTAGGGGCCTCACGGTCTTGAGCCGCAAAATCTAACCACGCGAATGCATAGGTCAGCCTGAAAGCGCCATTGTGATGCCAGTCATCGCCAATAAACATGTCTGATGGCGACGCCTGAGGTGACGAGGCCTTCAATGCAGGGTGAGCGTCAATCATCCCCTGAACAGTCGTCCACCCTGAGTAAGAGATACCCCACTGGCCCACGCGCCCGCTATGACCATCGATGTTATTAATCAACCAGTCAATCGTGTCGTAAGCATCGGTGCTCTCATCGGTTGCTAAGGGACCATCCTGTGGCTCACGGTTTACCCGCGTAATCTCAAAATTCCCCTCTGACTTATAGGTGCCGCGCAGATCCTGATAAACAAAGATATACCCGTCCTCAACCATCTCTGCCGACGGGGCCATCGCCTTAGCCGTAGGGTATGTTTCACTACCGTAGCTGCCAATTGAATACGGCGTGCGGTAGAGCAAGATCGGGTATTGTTCGGTACGCTGTTTCGGTGTGTAAATGGCTGTGAACAACTCGACGCCATCCCTCATGGGAATCATCACCTCGGCTTTATCGTAATGAACCCCAACATCATATCCACCTTCAATATCTTCTGCGTTCACCGAGAGCACCTGGAAACACACCAGTAATATTGATCCAATGCTGGATGCAGGTAATCGTGTTAATAGCATTGGAATTGCTCCCGACGTGATCACGACATGATGGCCTTTACTTCAATGAACTCCTGTAGTCCAAAGAAACCCCACTCGCGACCATTGCCCGATTGCTTGTAACCCCCAAAAGGAGCCTCGGCCACCAGGGGTGCTCCGTTAATGTGAACCATGCCACACCGCAATCGCTGGGAGAGATTCTCAGCAATACTTTTATCCTTTGTATAGATGTATGCGGAGAGGCCATATTGTGTTTGATTGGCGATCTCAACCGCCTCGTCAAGCTCAGTGTAGGGCATGATCGCCAGAAGAGGACCAAAGATCTCCTCATTTGCGATCGGTGAATTTTTAGTCAGACCTGAAAAAATAGTCGGTTGAACAAAATAACCGGAATGACAGCCGGGCACCGGGCCCGAGCCACCTGTCACAGGTTTGATGCCGTCGGTTTCAGCGTCTTCCAGAATGGACCGGACTTTTTCAAATTGGGCGCGATTGGCTAGGGGCCCAAGCTGTGTGGCTTCATCAAAGGGATCTCCAATGACATAGGACTCGGCCACATTTTTTGCGATCTCCACCACTTCATCATGCAGGCTCTCGGGCACCAGTAGACGCGTGCCTGCATTGCACGACTGTCCTGTATTTTCCATACACAGCCATACGCATTCCGGTACGACAGACTCAAGATCAATGCCCTCAGTCAGAATTATTGGCGATTTCCCACCCAACTCCAGACAGACTCTCTTGACGCCAATAGCGGCGGCCTGCGCCACAGCTTTCCCAGCGAGGGTAGATCCCGTAAAGGAAAGCATGTCGATCTGAGGATGATGACTGATAGCGGAACCCACCTCTTTCCCATCACCATAAACCAGATTGAATAAGCCTGCAGGGAGATTAGCTTCATCCACTACCTCGGCAAACAGCTGTGCAGACAGAGGCGAGAATTCCGAGGGCTTAACCACCATGGTACAACCCGCAGCAATCGCAGGCGCAATCTTCGCAACCAGCTGGCTGATCGGCCAGTTCCAGGGCGTAATCAGTCCACAAACACCAACGGGTTCGTACTTAAGGCAATAGCCATCGTATTCTTCTCGCAGTTCGAACTTCTCGAGCGCCACAATCGTAGATTCAAGGTGCTCAATAGCCGTGTAGGCCTGCGCCTCCCGAGAAAGCGTCACGGGTGACCCCATTTCCAAGCATATCGCTTCCACGAATTCTTCATACCGTGATTTGTAAACGGCAAGAATGTTCTCAAGATACCCTAGACGCACATTTTTCGTGCTGCCTTGGAATTCCTGAAATGCGGCTTGGGCGGCCAACACTGCGTCGTCAACATCCGCAGCGCTGCCTAGTGCCACGCTCCCAATGTCATTGATGGAGGCCGGGTTGATGATACTCATCTTATCCGCAGAGCTACTGGCTTTTTTCCACACACCGTTGATGTAGAAGGAGTCCAAGTTATGCCCATCACGTTTTGTTGCCATAGGGTGTGATTCCAATGTCTTGTAAATACCAGGTCAACCGCCAGTAGTCTGACCATCCCGAGGTAAAAGCGCCGAAAATGGCACAGGGCGTCGACGCACTGCGTTATGCGTCCTCAGAAACACCAGCCGCTTCACCGTAGCGCTCAAACCACGCCAAGATTGCGTTGACCTTGGCAATCAACTGGCTTGGTCGAAACTCGATCCAGTGGCTGGCTCCTGGCACCCTGACCAAAGCGGTATCTACACCCTCTATCTGCAGTGCATTGAAGAACTGCTCTGCCTCCGTAATTGGCGTGCGCATGTCCTGCTCTCCGGTCATCAGCATGGTGGGGGTCGTGACTTTGCCGACCAAAGAAAGCGGTGAGCGAGACCAGCTGCTCATGGGATCGTTCCACGGTAGATCAGCGAAAAAGTGGTTGGCCAACAATTTATTAAGATCCATGGTCAGGGCAGAGCTGGTCCAATTGATAACCGGATTAACCGCCACCGCCGCGCGAAACCGTTTCGTTTTACCCACGATCCAGGCGGTTAGAGTGCCACCACCACTGCCACCAGTAACATAGAGCCGCTCCTCGTCGATAAAACCTAATGCGATTGTGGCGTCAACCACATCCATCAGGTCATCGTAATCCTGACTTGGAAAATTGTGACTGATCGTCTGGACAAATTCGTCGCCATAGCCGGTCGACCCCCTTGGATTACTGTAAACCACCACATAGCCGGCCGCCGCGTACAACTGGTTGTTGGCCGCAAAGTGCGGGCCATAAGCCGCCTGGGGGCCTCCGTGTATCTGCAGTAGCAGCGGGTAGGAATTGGCTGGATCAAAATTGGGGGGATACATTATCCAATACTGTATTTCGCGCTTATCAACGCTCGACTTGACCGTGTGTTCCTCAGCCGATGCAAACTGAACGGCCTCATGCAGCGCGTGGTTTAGATCGGTAAGTGTCCTCACGCGCCCTAGAGCATCAACCACTGCCAGTTCACTCGGTGTCGTCGCATTGCCCTCGGTAAATGCAGCCACTCCTCCATTAGCTGCAAACTTACCAGCCACATATGGCTGATCCATTTCCCAACCGGAAAGCTCATCGCTCAATCTAGTTACAGAGCCGTCCTCAAAAAGCAGCGCCAAAATGAGCTTTCCGCGATCCTCATACTGAACGTATACCTGCTCACTATCCGGATGCCAGGCGAAGTCAGAAACACTGAAGTCGTCGCCAAGCGCCCATTCCCTGGCGTCGGAGCCATCTAATGCGGCCGTATAAAGTCGCTGACTCTGGATCTCGACCCGTCTGTATTTATTCCCTATCCAGGCCATGCGTTTCCCATCAGGAGATATCTGCGGTGTCGAATCCGGACCCAGTTGTTTAGTAAGAGGGGTGAGCTCACGCGTCTGGATATCCAGACGAATAATATCCGTATCGAGTGGCCTGTTGACGTCACTCTTTATGTTAGCGCTCAATAACAATGCGGATGAATCAGGCAACCATGTCAGCGCGCTGGCATAGTCTGTTCGACCCTCTGTCAGTTGTTGGGCTACCCCCCCTTCAGTGGAAATCAGAAAAACCTGATGACTGCTAAATGGCAAGTAACCAGCCCCATCTAAGGTATACATATGACGTGTTTCTACCACCAGGGGTGGCGCCCACTTGGCTCCTTCCGGAGCGGTGGGGATATCACCCATAGTGTCTGGCTCGTAGGCAACCGGCATGGTAAAGGCCAACCATTTCCCATCCGGCGAGAAGGATAGATTAGCGGGACCTGCCAAATCCTCACCCAGTTTGGCTCTATCGCCAGTGGCTAGATTTTGACTAACGATATTGAACTGCTCATCTTTGACCGCAACAAAAGCTAGGGCGTCCCCAGCTGGTGTGAAGGCGGGCGGACCGACAACATCGAAACCTTCCGATATTTGGCGCAAATTGTTGCCATCGTTGTCAATTACCCACAGATCACTGCGACGGCTATCGGTCATGACATCCATGTAAACGCGATCAAATGCAATGACGTGGCCATTGGGGGAGACAACCGGATTCGCTGCATAGGCAATCTTGAACAAATCCATTGGCGAGAACGGCTCTTTTGCCTGACTAAAAGCGCTAATGGATAGGGCCAGTAAAAGAGCTAACGATGAATAGATGCCTTTCATTGGGTGAACTTCGTCATTTCGCACGACTCCTCACTAAGCCAGATTAGACAGAGGGACTGAACAAGCAAGTTAAACAGATTAACGTTCGGCGCCGTGAAACTGCCACTTTGCCCCAACATACTTTAGGCGCGTGGCGTAGCCTCACCAGGTGCGGCTGTTATCCACTATGGCTGGCAAGTAGGCCTCCAGGTTTCTGTTGATAACGGCGCCCAGGCAGGGTGCGCGGGCGCCATCATGATAGTGGTGTTGAGTTTTACTGCCAGACTCATTTCTCGGAAGCTGCCTATGTGAGTCTAGGCGGTTTAGTACCGAGATGGGCCTCCATTAGGTCGTACGATTCATTGCCCAAACAGTGCTCGAACCTCGAGCCCAATCGTCCTGGGTCGAATGTAATTGGCACGTCCGTCGCCAATTTCTGTTTCAACCCATGTCAGGCCCTCTTCATCGGTGAGATTCTTAACGAACAAGTCGAGAGATATTCGTTCAGTAATATCAGCTCCGAGGCGAAGATTTACCGTGGTGAAGTCTCCAGCGCCAATCCCCTGCTCCTGTAAGTTATTAAAATACTCGCCCGTACGTGCAATGTCTGCGCGTGCAAACAGTGGCCGGCCTGCTACATAAAAATCAGCCTGTACACCGAGAGAGGCTTGAAATTCAGGAGTGCCGGGGAGGCGATCACCTGCGCTGCCTAGGCCAGGAGCGTCTGATGTCAACTCCGTATCTACATAGGATAGCCCGTAGTTGAGGCTCCAAATGTCCGATAGCAGCCACTGCCCTTCGACTTCGATGCCTCTGCTTTCTGCTTCACCGGCATTCAACGTTACGCCAAAACCACAGTCAGCCGTTCGCGCTACTGGGATTCCTTCCCACTCAATTTGGTAAGCCGCCACGTTCAGGACAGCACGACCGTCGGCAAGAGAAAACTTTGCGCCAAGTTCAAAGCTATCCAGTTCATCGGAGTCTATTTGGTTCGGTGCAGCGACACCCAGCCCATCAATGAGACCGTCGCCATCGAGATCACATAGATCTGCTGGGACTTCGGCTTGAGGTCCGCCTAATCTGAATCCTTGAGCAAAGGTTGCGTAATACGTTGCCGTATCGCTGCGCGCATAAGTCAGGCCGAATTTATAAGTCTGCCCCGAATCATCCGCCTCAAGAGTGTTTGTCGAGGCTCCTCCATTGAATAGGCCGTCGGCGTTATCGGAAGCCGTCTGCTCGTAGTCGTAATGCCGTATACCAGCGACTGCCGCCAGATTTTCTGTAAGATCGTAAGTCACCTCTCCAAAGAAAGAGAGTTGCTCGATATCCTCCTTGAGTCTTGATTCAAATAGCATCAAGCCTCCGAAGGGATCGAGCTCGGGAGCCCCCTCAAATACAAAGTCCTGCGACTGTTTATTCTCAATATCCTGATAGAAGGCACCGACAAGGAACTGCCAGGGTCCGTCCAGACGCGTGTTGAGTCGGAGTTCCTGTGTGAAGCTCTCTATATCGCCAGAATCTGTGAGGAAAAGCGGAATATCGTCAACACCAATAAATGGGCCGAAGTATAAGCCAAGGTCGCGATCTTGAAGGGAGTTTGTCTCGGCAATTGATGTAGAGGAGACGATTTCTATCTGACCCAGATCGAGATTCATATCGAGGTTGGTGACATCGAAATCCATCCCAAGTGATTCATCACTCCCGTCCAGCTTTTGGAAAGGGGCTCTATTGGTATCACCTAGATTCATGAGAGATTCAGGTATCCCCCGTTGCTCGATATCTTGCGTAATGTGCGATAGCGACACGTCGAAGGTCTCGGTGACTTGCCAGAGTGCAGATATTCTTCCCCCGGTGTATTCGTCACTGCCCACGTCGCCCTTATCCGCTGTGATTCCGCCGAAGGCGCCTGCCCAAATTTGTTTGTCTGCGTTGCTACCGGCAACGCTCTTGTAGTAACCACTGTTGTCATAATCGTAGGCGACGACGCGAATCGCAAAGGTGTCCTTTACCACGGGTATATTGAGTACGCCTCGCAGCATTGTATTGTCGCCACCTTCACCTGCCGTCGACGAAGAGTTTCCAGCAATCTCGCCTGAGAGAGTGGTTAGGTCTGGTGCATTAGGTATGACTCTAACGGTGCCAGCGATGGAGCCATCTCCATATAAGGTGCCTTGAGGACCACGGAGCACTTCAACTCTTTCCATGTCCACAAATTTCAAATCTGGATTACCGCCGCTGCCTGGAGATGACGAGCCCAAGCCGGTTAGGGGCGTTTCGTCTATATAAACACCCACTGTGGCATCGGTCTGTGGAGACGCGGTTACGCCACGAATAATAATGCCATTCCGACCAGCGCCACGATCCAAGAAGTTCGTGGCGGGAGTTGCGCGAAGAAAGTCATCCATTCCGACGAGGCCTTGCTTGGCGATCATGTCGCTCGAGGCGACCGAGATGCTTAGTGCTGTATCTTGCGCACTAACGTCACCCCGTTTACTTGCAGTTACCACGACCTCTTCAATAATGCGCGGGCTTTCTTGAGCAACAGACGCTTGAGCGCTCGTAACGATGACGAGGCCAGCTAGTAGCGTCTTTACGCTTAGAAACTGATTGCCAGGCGATTCATTATGCAGAGCCTCATTGCTCAATTTTCGAGGGGATATTGATGATGATTTAATGAAGTCGAATAAAGTTTTTTCTATCAATTTTTCTAAAAACATCCAAATTACCCCTTATTTCAGGCTATTTTTAATTTAATAAGAGGCTATTGAAAAATATATTTGTAGTCAACTACAATTATTTTTTCTTTTTCGCGAGGTGCAGTTGAGCTCAAAAAACAGGGCTAGCAGGGAAAATCGAATCATCGACGAGGCAGCACGGCTTTTTTCATCAGTTGGGTATGGGAAAACAACCGTTGCGTTGGTCGCGACCCGTGCAGGGGTCTCCCCGATGACTATTTACAACAACTTTGAAACCAAACGAGGGTTGCTTTTCGCCGTACTGGAAACGGAAGCCAGAGACACCGAGTTACTTGGCGAGCTGCTGATAGCTAAGCGGAAACCTCGAGATACAACCGTCATCAACCGCTTGGTTGAGCTGTACATAGAGCAACCAATGCAATTTATGAATAAGTCATGTTGGCGACAAGCTTTGACTGCCTCGCTAGCTAGCCCTGGCACTCAGTACTCAAAGGAATATCGGTCCGCCGAAAAAAAACTGCAGCGCCAAGTCACTGGACTGTTTCAATGCCTCCATGATGAAAAAGTCCTAGGGCGCGACAGTGACGCGCAGTCACTCGGTGAACTTCTCTGGAACAACACAAATCAGTTGTTTACCGAATTTATCATCGATGATGAGATGCCATTGCCCGAACTGCGGCGGAGAGTCACGCAGCAAACACAGTGCATTATAGATCTCGCAGTGGCGGAGTAAGGTATGGTGAGTCGTCAGGTCGATTACATTCCGAACAAGTGGAGATTGGTTTGAAGTTTGTCCGACATCTATCAACCGCATCCTATGACTACATTGTGGTTGGGGCTGGTAGCGCGGGCAGCACGATTGCCGCAAGGCTGGCTGAGAACTCTGCCAAACGTGTTCTCTTAATTGAATCGGGCCCAAATGACAGGAACACCTTTATTCAAATGCCCGCTGGGCTCGGGATTCCTCTGACTAAGGATCGATACAACTGGAAGTTTTTCGCGGAACGGGAAAGCTTTCAAAGCGCGGATACAAAAGTGGGAGCCTACACGCCGAGAGGCCGGGTGCTGGGCGGCTCGTCGTCGATTAACGGCATGAACTGGGTAAGGGGGAATCGAGCAGACTACGACGACTGGAGTAAAAATGGTCTAGAAACGTGGGGTTATGCCCACTGCTTACCCTACTTTAAGCGAAGCGAAAACTATGCCCTTGGCGATCCAAAATATCGCGGACTCTCAGGGCCAGTAACAGTCACTAAGACTAAAATAACCAACCCCCTTTTTCGATCGTTTCTGAGTGCATCGTCGGAATTGGGAATATCAACCAATCCTGATCACAACGGTGCTCGTCAGGGTGGGGCGCATGAAATACAACGAAACGTCTGCAACGGGATAAGACACAGCGCCTCACAGGCCTATCTGTATGACTCACCTAAGAAAAGCAATCTCGAAGTACTGCTGGAAACGCATTGTGAGTCAATAAAATTTTCAAACGGCACTGCGGTTGGCTTGGCGCTGAAAAGACGAGGCGAGGATCTAGATATCCCTGTAGAAGGTGAGCTCGTCCTGTCTGCGGGCGCTATTCAGTCACCTCATCTATTGATGCTGTCGGGTGTGGGAGATGCAGAGCATTTATCCACTCTTGGTATTAATACAACAATGCACCTCCCCGGCGTTGGTCAGAATTTACATGACCACCCGGCATGGTGCTTTGATTACGGAGCCCGCAATCACCGGGATTCACTTGCAGCCGAACTCACGCCCATCGGTAGGATAAAAACCGGACTGGATTGGCTACTTTTCAAGAGAGGCCTAGGGGTCTCCAATCACTTTGAAGTTGGTGCCTTTTTATCGTTAGCAAGCGCTGAAATGCGCCCTGACTTGCAACTAGAGTGCATAGCTATGCGCGGAGACTTTGCGCCCGAGGGGATAAAAATAGACCCAGGGTTTCAATGTTTCGCGAGTTTGCAGCGCCCGAAGAGTCGCGGTCACCTCTGGTTAGATAGCAAGAATCCCCAAAGTCCGCCAAAGTTCCGCTTCAATTACTTGAGCGACGCAAGTGACCGAAACCTCGCCATCGACATGGTTAAAACGACCAGAGAATTGTTTCAGCAAACGGCGTGGCAGGGTCGCCTGACCACTGAATTATCCGGGGTCGATGAACTCGAAAATGATCGAGAGATTCTGAATTGGATTCATCGCTCCTTGGAATCTAACTACCATCCGTGTGGAACTTGCAGCATGGGAAAGGACGATAACAGCGTCACAAATGCAGAGGGCAAAGTGCATGGGCTTAACAATGTCAGAGTCGTCGATGCGTCAATTATCCCGTCGATTCCGGCCGGGAATCTTAATGCGATAACCATCATGCTTGCCGAAAAAATCGCCGACAATATTCTGGGGCTGTGCCCACTAAAACCCGAGTACACATAAGTTAAGTGAGAAAAAAGGTGAATGACCGATCGAATACCATCAAAGCTCGTCTACTTCGTTTATTTGGTCACGGAAGCAGACCGCTAAACCAAGACTCCAAGAACAAATTTGATGAGCCTACCGCCGTCCTAGCAGCGATTTTACTCGGCATTGCAGGTACCGGGGTTGCGATGGGCATGCCTTTATTTGTCGGCTCGTTAGCGGAGTCACTGGGATTCAATGAACAGCAACTTGGATGGATCGCCTCTGCAGATATGACGGGTCTTTTCATAGGGTCCACGGTGACAGCCATGCTGGTTGAAAAAACGAATCGTCAGAGGCTGGCTTACGTTGGCTTGACGCTTCTCATCATCAGCAACGCTCTGTCTATTCAGAATCAAGCCCTCATGCCCTTATTGATGAGCCGGCTAGTGGCCGGCATTGGTGCGGGCATCTGTTACTCAACCTGCACGGCGAGTTTGGCAGGCAGTCGCAACACGGCCTGGGCGTACAGTTTATTGCTCTTTGTTTTGGTCAGTATGAATGCCTTTATTTTCTTCATCTTCCCCATTATCGATGCACAGTGGGGTATCAATGGGATTTTCGGATTTTATCTCCTGGAAGCCTTACCGATTCTATTAGTCGTCCCCTTGATCCCACGGTATTTCGAGCCGGCGAAGCAGGCACATGCAGAGGACACCACCGACGCCAACAGCCCGGTAATACCTGCCGCTTTGCCGAGACTTTGTCTGGCTTCCGTTTTCACTTTTTACATTATGGTGGGCGCCTACTGGGCGTTTATAGAACGAGCCGGCGTTGACGCGAATATTTCACCTGAGCTTATCTCTGACACCCTTGTTTGGGCGCAGATATGTAGCCTTTCAGCTGCCGTTTTCACCGTTTGGCTCGCTCGCCATTTCGGACAATCCAAACCTCTGATCTTTGCATTGCTTTTGATGAGCTTGAGTATGCTGGTAATGGCACAGAGGATTGATCAAACCACCTTCATATTCAGCGTCTTTTCTTTCAGCTTTCTGTGGATATTTGTTGACGTCTTTCAGCTTGGAACGCTATCTAATATCGATCACTCAGGTCGGTATGCGGCATTAGTACCCGCGCTTCAAGGAGTTGCGCAGGCGATCGCACCAACGATTGCGGGAACCATACTCTTATACGGAGAGGGCTATAGCTCCGTCATGATCCTCTGCGCAATTGCAACGGCTTTGGCTTTGCTGATCTTTACGAATGTGTATCGGAAGCTAATCCAAGTGGCGCCTAGTCTTGCAAACGCTCAGTAACCACCCGCCTATTTGAGCTGCTGGTTCGTCGAATATTGGCAATCGTGCTTCTCAAAACTCAGTATGGCAGTGCGGGGGGGGTCATTGGCGCGACAGCGTGTTGCGACAACATTGTATTATCCGTGCCTGATAAAGGGGTAACTGTAGCGGGACAAATAACCTAAGTAGTAGCAGGCGTCCTTCCCGCGAGATTGAGCAACTCACTTATTTGCCTGTGCAATGACTCTTTGAGCGTTTGCAGCGTCATAGTCTCGTCGGAAATGAAGTCGGTAAACATCTGGTTCACATTGTTCCATATGATGGTGCCCAAAATATCTGCATCGACGCCTGCCTCAAAAACATGCTCCTCATGGAGTCGACAAACCACATTTTTCAGTTGCCGAGCCAAGCGCTTGTCGACATTTTGATACTCAGTCATAAATCGCTTATTTGAGGAGGTTATTGCGGCGGCGAGCGACTCGCGCCAACACGCCTTATTCATGAACTCCATGGGGTGGCCGACGTATACATCCACCAATTTGTAGATGACGCTAAGATCGGCTGGCTTCCTCTGAGCTACGATTCTCTCACCAACCTCCTCCATGTCTGCGCCTTCATCGATTAACACTGCGAGTAAGAGCCCGGTCTTATTCTCAAAATTGTTGTATATCGTAACGGGAGAGACATTTGCTCGCTGCGCAACCATCTCAACCGTAGTCAATCTGTAGCCCGTTGATGAGAAAAGTCGCGCTGCGGTTTTAACAACTTGTTTTTGTCGATTGACCTTATTTGCTTGTTGTAATTTCATCAAACCCTCTCGGCGCCGTTGACGGTCACACCGAATTTCTGATCGCCTTTAACTGTTTAAACAAAAAGAAAGTAGGCTCTAGGCCGCATCTCCTTGATTACGCTAGCCGGTTGAAGGCGCATGCGGAGGTCTAATATACCCGATGCTCTTATCATGAACGGCCATCCTGCACCCTAGTGATCACCTGATCGCCTTTCAAGCTTTAACAACTATTTCTCCGATCCACGGATGGATCCACGCACGTTGTCAGGAGTCAGTAAAGCCACCGAGGTTGGGTCAACTAAAAAATTGGAAGTGCCGCTTTTGAGCTAATCCCGAACCAGATTTCTTAAAATAAAATATCTCACCAATAAGGGGATTATGTACACCAGTGCAAACCCGACACCCATTGCACTGTAGCCGGCACCGATAAGGTTGATCAGACCAAATTGCGCCAACAGCCAACTAATCGTCAAAGCACCTATCGTAATCCCAATCCGCGCGGGCCGATTCAGCGATCCCTGCTGCCTGTCAGCGAGAGCCTGCTCTACACGCTCGATAAATCCATGAATCAATCCAGAACCCGTCTGTACGAGCGTTCCAAGCAACAACACCACAAAAACTATCTTAAATATCGAGGGTGCAAATTGCTCAATCATCCAGTACATCGGCACAGCTTGATCCATTAACAGGGGGTCTACGGCGGTAAAGCCCCAATGAAAAATAAATGCAGGCAAAACAAGTGCAAAAGCCGTTATCCCCGCTGCAGTCCAGGACTCCACCCGAGTCTTAAATGCACGCATTGAAAACAGTAATACAGGGGCTATGGCAACGTTGTACATCACATAGAGAGCGCCGCTAGCGATACCCGCGAGGGCGGGGGCGGAGTCGACTGACATTCTCGTGGCACCACCCAACTGGTCGAAAATGAAAAATAAATATACGCCGAAGACAATAAACATCATTGCAGACCAGAAAGTCAGCACGCGCTGAAGAAAGGTTCGGCCTGCGAGTAAAAGTGCGGTTAGAAGCACCAGCATCAACAAGTAGCCCCAATTTAGTGGTAGCCCAAACTCTTGAAGCATTGTCTCGCCCGCCGCCGCGCTGAGCACACCAAGCACCAGCATAGCGAGGAGTACGTAGAGAACCTCATACAACCACCATACGGAACCGATCAACTGCTTAAAGAAACTCGAATACTCGTAAGCCTGAAGACGTCTGGCGACATCAAACGTTGCTCCAAGGACAAGAAAAAAGAGAAAAAACGATGTTATCAATCCAAACGAGCCCGTAACGAACCCATGTTTCGAAAAGAACTCTACTATCTCCCGTCCGGTGCCATAACCACCGCCTATGAGCACCGCTACGAAAACCGATGGAGGGGTTATATAGACCGCGAAAAATCGAGATAAGCTCACAGAACGATGCCCTTCTGAATTAATCCATCATTGGGAATCTTCAGGTTGTGAAGCGAGGGTTCCATCGAAATGACGCTCGACATCATTCTCCAATCCTGCTTAATCGAGACGGCGAAACCCACTCAGGAAGAAAACCTAGATCACTGAGTTCGACAGTATTGTCGTCTCCGCTAATCATCGCAGCACTCAGCTTTGCAACAGCCGGTGCGATTTGAATCCCATGTCCCCCCTGGCCCACACACCAAAAAAAGCCGGGGGAAGAAGTATCAAAGCCTATAACTGGCGTTTCGTCTGACGCGAAGGTTCGTAAGCCTGCCCAGCTGTGAGCAATGCGCTTTACCTCGAGCCCACTTACAGCCTGGGTCGCAAAGTCGGCGGCATAAGCCATATCAATCTCCTCTGGTTGGGCGTCGCAAGGCGGTGACTCATGAGCGTCAACGGGCGACACCAACAGCATCCCGGCATCAGGCTTGAAGTAAAAACTCTCGTCATAAGCCAAAACGACTGGCCAATCAGTTACATCACAATGTACTGGCGGCGAGACCAAAATTGCCGTGCGGCGTTTTGGTTGAAGACCCAGCCGAGCGACATTCGCACTTTCGGCCAACTCATCCGCCCACGCGCCGGCCGCATTAACCACGACAGGTGCCTCAAGATATTCATCTGCAACGGACATTTGCCAAGCAGCGTTTTCAAAACGAGGACAGGCAAGCTCTGCAAGAACTATGCGACCACCGTTCTCTCGGAGAACCTTGAGATACCCCTGATGCAGACCATGAACGTCAATGTCATGAACATCCGCTTCCCACCAGGCATCACTCAGCCACTCGGCACTTAGTTCCGGCAAGCGACGTCGGACATCGCTAGCTGGCAGCATGACAATTGGATCTTCCAGAAGAGTATTGAGGTCGGCAAGCTCTTGACTCGATGACGCACCGTCCACGCCTTTGAGCAACGTCAGTAGACCACGCGGCTTCAAGAGCGCATTTTCCGCAAATCCTTCGGGGGGGGACTTCAAAAACCTACCACTCGCTCGAGTGAGCAACCTGAGCGCAGGGTTTTCAGCACGGTAGCTCGGTATATAGGTCGCCGCAGATCGACCCGTCGCATGCATCGCCGGGTGCGTCTCACGCTCAACCAAAACGACGGAACAGCGCTTTGACAACTCGGCGGCGACCGATACGCCTGCCATCCCAGCACCCACTACGATCACGTCATATAGGCGCCGCGTCATTCGTTGCCCTCACGATAAAAAGAATAAACTAGCATGAAAGTTTCGATTTCGAAACAATCCACGAGACCGAGAGCGAGACCTACGGGAGGTTATCAACCACGTTTTCATAGCCGTTTAGTGACATTGTAATCAGTATCTCGGCATTGATCTGACCTTTGCTAATGTAGCGGTGGCCAACAGAAGCATCAAAAAAGACACTGTCACCAACGTTTAAAGTCAGAGGCGGCTGTTGTTCACAATGCAGCTCAAGGACGCCACGCAAAACATGAACGAACTCCTGCCCCTTGTGTCTATGCCAAGGAAGATTACTATCGACAGCTTTCGCTTTGACAACAGCCCGAATGAAGCCCTGCTGCGCGTTATCAATATCGCTGCACAGAACCTCGTAATCCATGTCCACGCTCTCAAAAACAGTTCCCGACAGTGCGCGCGTAACCGCCCGTTTACCGGAAATAATTGAGTGAGGGTTGGTTAAGTCACTGACTGGCAACTGCAATCCACTAGCTAACTTGTTAACGCTGCTGAAGTTCAGCTGTGTTTTACCATTCTCAAGTTTCGACAAGGTGCCTTTTGAGATACCCGTTCGTTTTGAAACCTCACTGAGGGTCCAGCCATTTTCCTTCCGAATTTCTCTGAACCTAAACCCAACTAAGTTTATGACTTCATCATTCTGATTCTTTACCGGCGCCTTCAAAATACTCAGTCCTTAACCGTGGCAACAACTTCAATCTCAATCAGCGCACCGTCGACCAATAATCCAGAGCACACACAAGATCTCGCTGGCCTGTGATCCTCAAAAAACGCTGTATACGCCTTGTTGAAGCCCTGAAAATCCTCCTTGGCTACGAGCCATACGGTGCTTTTCACGATATCAGTCTTACAAAGGCCAAGCTCCAAAAGAAGCGACTCAATATTCTTCAAACACTGCTGGGTTTGTTCGACAATACCGCCGCTACCAATCTTCATATCTGCGTCAAACGCTAGCTGGCCCGAGAGAAATATAAGATTCCCTGCTGCATAGGCTGGCGAGAGGGGAACTGTGGTGCCGTTCGGCAATGTCAGCGGCTCGCCAATGGGACCAATAGCTAGATTCTTCATATTCTGCTGCCTTCAAGGGTTTCGAAACCGAAACTACCTGATTGACTTGAGACTCGCCATTAGTTTGTGGGCCTGAGATTCAACTTCATGTACTCAAATTAATACACCGTACTTTACCGCACAGCACTCGACCGTTACGTTATGTGCTTCTCGCTAAGTGTGTTTTGACCATGCAACTTCGATTACTAATGTCACTCCAGACTTGCCTGTTGGTGTTATCAGCTTGCGCAGACCCAACTAGCGCACCAGCAGATGACTCAGCGCACGAGTTCGTGCCATTGCCGAACAATGACCACTCGTACGTACCCGTATTCGCAAACCTCGCACTCGACTGCATCCACAAGGAATACAGCAACAAGATCGCGCACTTCATGAGCAGCGACGAAGACTTAAAGCCGCCGCGCGAACTTTATCCAGCTTTTTATGGCTGCTTTGATTGGCACTCCTCTGTTCACGGACACTGGCTGCTGGTACGCCTTCTTAACACGCATCCAGATCTCATCGACCGCCCCG